>JANXZS010000061.1 GCA_025355385.1 Acidobacteriaceae bacterium | reverse complement strand
TTGCCGGACTCGCAACACTTTAGAAACCACATAATTAAGGCTATCAGATTGCGGGCGCACTGGAGTCGAAGGAACATCAAGCCAAGTAGTGGATTCTATGGCCGACCTCGGTCCGCAGGAAGGCAATTGAGAACGCCAGCGCATATACCCGGCTGGTCCGTCTCCTGCGGGCTGCGGATTCGCTCGTGGTGTTGCATGGGTTGGGGCCGGGGTGGCGCCCGGGCTGCTTCGTTCTTAAGTGGCAGCGGGATCCTTCGCCAGCCCGGACTTTGCCTTCTTCTTTTTCTCACGTCCAAGAAGCTGGTCGATGCGATTCTTCATTTTTTCAGAGCGGTCAATATGGAAGCTAAGCTCAGGCACATGGCGGACCCCCATGAGTTCAAGCAGGCTGTGGCGGATGTGTCCGCGTGCGTTCATCAGCGCCTCGATGGTTTCAGTCTCTTCTTTCATGCCGCCATCGACAGCGACATAGACGCGGGCGGATTTGCCGCCGGGGTTGAGCAGCACTTCACTGATGTAGCAGAAGCTGATCCGGGGGTCGGAGAGTTCGCCTTCGATGATGGCGCTGACTTCTTCGCGAAGCGATTCAGCAACGCGGTTCCGATGATATTGGCGCGCGCGTGGTTCTGGCATGCCGAACTTCCTTAGGTAAACTGTTGAGAATATCAGAGATAGAAACGATTCTCGGGAGAACTTTTCTAACCGCAGCACGAAGATTGCGTCCGCAAAACCGGGAAGGCCAAACCCCTATTCGTCCACGATCTGCCAGTAGCAGTCGCTGATTTCAGCACCGAGGTCATTGCTGATGCGGACGGCGGCGTTCTCCACCTGCTGCATCAATCCGGCCAGGTAGTCGTGAGAACGCGAGATGGCGCAAATTCCAAGGGTAGCAGACTGCCATGTGACGGCCTCGTCCAACTCGGCGACGGAGATATTGAAGCCAACCTTCAACTTTTCTTTGAGCGAACGCACAACCTGCCGCCGGTCTTTGAGTGACTGCGCGTGCTCGATGCGAAGTTCGAGAGTGAGCGTAGCGATGGGCATTGTCATTGTGCTGGCCGCGCGGCGGCCTTTGGCGCCTGTGCTGGTGGCTGATTCAGATTACTCTTCTGCTTAGTCACCCACATATGGCTGGTTGGTTATGGCTTGGATGCCGACGACAGCGCCTGACCGCGCTTCCGCATCGTAACCCCGGCCAACCAACTCAGCAGCGGCGAAACTGCTAATCCGGCGTAGACCCAAAGGATGTTCAGCGAGGCCGCGAAGCTCACAGGCGTGTGATCGAAGGCCAGGAAAAAAAAGGACGCGCCGAAGATAGCACCAAAGAACCACCACCGGTTCCGAAGTTCGAATTCGGTCGCCTGCATCATGGAATTCACTTTTCTTGCGAGGCTGGGGAATCAACGAACTTCATCCCTTGGGGATTCGCAGGGGCGCGGTTACGTTCAAGATTCCGAAGCCCGCCCCTGCTCGCGCGGAATGCTCGAGCTAAAAGTACTAAGCCAGGGGTGAATTTTCAATAGGTGCTCCATTTGTACTGGGGCCGATTGATCCCGAGCACTCTTTATGATCCCACCGGATGGACAATCGGTTGATGCTCGATGACTCTACTCCGGGAAGAAGAGGGCTACCTGCTCCGGATTGGGGGGCTTGGTGGCAAGACTGACGATTACCAGGCATAGCAGTGATGCAAGCAGTGCGGGAAAGATGGCGTCGCGCTGGGCGAGGACTGCGGGCAGGTGGTGCTGGACGAAGGGCACATCCCAGAAGAAGGTTACAAATGTGCCGGCGCCAATCGCACTGACTGCTCCTGCGGCATTGGCACGGCGCGAGTAGAAGGCGGCCAGAATCACCGGCGTGAGTGCGGCGGAATAGATGGTGTAGGCATAGAGAGTCTTCTTCAGGACCGAGTCTGTATGCAGAGCCTGATAGAGCGCCCAAACGCCAAGGAGCGCCACCATCAGGCGGGAGACGATCAGAATGCGTTTGTTGGAAGCATCCGGTGACAGGTAGCGGACGAAGACATCGTTGACCAGATTCGTTGCCGGGGAGAACAGGTAGTTGTTCGCGGTGGAGATGATCTTGGCAAAGACCGATCCCATCAGCAAGGCACCCAGGAATGCGGGCAGTCCGTGGAGTGCGGTATAGGCGATGATCTCGCGGGGGTGCTGCGCAACTTCTCCCGTCGGGAAGCGCACCGAGCCAACGACTGCGAGCGCCACGATGACCGTCTCGAGCACGATGGTGCCGACGATCCAGCCCACGACTGCGTTGCGCGCGTCCTTTTCCGACTTCGCAGAAAAGAACTTCTGATACATGGACTGGTTGCCGAGCATCAGCAGGCAGGTTGGTAAAAAGAGTTCGAGCGCCTGCAGGAGGGTGAAGTCTCCCAGCAACTGGAAGTGGGTAGCGGGCAGCGTCTCGGTGACATGGCTCCAACCACCAGCCGAATGGAGCAGTACCGGCAGCGCCAGACACATGGCGATGGTTGCGAGCATCCCGATGACGACGTCCATGTAGGCGACCGAGGCCATTCCGGCAATTGCGGTAAAGAGGATCACGAAGGCAGCGATGATGTACTTGCCCAGGTCGGCGGAGATGAGGGTGGGGAAGACGAGATGGAGGATATCTCCACCGCCGGTGAGCTGATAACTGGTGATGGCGGTGTAGGCGAAGAGGACGGCGATGACTCCCAATACACGGGCGGCCTGGTTGTAGCGGGCTTCAAGTAGATCGGGGATGGTGAACTGGGCAAATTTCCTGGCGCGGGGTGCGATGAAGTAAATCAAGAGCAGGCCTGCCCATCCTCCGCCCGCCTGCCATAGGGCTGCAAAGCCATGATGGTAGGCGTTCTCTGCGCCACCCAGCAGGGAGCCGGAACCGATCCAGGAAGAGAGCAGCGTGAAGACCAGCACGAAGGCTGGCAGGGAGCGCCCGGCGACGAGGTAATCGGCCTTGGTCTTGACTCCGCGCAACTGCACCAGCGATACGGTGAGCAAGGTGAGAACGATCGCGCCGAGGACGGCGGCGTACAGGTTCATGCGCGTTCCTTCGTGGTCTTGAGCTTCTCGATTGACTTAGGGAAAAGTGTACCGGAAAGGATACCGAGCGAGCCCCTCGTCGAAATCAAGTGCCTAGCGCCTGAATCCGGTCGAACTCGTAAATCTGTACGCCGCTGGCGCCAGCTAGCGCGGCACGCACCATGGCGCGGGCAACGACCGCAGCCTGGATAGGCTTATTCTTCCGCAGGGGACCGGCAAGCATCCACGAGAAAAACGGCGCGGCCTTTGCCAGTGCAATCTCTGTGGGGCGGGATTGGGGCCGGGCTCCCATCAGAAAAGAAGGGCGGAAGATATGCACGGATTGAAATGGCATGCGCCCGAGTGCCTGTTCGATCTCGCCCTTCAATCTTGTATAGAAAACCCTGGAGCGTGGATTGGCTCCGACTGAAGAGACGATAAGAAACTGCGCCGCTCCGCATTCAAACGAAAGCTGTGCTACATCGTTAGGGATATCGAAGTCGATCCGGCGATAGGCCTGATCGGAGGCGGCCTGACTCCGCGTGGTGCCGATGCAGGAGAAGACGTCGTCAACTCTCGTGAATTCGGCGAAGGTTTCGCGGCGTTCAAAGTCGACGACATGAGAGGCCAGCTTCGCGTGTTGCATACCCAGGGGACTGCGCACCAGTGCCACCACATTCCGGTAGGCTTCGGCCCGGAGCAGTTCCTGCAGGCATAGGCTTCCAATGAGTCCGCTCGCCCCTAGCAACAGCGTCGTCCGACTGGCCATCCCAACACCTCCGCTTACCTGCGTGTAGGACTACGCAATTCGATTTCTAGTGTGCCCTGAAAAGACTAGGGCAGAAGCAGGGTTACTGTAAACGGAGCCACAGATCTCTGCAGGCATTTTCATCAAGAAAATGCCTGCATCGCTGACGCTGGATACATCACATTATCTCTACTTCTGCTCTAGATGCCCGGCAAGGGTCCGGTTGATCTGTTCTGCGGTGCGGCCTGCGACGCGAATCACTTTGTTTCGGGACTGCGAGCCGGAGATGACAGAGACGGCGGAGCGTGGAACCTGGCACAAATCCGCGCAAAATTCGATCAAGGCCTCGTTAGCGCGTCCTTCAACGGGAGGGGCTGAGAGAGCGATCTTGAGCGCGGCGTTCGCGCCCTCGCCGAAGACGCCGGTGATGGCAGTTTTCCTGGCACGGGGGTGAACCTTGACAGCGAAAGTTGCCCCCTGAGGCGAGTCCCGGACGGGAATCACCGGGGCAATCCGCGCTCCCCGAACAGGGCCGTGCCGATGCGCACCACGGTCGCGCCTTCCTCGATGGCTACCGTGAAATCGCCGGACATGCCCATGGACAGCTCTTCGAAGCAGAGGGAGGGATGCGCCAGTGTCAACTGTTCGCGGAGTTCGCGAAGCTGGCGAAAATACGGACGCGCCGCCTCGGGATCCTGGTTGTACGGAGGCACGGTCATCAAGCCGCGCAGCTCGAGCCCGTTGAGAGAGGGGATTCGCTCGAGCAGTTCGATCAGTTCGGGCGATTGGGGATGGAGGCCGGTCTTGCTTTCCTCGGAACTTAGTTTGATTTCAAGTAATACCGGCAGCTTGCGGCTGTGCGTTTGGGCGACTTCGCTCAAGCGCTGGGCCAGGCGGAGGGAGTCGAGCGTATCGATCGCATCGAAGATTTCGACCGCCTTGGCGGCCTTGTTCGACTGCAGGTGGCCGATGAGGTGGAAGAGGGGGGGGCTCGACGCGAGATTTGCTTCGCCTCTCGCCACTTCTAATTGGGCCAGGGCCAGCGACTTCTGAGCGAACTCCTGCACGCGGTTTTCGCCGAAATGCGCGACTCCCGCAGCGATAGCTTCCTGCACCGCTTCGGCGGAATGGGTTTTGGAGACGGCCATGAGCAGGACCTGATCGCGTGATCTACCGGCGCGACGGCAAGCGGCCATGATCTGCTGCTCAATCTGCGTCAGCCGTTGCGAGAAGGTCAAGGACTTGTCGGGGCTCACGGCGGGCCAATTCCGGGGGGCTGTTGGGGACATAGGTTGCACCCGCTATATTCAATCCAATGACGCAGATGGCTCCGCCAACCACCAACCATGCAATGGCCGGACATGTACGAGCCAACCCGGGGATAAGAATAGGGTTCAGGCGGTCGGGTGGCGACTTTCAGGGCGGTTGCCATGATTAGTATTCCGGGCCTCGCAAAATTAAGACTTTCCTCAGACAGGGGCACTGGCACAATCGATTCCCGTCCCATGCATTTGGCGTGATTCCCTTGCATTTCACGTAATCTGAATCCAGTCTTCAGCATAAACGGATGGCCGACCGGATGTGGCCCAAAAATTGCCACTAAACGGTAACTTCTCGTTCGCCACGTCGTCTTATTTGTGTGCGGGGCGGCGGGATAGGGCGTCGACTAGTGCCGAAATGGGCTGACGTTCCGTGCCGCGCCTGCAACAAGTCTGGCAGTCGGCTGAGTGTGAAAGGAATTGCACCATGGATAAATTGGTCTTCGTGATAGAGAGTGCTCCGGAGTGGGTGTGGGTCGCCATCGTGGTCGGGTTGGTGATCGCGCTTATGGTCCGAAACCAGCGCCAGGCCTACGCTTACGGTGTGTGGGATGCCACGCATACCCCCCGCGCTGCAGCGGTAACGGCGGTACTCCACACGGTCGAGCGCAGGGCATGGCGCGATGGGGAAGTTGCGCATCTTTTTGCAACTGATGTGCAATTGGCTAGCACCGTGCACAAGCGGCACCACCTTCTGTAACGATCTAACCTACGGCTCCTAACTCAGAGAAGCCGTATCTGCGCCCTTAGTTCGCCAATTGCAAAAACTTTCTTCTCATTTCAGTTTTACAGGTGTCTCGGGGATGGCCTTGGCCCGCGAGCCATAGTCCCCACCCTGCACACTTGTTGGTATCTGCTTAGCGGTTGTGCTCATCGAGGTATTTCTCGACTTCGAGTGCGGCCATGCAGCCGGATCCTGCCGCGGTGATTGCTTGACGATAGCGCCTGTCCTGGACATCCCCGCAGGCGAAGACTCCAGGGGCACGGGTGAAGACGTTGTCGTGGGTGAGGACGTAGCCGTCCTGGTCGAGATCGATCTGCCCGGCGAACATGGAGGCATTGGGTGTATGGCCGATGGCGAGAAATACTCCGCTCACTGGAAGCATGGTTTCCTGCCCGGTGAGCGTGTTAAGGAGACGCAATCCGCGGACTTCTTTCTCTTCCACGCCGAGGACTTCTTCCACCCCCGTGTTGGTGAGGAACTGCACCGTGGGGTGGGCCATGGTGCGCTCCAGCATGATCTTGGAGGCGCGGAAGTGCTCGCGGCGATGGATGACGGTGACCTTCGAGGCAAAGCGCGTCAGGAAGAGCGCCTCTTCCATGGCCGAGTCTCCGCCGCCGATAACTGCGATCTCCTTACCTTTGAAAAAGAAACCATCGCAGGTGGCGCAGGAGCTTACCCCGTGGCCGATCAGTGCCTGTTCCGACGGAAGACCCAGCCATCGGGCTGAGGCTCCGCTGGCGATGGTGAGGGTGTGAGTTCTCACCTCCTCCTGCCCCAGGTTGAGCACAAAGGGACGGCGGGATAGGTCTACAGATACGAGATGGGCCATTTGAAATTCGGCGCCAAAGCGAGCCGCCTGCTGCTTCATATTTTCTATTAGTTGGGGACCCTGAATTCCCTCGGCCCACCCGGGAAAATTCTCTACCAGGGTGGTAAGGGATAGCTGGCCGCCGGGCTCATGGCCCTCCAGAACGAGCGGTTTCAGGTTAGCGCGGGCGGCATAGATGGCGGCCGTAAGTCCGGCGCAACCTGAACCGAGGATGACAGTATCGCGAATGGTCTGAGACATAGAGTGACTTTGATTGTACTTGGCGTGTGACGCTCGGCGATATCGCGCCATTTCTAGGTAATCTACAGACAGTCAAATACTTAAGAGATGCCGGCTAGCGGGAAACGATGCGGATCCTCTGCGATCGGTATGGCTGCGGCGATTGCTTCTACGATTGCCTGGTGGTGACAACTTCCTTACGCGGCTGCTCCGAATTAAGATGAGCGGCATGGCGAATCTGACATTGGTATACGGCATGCGGCTGCTTCCGGCGGAGGAAATCACCGAGGTGGGCGAGGCTGCGGTGAAGTTGAAGAACGGGCGCGAGGCCCGGGTGACGATGCACATTCTGGAGGGTTCGCGAGAAGAGATCGAGGCCCAGCTGCGGCAGAGCATCGATGCGTTCTTTGATTTTTATCCGGAGATTTGAGAGCGCTTTGGTTCCGGTGCCCTCCAGAAACGACAGAGCCCGGACTCGGTGGCTGGCGGTTAAGCGCCTTGTTCGTTGACTCTGCGCTGGTCTTCGACTATTCTGAAGCTCTTGCGTAGTTCGTGTCTGCCCTTCTGCGTTACATCCGCAGTTATTAGTAGGCAAGCGAACCCGGAAGCCCAATCGGTTTGATTCTGCAGTACTCACGCGAACAGTGACTGTCACCGTGGGAACTATTTTTGGCCGCAGAGGCGCTTTGCGTGAGCAATTGCGTGTCTGTGACACGTTTGCTGGGGAGAACAGTATAGATGTCAACGTATATTCCAAGCTCGCTCGAGATTACCCGCAAGTGGTTCGTGGTGGACGCCACGGGCAAGACGCTGGGACGTCTGGCGACTGAAACCGCCAGTGTGCTCAGCGGCAAAAAGAGCCCGAAGTACACGCCATACATCGACATGGGCGACCACGTCATCGTGATCAACGCCGAGAAGATCCGCTTGACCGGCTTAAAGAGCCAGCAGAAGGTCTATCGCCGCTACACCGGCTTCCCGGGCGGTTTGCGCGAAGAGTCGTTCACGCGCCTGCTTGCTCGTCGCCCGGAAAAAATTGTGGAAGAGGCCGTGAAGGGTATGCTGCCCAAGACCAAGATGGGGCGCCAGATGGCCACCAAGCTACAGGTCTACAAGGGCGGGACTCATCCCCACCAAGCCCAGCAACCGCAAGTGCTGGAGTTCGCGTCGCTCCGCAAAAAGTAGTCGCCGCGGCTTAAGGCGAACTAATTTTTTGTGAGTTGGGAAAAAGATTCGTTTACTGCGAAGTGAACGCTAGAGAGTTACATAGGATGGACATGGCAGATCTGGTTCAGTACTACGGCACAGGACGGCGGAAGTCGAGCGTCGCACGCGTATTTTTGCGTCCCGGCAATGGCGGCTTCACCGTAAATAAAAAGCCATTTGAAGTGTACTTCGTGACGGAGCAGCAGCGGGTTTCCGCCAAGCGTCCCCTGGTACTGACTGAGACCTTGGCAAACTTCGACGTTGTGACCACGGTTCGCGGCGGCGGCGTCAGCGCGCAGGCCGACGCAGTCAAGCTCGGTATCACTCGGGCCTTGATGATTTTCAATGTGGAACTGCGCAAGATGCTCAAGGCCGATGGCCTGGTGACTCGCGACGCCCGCATCAAGGAGCGCAAGAAGTACGGTCAGAAGGGCGCTCGCGCACGCTTCCAGTTCTCTAAGCGTTAGTCTCTTCCGGCTCATTTGGAATCACGATTTGCAGGCTCCTGTTCCTTCGGGAGCCTGCACAAAGTGTTGGAGTTCAATTTCCCCAAAGGGGATAAATTTCGGCAAGTGATCGCGCTACGAGCAGATCGCTCTCGACGCGAAGAAGCAAGCCGAGATGCAATTCAAGAGGAGGTCGATTGGCCACTATCACCATGAAGGAGCTGCTCGAAGCGGGAGTCCACTTCGGGCATCAGACAAAGCGCTGGAATCCGCGGATGAAGGAATTTATCTTCGGCGAGCGCAACGGAATCTACATCATCGATCTGCAGAAGACTCTGAAGATGTTCAAGGAAGCCAGCAAGTTCGTCACCGAGTTGACGGCTAGTGGCAAGGTCATTCTGTTTGTCGGCACCAAGCGTCAGGCACAGGACGCCATTGCGGAAGAAGCGAACCGCTGCGGCATGTTCTACATTAACCAGCGCTGGCTGGGTGGCTTGCTGACAAACTGGGTCACGGTGCAGAAATCCGTCAAGCGTCTTCAGGAACTGGATGAAATGGCCACCGACGGCCGCTATGAGCTGTTGACCAAGAAGGAAGTCATCAAGCTGGAACGCGAGCGCAAGCATTTGCAGGCGAACCTTGCCGGCATCAAGAACATGAAGCGGCTGCCGGATGCGCTCTTCATCGTCGACTCAAACAATGAAGCCATTGCCGTGAGCGAAGCCCGCAAGCTGGGCATCCCGGTGGTTGCCGTTGTCGACACGAATTGCGATCCCACCGTGGTCGATTATGTGATTCCGGGCAACGATGATGCCCTGCGAGCGATTCGCCTCTTCACTTCAAAGGTCTCCGACTCGGTGATCGAGGGTGTACAGATAGCGAACGACAAGCAGTTTATTGAAGTGGCCGGCGTCAGCAGTGCGACCAAGGTTGAAGAGCCGCAGGCAGCAGTCCTCGGGCATGTCGAGGCTGTTTCCGCAGCTCCCGACGCCACCGCAGCCGAACCAGAAGTGGTTGATCTCGAAGCAGCACTGGGTGGGGGCATTCGCAAGGCTCCGGCGGCCACTACTGCCGGGGACGAACCGGAAGCGGTGGAAAGCGGACTGTAAGGCGATTCCGGATCTGCCTTTTTGAGCTGAGATTCGCGTCGGGCTGTTCAGGGAGCGTGGCCGCGGAGTTTCGTGCCACGCTTTCCTTGTGTCTGGCTGTAGTAGTCTCACTTCTGGTGGATTTGAAGCAGCAGATCCCGGCGTGGCTTTCCGAAAAGAAAATCAGTACTTCGCCTCTGAACATCCGGGAGCGTAGTTGTGGAATTGCGTTATAGGACTGGAGCCGTTTTGATGGCTCTTATTGCTGGTAGATTTTCAACTGAAAGCGATCAGGGAAAAAGGATGTCGACCGTGACTGAGAACATTTCTGCTGCACAGGTAAAAGATCTGCGTGAAAAGACTGGAGCTCCGATGATGGATTGCCGCTCCGCCCTGATGGAGGCGAATGGCAATGTGGAAGAGGCGATCGTGGTCCTGCGCAAGAAGGGGATGGCTTCGGCAGCAAAGAAGGCCACCCGCAACACCAGCGAGGGCGCGGTTGGCACGTACATTCACGCCGGCGGCAAGATTGGCGTGCTGCTGGAAGTTAATTGTGAGAGCGATTTTGTGGCCCGCACCGAAGATTTCCAGGAGCTGCTGAAGGATATTGCGATGCACATCGCGGCCACCGATCCGCGATATATCCGCACTGAAGACGTGACCAAGGAAGATCTCGCGCGCGAGCAGGATATCTATCGCGCCCAGGCCGCTGCTACGGGCAAGCCTGCCGCGGTGATCGAGAAGATCGTCGAAGGCAAGATGAGCAAATTCTACGAGGAGGTGTGCCTATTGGAGCAGCCATTCATCAAGGAGCAATCGGTCACCATCAAGGAACTCATCGGCCAGAAGGTCGGCAAGCTGGGCGAGAACATGACGGTGCGCCGCTTCGCACGCTTCAAAGTTGGCGATGCCGGATACACGGTAGCCCAGATCAAGCCGTCTGCAGTTGAGCACGAGTAACGAAGCAAGGAACAGCCAGAGTCGCCAGGCCCGGGGCACATGCTCCGGGCCTCTCCTTTTATCGAAAGATTGTGACTAAAGATACTACGCGACGATTGCAGTTGTGCGCGCATCTCTGGATGATATGACGACACATGTTGAACGACGGACCGTCGATCTATCGGGATACCCCGACCTGGTAGTGGTCTATTTGGGAATGAGGGTGAATCGCGTCACCGGGATCAAGACCCTGCTGGGCTTTGGTCCCAAGATCTCAGCCTCCGCCGCGAGTCGTCCAGACGGCCTCCTTCGCCACGAGACGATCATCTATTCTCTGTTCCCCGCTCACGTCGGTATGCGCCAGTACTGGCGGGATCAGGATACGCTGCTCGATTGGACACGCTCGGACCCGCACCGCCAGTGGTGGAAGGCGTTTCTCAAGGATTCTGGTGGAACCGGTTTTTGGCATGAGAGCTATTCCCTGCGAGGGGGCATGGAGGCGATCTACGACGATGTGCCTCAACTTGTGGGACTTGCGGCCTTCGCGCCGGTTTTACCAGCTCGCGGTCCCATGTTTGGCGCTGCAGGCCGGAGCGGCACAGAGTTTGCGAACCATCCCGTTATGTCAGAGAAGGAACTCTACGACCAGCGCGGCGAGTAGTGGCAAATACGACCGAGATTTCCTGCTACAGCGGGGCCGGAGCGGTGTGCGATACTCCTGAGGGAATGTATAAAAGAATAGTTCTGAAGCTCTCCGGGGAAGCCCTGGCTGCGGGTCGAGGCTTTGGCGTTGATGTCACTCGCGTTCACGAAATCGCGCAGGAAATCACTGAGGTCCATGCTATGGGCGTCGAAGTCGCGATTGTTGTAGGCGGCGGCAACTTCTTTCGCGGGGTGGCGGAGCAGGCCAAGGATATGGACCGCGTTTCCGCAGACAACATGGGCATGCTGGCGACGGTGATCAATGCCCTGGCACTCCAGGATGCGATTGAGAAGAAGGGCACGGTCTGCCGGGTGATGTCGGCCATCGAGATGAATCGCGTGGCGGAACCTTACATCCGCAGGCGCGCCGTCCGTCACCTCGAGAAAGGCCGCGTAGTGATCTTTGCTGCCGGGCTGGGCAACCCCTACTTCTCCACCGATACCGCAGCGTCACTTCGCGCCATGGAGATCAAGGCGGACGTCCTGCTGAAGGCGACCAAGGTCGAAGGCGTGTATGACGCCGATCCCGTCCTGAGTAAGGATGCTGTCAAGTTCGAGCACATCACCTACATGGAAATCCTGCGGCTAGGGTTGAAGGTGATGGACGCAACCGCGGTGAGCCTTTGCAAAGACAACAATCTGCCGATGATCATCTTCAACATGAACCACCCGGGCAACATCCGTCGAGTGGTGAGCGGAGAGAAGATCGGCTCGTTGGTGACGGCCTGACCGGGGATAGCCCCGCCACGCAAGAAAAGCCTTCCCGGCTGCCTGCTCTGACCGGTCTTCGCTCTTTTGCAGCGCTCAATCTTGTCTTTTTCCACTTTTCCAATCCGCAATGGTTTGGCTGGTTCGCGCCGATTGTCGATGCCGGATTTATCTCGGTAAGTTTTTTTCTGCTGCTCTCCGGCTTCATCCTTGCTTATAACTACGCCGATCGTGGCGCTCGCGGAGAGGTCTCTGCCTCACGCTTCTGGAGGGCGCGCCTGACGCGGCTGTACCCGGTCTATATTCTCAGCCTGCTGGTCTCCGTGCAGATGCTTGGCATGGAACTCCATGCCCATTCGCGGGCGATGTTTGTGGCCGGGGCTATCTTGACGCCATTGCTGCTGCAGGGGTGGAGCCCGGCGCTCTCCACTTTCTGGAACACCCCGGCGTGGACCATGTCCGCCGAAATCTTCTTCATCATTCTCTTTCCCTGGCTGATCCGCTGGCGCATGCCGCGAGAGTGGAGGCGGCTCTTTGGGCTGCTGCTCATCTTCTGGGTAGCTGGCATGGTCGCGCCCGCGCTCTACACCTGGTTGCATCCCGACGGCGACCTTCACCCCGGCCGCTACACCAACGGCCTCTGGATGAGGACGCTGAAATATACACCGCTGCCCCACCTGCCTTCGTTCCTGTTTGGAGTGACACTGGCAGCCGTGAACCAGCGCATTCCACCCGCAGCGCGCCTGCGCTTGTGGCTGGGGATCGTGGGATTTGTGGGGCTGTACGTCATGCTTTTTTATGGGAGCAGGCTGCCCTACGCCTTGATGCACGACGGCCTCCTCATGCCGCTCTTCGGGGCGCTCATCCTGGGGCTTGCGGGTACCAATCCCCTGGCGCACTTCTTCAGCTTCCGCGCCTTTGTCCTCATCGGCGAAGCCAGCTACTGCCTTTATCTACTGCACTTCAACATGTGGACCCTGCTGCATGAATCTCGCATATTGGATTGGACGGGACTGAACCAGTTTGATCCGTGGATCTCGTACCTGCTGTTGGTGATGGGAGCGCTGGCCGCGCTGCATCTGGTGGAGCGCCCGGGAGCGCGGTGGATGAAGCGCTGGCTGCGCCTCTGACACAAGCCATGCTCAGGTTCCTCGAACTGTTTCTCCGCAGCATTTCGTCTCCTCCAAAAAGAGCTAACCGAGCATGAAAAAAGGTCCGCCATAGAAGCGGACCTTTTCTTTGCATTCAAATATAGCCGGGTTATGGGACCGCCTGAAGGGAGTGATTCCCGTGCGCGATCGCTGCTGCACAGGTAGGCTGACCGGGAGCGGCGAAGGGCGAGTTCTGCACGCCGATCAAGCCTCCAGTGTGAGGATTGAGCTGTAGAGCCGTGATCGTGTTGTCGAGGAAGTTGGAGGTATAAACGTAGCGTCCAAGGGAGGGCTCGACAATGACACATGTAGGGCCAGTGCGGGTGCCAAAGGTGCCCGAACCCGCGACCTGGCTGGGAGTGCCATTGGATTGATCGATGGCGTAGGCACTCAGTGTATTGGCATTGAAGTTTGCAACGTATATGTAGAATCCGCGGGGATCGATGGTAACGCTGACCGGGAACAGGTCGGTCTTAAAGGGCCCGTTGATCATTGGAGTAAGCATTCCGCCGGAAGTCACGCTATACCCAATCAGCTGATTCGCGGATCCGTCAGTCGCGTAGACGAAGCGACCGGTGGGATCGCTGGCAATTGCGGTCGGCGCCACGCCAGCCGCAACAAAGCCGGTTCCAATGGCTGTGAGCGAACCGCCGCTGCTGGAGTTGAATGTGTAAACGCGTCCCAGTTGGACACCATCAGCCTTTGTGGTGCCACCTTTGGTGGCCACGTATACCGAGCTGCCATCGGGAAGCACGGTCACTCCGGCTGGTGCGACGCCGACCGGAAAGTAGGCCAGGTTTCCGTTGGCGACAGCGGTGCCAAGAGACCCATCCTTAGCCACCGGATAGACCACGACAGCGCCAGAACCCGGCGTCGCATCGGTAAAGCCGGATTGATAAGTATCCACCACGTACAGGAAAGTACCAGCCGCATTGATGGCCACTGCAACGGGGAAGCCACCCGGTGTATTTACGGTGTGCAGGGGGTAGAGTTTGCCATCGGTGCCAATCGCGAACTGCACGACGGTGTTGTCGTCGCGATTGATCACGTAGAGATTTTTGGCATTCGGCGAGGTCACTTCCGCTACGGGATTACGGCCACCCGAAGGGTAGGGTGACTGGGGGATTTGGATGAGTGCGCCCGATCCGCTGTCGACTTTGTAGACAGCAACCTGCCCCGGATTATTCTTCGAGGAAGTGATGTAAAGGAAGTCGATAGTATGTGTGTTGCCACACGCGGTGATTAGAAAACTCGAACCTAGGGATACAGCAATGGCCAGCAAAACCTGACCGAATTTCCTCAACTTCATGCGCTTCCTTCGTCCTGGACGCAGATACAGCGACCTGGGGCTGCAATCGCAGCAAAACCTGGATGGGGATGACTCCCCTTGAATTGTAAAAGCTTGAGCGGCTTTCGGCTAGCTCAGGCGCCTTCATTTATGCGTTTCAGTGTGTTGCCGTGACTAAGCCGGGGTGGAGAATCCCCCGGTGCAGTCTTTAACTGGGGACATGGCGTGATGCCTATCTCAGGGCAGTAGTACTGCCATCTTCAAGCAGGGTTGGAATGCAGAAGGCCCGCTTGCCGCGAGCCTTCTGGCAAAGGTGGTGTGGTAGATCTACTGCGTTCTACCGCTAACGACGCACCATGTTGGATTTCCGGCTGTTGAGAAGCTAGTGCCTTTGATCAGATCGCTCAAAACGCCGGTGTTGGTATCGATCTTTCTGCCGGTCACCGTGCTGTCGCTGAAGTTGGCCGTATAGATGTACTGGTTGGAGGGGTCTTCCAGTATGCAGACGGGTTGTGCCCCGGAAGGGAACGGCTCTCCAGCAACGACGGTCAGCAGTCCGCCGTTGGCATTGGGCAAAATGGAATAGGCGCTGATCGCGCTCGACGGATTGCTGGGATTGTTGTTCGGTCCGCTGTTGGCGATGTATAGAAATTTGCCTTTGGAGTCGACTACCAGGTCGCTGGGATTGGTCACGGTCGGCTCATTCTTAATGGCGCCACCAACGACGGTCTGCAGAGAGCCGTTTGGCCCACGTGTGTAGGCAAGAATCGTGCTCGGCGTGGTGCCCGCATCCAACAGAAAGACATTCGCGCCGCTGCCGCCAATCACGCTGATACGGGTTGCCCCTGTGGGCTGCGGTCCATTTTGCGTCACCGCCAGCTGGCCGTTTTGAGGATTGACCGAATACGGGAAAATGGACTGGTCGGAATCGACCGTGTAAACGCTGGAGCCAGTGATCGCGCTGCCACTAATCGGACCGAATGCCGTCGGCTTGTTGCCAACTGGGAAATACGTCAACTGGCCGCCGCCGGGAGCCAGCACCTGCTGATTAGTAATCAGTGACAGGCGTCCGGTGTTGGGGTCTACAGAGAATGCCGTGATGGCCCCGTTGCCGGAGTTGACCACGTTGCCGGTGCTGTCGAGCACCTGTTGATCCAGCACGTAGAGAAAGCTACCGCCATTACTGCCGGCGGCAATAGAAACCGGTATGTTGCCCTGGCTGCTGTAGCTCGCCTGAAAGGCCAGGACTCCATCGCCACCGACGGTGAACAACGCTATATTGCCGCCGGTGGTACCGCTTGGCCTGGAGTTCAGCACATAAATAAATCGTCCGCCGGGAAAGACTACGGCGCGGATGGGATTAGCGCCTGCGCTGCTGAACGGCGACTTCTTAATCGGGGTCAGGCGGCCGGTGTCATTATTGATCTTGAAACCCGAAATCTGGCCCGAGGCTCCATTGGTCGTAGACGCGCCGACGACATAAAGGAAGCCGACTGTAAAGCTGGTGCTGCACGAGGTCACTCCCAGGCAAAGCCCTACGGAGACGACAGAGGCCAAGAGTATCTGGCCGAGATTACTGAACTTCATGAGCTTCCTTCATCCTCGCCAGCGGAAGCTGGTGGAGGGCTGCGCTTGGCAGCAGAGCTGGATCGGGATCACTCCCAAATTGAATTGTAAAAGCTTAGATCACTTTCGGCTAGGGCAGTTCCACTTCTCGCATCTCCGGCGTATCACTTGCGAGTGCGGCTTTTCCCTGAAGAAAACCCGCACTCGCATCCGTCCAGGACGCGGTAGAAGTGGATCTGCTCCAGTCGTAGGAGCGCAAGCATGGAGCGAAGCCGGGTGCCAGTTGTCGGCAGCCCAGCCGCACTCAATCGCCTAAATTGAATCTACCAGACCCGGCAGGCCTTCTCCGGATACATCGGTTGGCCCTTTTTGCAGCCAAAAGCCCTGCCGAAGTCCTCGAAATTCTGCACCGTGCCATTGACTCTCCACTTGCCGGGAGAATGCGGATCGGTGCGCGCCAGCAGGCGGGCGGACTGATCGGTCGAGTTGGAGCACCATACCTGACCGAAGGCGATAAAGAATTGCTGCTGCGCGGTGTAGCCATCCAGTTGCCGGTTTAGCTTGGATCCTTCAGCGGCGAGGGTGTTCATCAGGGCCATGTAGGCGATGCGGATGCCACCGTTGTCCGCGGTGTTCTCGCCCAGGGTGAGCTTGCCATTGAGCTTCTGTCCCGGGACCGCCTCGAAATCACCATATTCCGCCACTTCGCAGTCTGTGCGCTCGGTGAAGGCCTTGCGGTCTTCCGGCGTCTGCCACTCCCTCCGGTTGCCCTTGCCGTCGTACTTGCTGCCCTGGTCATCAAAGCCGTGGGTCATCTCGTGGCCGATGACTACCCCAATGCCACCGAAATTGACTGCGGGGTCCATCGAATTGTCAAAGAAAGGTGGCTGCAGGATACCGGCAGGAAAGTTGATATCGTTCAGGCTGTCGTTGTAGTAGGCGTTGACAGTGGGAGGCGTCATGCCCCATTCTCTTTCGTCTACCGGCTTGCCCAGCTTGTCGAGATTGCGCTGGCGCTCAAAGTTCGAGGCACGTTGAATGTTACCGAGCAGATCGTCGCGCTTGACCACCACGGTGGAGTAGTCGCGCCAGGTCTCCGGGTATCCAATCTTGTTGCGAATAGCCGCGAGCTTCTCAGCAGCCTGTTTCTTGGTTGCATCCGACATCCACGCAAGTTGTTGTATGTCCTGAGCGAGCGCGGTGTCGAGCGCTGCCACCAACTTGCTCATATTGGCTTTGGCATCCGGAGGGAAGTTTTTGCGGACCCAATCCTGCCCGACGGCTTCTCCGAGAGATGTATCTGTCAATCGGGTGCAGCGCTTCCACCGGGGCGTGGGCGCGCGCTGCCCTGCGAGAGTCGCCTGATAGAAGTTGTAGTTCTCCTGGTCGAAGGGCTGCGACAACCAGGGGGCAGCGGTGTGCAGGGTATGCCAGCGCAGGTAGCTCTTCCAGGTCTCCAGGCTTTGCGCGCCAATCAACTCGTTCATGCCCTTGACGAACTCCGGTTGACCGACGTCCAGGCTATTGAACTTGCGCACGCCGATGCTGTCGAAGTAGGCGTTCCAGTCGAAGTTGGATGCGAGCTTAGCCAGCTCCGCGAGGGTGAGGATGTGGTAGTTCTTCTCCGGCTCCCGCAGGTCGGTGCGGGTCGAGGAGACCTTGGCCAGGGCGGTTTCGATTGTCAGCACACTGGCGGCCTCGGCGGCGGCCTGCTGGGGTGTATCCCCGGCCAGCTTGAAGATATCCGTCACATGTTGTGTGTACTGCTCGCGAATCTTCTGCTGGCGCTCGCTGGCGTCGAGGTAATAGTCGCGATCCGGAAGGCCCAGACCACCCTGCATCGTCGATGCGATCTGCTGCGACGAGTCTTTGTCATCCTGTTCGACATTGAATCGCAGCAACGCGTTGACCGCGAACTGGGTATTGAGGGAGCCAAGCAAGCTGGCGAGACTCTTCTTATCCTGAAGCGCAGCGATTTTGTCCAGCGCCGGCTGAATGGGCTTGATACCTTTTTCATCGACCACGCTGCTGGCCATGCAAGCAGCATAGAAGTCCCCGTACTTGACCTCCAGCGGTCCACGCTTGCCCTGAGGATCGGCAGCTACCTGGAGCTGTTGGTAAAGCAACCAGCTGTTGCGCTCGGCAAGTTCGTTGAAGCGGCCCCAGCGAACCTGGTCGGCGGGGACCGGGTTCGACTTGACCCAGTTGCCACAGGAGTATTGGTAAAAGTCGGTGCAGGGATCGGCTGTCTTGTCGATGGCGGTGGTGTCAAAGAGGATCGGCTTTTTGGGCTCGGCTGGCGTCGCGCCCGTTTGGGTATCCGCAACAACAACCGATCGGGAAGAATTGGATTGCGCAAAACTAAAGCCGGAAAGAGAGAGACTGGTGAGGGCGAGCAGCACGCGGACGATACGGGTAGGTTGCATTATTCTCCTAAAAAAGTGCAGGAGGTGCCCCGGAATGGTCAGTGTGAGCAACGGGTGCGCCCCCGGTTAGAGTGCAGCAGCAGGCTCGCGTCGCGCTGCGAACTCGTTGAGTAGCTGACCCGTTAAAAAACTTTAACGTGAAAGGTCAGATACTTCTTGGGATTTTCCCGAATCCCCACAATCAGTCCGCGTGTTTCGGTGAGCATCTGGTCGGCGTTGTTATAGAGCGCAGGATTTCGGACCAGTTGACCCAGCGTACCTTCACCGCTATCGGCGCGATTGAGGATGGAATCGAGCTTAGTCACGGTGTCATTCAGCTTTTGAGCGAAGGCCGGATCCTTAGCGAGCAAACCCAGTCCCCCTTTTCCCGCGTTGATGTCCGCGAGTAGCTGATTCGCACTAGCGACGCTGGTGTTCAGGTTGTTGTATAGCGCCTCATCCTTGAGCAGCTTGCCTGCTGTGCCTTTTCCGTTATCCAGCGAATCCGCTATGTTTTGCAGACGGGTGACGGTCGCATTCGCGCGTTCGTACAGCGTGTCGTCGGTCACCAGTTTGCCGATGGATCCCTTGCCGCTGCCTATCTTGTCCACCAGTTCCTGCAATCCGCCGAGGGCCTTGACTCCCTTGTTGTAGAGGTCGGGATTATTGATGAGTTGACCAATCGACCCCTGGCCGCTGCTCATTGCGTCGATCAGGTTATTGACTTTGGCCAGGATGGTGTTGAGTTGCTCGATGGTGCCTTGGCTGGATTTGATGACATCGCTCAGGTTGGGCGTTTCTGTCGTCTTCATCTCAGTATTGTTCTGCAGCATGGCGCCTGTGGCGTGCTTGCTGTTGATGTCCACGACGGTGTCTCCAAGGACACCTACCGTCTCCAGGCTCGTCCGCGAGTCGGTGTGCAGGGCGTTCTGAAAGTTCTTGCTCAGCGACATGGTGACTTCCACCGGGGTGAGCCTGCGTTCGGGCACGATGCGCACCGATTTGACGTTTCCGATGGTGACGCCTTCAAGGTTGACTGGAGCGCCGACCTTGACGCCCGCAGCATTCTCAAAGTAGGAACGGACAATCAACCTCTTGGTGAAGAAGCCACCGCTACTGCCTGTCATCAGGAAAATCAGCGCGGTGAGTGCCACCAATGCAGCAATCACCAGCACGCCCACCTTCAGTTGTGACCACCGGACTTCCTGCTGACTTGGCACGGACCCCCTTGGAACAACTGGACAGCAGGAATCTCCTGCTGACGGTTCAGGATATCAAAAACCGTTTCTACATCTCCGACCACTGTCCGGAAATGCACGAGTACATGTAGAGACCCTTCTTTGGATGATGGTTCCTGCCACGTCGTTGCAGGAACTCGAAGAGAGTCCAAAACTAAAGTAAGAATAACGCCTCGCTCGCCTGCCGGTACACCGGTAATCGAACTATGGTGTGGCCTCGATGATCACCGATGCACCTTAGGACAGGGTAAAGGGAACGCCAGGTTCATCCGATGTGTGGAGTGTGAGCAGAGCGGCGTGAGCAGCAGCCGCCAACCCAAAAGAGGCGTAACAATGTCCTGGAGCTTAAAACTGTCTGCATTATCTACCCAAGACCCATCCCGTCTTTCGTGGTTTCTCTCGGGCACCATCCTTGCCGGCGGCGGCTGGGTGCTGAGCCGCACCTTTTCAGAACGTGAGGTGCGGATGAGTTTCGAGTTCGAACGCAGCGGATGTATTGAAATTTACACCGCACTGATCTCCGCCGGGCTGGAACTGAGCCATGATTCTCACCAGCGCCTCACTGAGCTTTGCCAGTGTACGCGCAACCAGAGGCAGCCAGTCCCCGGCGAGACAGTGGGGATTGAGCTGGATGTGCTTGCCCGTACCCAAACCAAATCTGCGCGACTCCTGGAACAATTGGAGACCACTTGAAAGAGCCTGCCAGCGCAAGAATGGATTGAGCAGATCCGTCGGTCAGGCGGATGGCCGACCCTATCCTATCCTCCTATCCTGCTTCCACCAGCCCGTAGCGCCGCTGCCACGCCTCTTTGAGCTGCTTCCATACGCGGGCCTTTTCCTCTTCCGTGGCCTCGCCGAGGGGCCGCTGCACGAAGTGGGCCGCCTCTTTCTTGGCCAACTCGAGCAAGGCGCGGTCGCGCACCAGGCTGGCGACGCGAAAGTCCGGCAGACCTGCCTGGCGGGTGCCGAAGAACTCTCCCGGGCCGCGCAATTGCAGGTCGAGTTCCGCCAATTCGAATCCATCCTGGGTGCGCACCATCGCACTCAGCCGCTGCTCGGCATTCGGGGAGATCCGGCCCGAGGTCATCAGGATGCACCACGACTTGGCGGCGCCACGCCCGACGCGGCCGCGTAGCTGGTGCAGTTGCGCCAATCCAAACCGCTCGGCATGCTCGACCACCATCACCGTGGCATTGGGCACGTCCACGCCCACTTCAATCACCGTGGTCGCGACCAGTACGTCAATCTCGCCGCGCTGGAAACGCCGCATGATGCTCTCCTTCTCATCAGAGTCCATACGGCCATGCAGCAGGCCCAGACGTAGTCCGGCAAGGCTGTTCTCGCGCAGGTTGTCATACATGGTTATCGCCGACTTCAGCGAGGGCTTTTCAGCGCCAAAGAGCGATTCGGCCTTCTTTGGGACTTTTTTAGTGGCCGGCTTCTTCGATTTTGCGGTTGCGGTATCGACGTCTGGCTCGGCAGGCGCGAAATCGAGTTCCGGCTGGTCGTCCTTTGGCCCTTCAATGACGGGATATATGACATACGCCTGGTGTCTTGCGGCGACCTGTTTTCGGACAAACTCCCAGACCTCCCCTGCACGCTCGTCGCTCACTTGCCGGGTTACTATGGGCGTTCTTCCTGGCGGCAATTCGTCCAGAACGCTCAGATCGAGATCGCCGTAGAGCGACAAGGCGAGGGTGCGTGGGATGGGAGTGGCCGTCATCACCAGGACATCGGGTTCTGCCGCGTTAGGCTTTTTCATCAGCCGAAAGCGCTGCAAGACTCCAAAACGGTGTTGCTCGTCGACGACGATGAGCCCGAGGTTGGCAAAGTCGACTTTTTCTTCGATCAACGCATGGGTCCCGATGACGAGGTTGGCGTCCCCCTGAAAGATTTCACGGCGCACATTGCGTTTGCGCTCTTCGTCGAGCGAGCCGGTCAGCAGAACCGCTTTGTATCGGCGCGAGGACCGCTCCAGCAGCTTGCGTGCCGCCAGATAATGCTGGGTAGCCAGAATCTCCGTTGGGGCCATCAGGGCGGCCTGATAGCCATTTTCCATGGCCACGAGCATGGCCTGCAGAGCGACTATGGTTTTTCCTGAGCCCACATCTCCCTGCAGCAGGCGGCGCATGGGTCCGGGGCGCCGCATATCGGTCACGATCTCGCCCAAGGCCCGCTTCTGCGCGTTTGTGGGGTGGAATGGCAGCACCTCGCGCAGGGCCTCCCGTACTGTATCGCCGGTCTCAAACGCGATGCCGGCACGGTCTTTGAACTTGCGCCTCTTCAGCTCAAGCCCCAGCTCCAGGTAGAACAGCTCTTCAAAAATGAGGCGACGGTGGGCCGCGGTGGCTGACGACTGCAGCTGCGGAAAGGGTGTGCCCGCTTCAGGGAAGTGAACGCCGCGCAGAGCCTGCTCCCGACTTGGCAATTGCAGGCGTTGGCAGAGCGCCACGGGCAGCGACTCCGGCACCCGGCCCTTGAGGTCTTCGAGCACGCCATGAACCACGCGGCGTATCCAGCGCGAACTCAGCTTGCTGGTGCCGCTGAGTGACTCGTAGACGGGCGTGATGCGGCCCACCTCGAGCAGGCGGCTCAGATCATCGTCCAGGTCGGTGGGCAGGATCTCAAACTGCGGCTGAATCATTTTGAAGCCGCGTTTAGATCGGGAGGGCTCCGCCTTGCCGAAGAGCGCGACCATCTGCCCGGCGTGGAATTTGTCCCTGAGATAGGTTCCGTGGAACCACATGCACTTGAGGGTGTTGAGGCCCTGGCCCACGGTCATTTCGAAGATGGGCATGGAGCGCGTGCGCAGCAGGACGGTGCCGCGGATCTCGCCGATGACGCTAGCCATTTCCCCGGCGACCAGCTCGTTCAGGCCGCGAGGATTCAGCCGATCCTCGTAGCGAAAGGGCAGATGGTACAGCAGGTCTTCGACGGTAAGGATGCCCCTGGCCTTGATCGTCTCGGCGATGCGCGGACCGATGCCGCGGACAAACTGAACCTGAGTTTCGAGGGCAAGCACAGTTGCGATGCTACCAGCAATCACACTTGGCGCTGGATTTCCGGACGTCGCAGGAAGCCTGATCTGGCGGAAATCCATGTCTCAACAGCGAGACATGGGGCACCCAATTCGCCTTAGGCCCAACGGCTGGGCCATCGGCAAAAAGTGGAATGGCTCTAAAATCATGCAGTGGGGAAAGCAAGCTCGCCAAGTCGATCGATAAATTCCTCAAAACGCCGCTCACAAGGCCGCTCGAAGGAACGCCGCTGGAGTTGGGGCCAACGTATTGCGCTCGCGGTTGTTCCCAACCTGGTCGCGCTGATTCTGAGGGCCATCGGCTCCACGCTGCGCTATGAGGTGATCTGCGAGCCGGGTGCTGACGTTCTCCCACCGCCGGGCACGGGGATCTACTGCATGTGGCATCGCACAGTGCTGCTCGCCACTTGTTACTTCCGTGAGTATCGCGCCGTCGTGATGATCAGCCAGAGCTTCGATGGGGAGCTGATTACGCGCGCGGCGGAGAAGCTTGGCTATGGCGCGGCTCGCGGGTCCAGCAGCCGAGGCGGTCATGAAGGATTACGTGGGATGAAGCAGGCTCTGGAGGAGGGACATCCTGCCATTTTTACCGCCGACGGACCGCGCGGTCCGATTTACCGCACCAAGATGGGACCGATAAAACTCGCGCAGATGACTGGCTATCCGGCTGCCTCGTTCTACCTGCTTCCGGAGCGCGCGTGGCAGGCGAACTCCTGGGATCGTTTGCTGGTCCCCAAGCCCTTCTCACGGGTGATTGTAAGTTTTGCCCGATCGGTGCCAGTGGATGCAAGCGCCGATGCCACTGAACTTGAGGATCGGCGACTTGAACTTGAAGCAGCGCTGGAGCGCGCACGTTTGAATGCTGAGGCACATCTGGCAGGGGAGCCGCAAAGCGGGAAATAGGTAGCAGGTGACACGGTTGGCCCTTGGCTTACTTTTGAGACGGGAGTCTTTCTTCGTCGCTGCGGTATGTCGAGCCATCGCGGTGGATGAAGTGTCGGGTTTGTGCGCGGGATAATAGAATCAGGTTCGTGCTGGTCCAGGATTTTGATTTCGACCTCCCCGAAGAACTGATCGCGCAACGCCCGCCAACCGAGCGAAGCGGCGCGCGCATGCTGCAACTGGATCGCCGCACCGGTGAAGTCCGCGATGGCGTGTTTCTCGATCTGCCTTCGCTGCTGAACGAGGGTGACCTGCTGGTGTTGAATAACAGCAGAGTGATCCCGGCCCGTCTCTTCGCGCAACGTTCGTCCAGCAGGGCGCGGCAGCGCCCTACAGGCACCATCGAAGTTTTGCTGACCGAACAGACATCGCAGTGGGAGTGGAGGGCGCTGGTCCGTCCCGGGCGCAAGGTAGGCGTCGGGGACATACTGCGCTTCACGGGGCCACTGGGTGCAGCGCCTTCGTCAACGTTGCAAGCCGAAATAACCGCCAGAGGTGAGTTCGGCGAGCGAGCATTGCGCTTCACGCCATGCGGCGATTTTTATGCGGCTCTCGATCTGTTGGGACATGTGCCGCTGCCCCCGTACATTCACCGTGACGACGCCGGGGAAGATCGCGAACGCTACCAGACGGTGTATGCCGAAGAGCGCGGATCGGTAGCAGCGCCCACAGCCGGATTGCACTTTACGCCCGAGGTGCTTGCTATGTTGCGCGCGCGGGGCGTCCGTATTTCATTTGTGACGCTGCATGTAGGATTGGGAACCTTCGCGCCATTGCGCGTCGACAAGGTGGAGGACATCCGCCTGCACGCGGAGCGATATACGCTCCCCGCAGATACGGCAAAAGAGTTGAACGCGGCGCAAAGCGAAGGGCGACGGATTATTGCTGCCGGAACAACCACGGTACGGACGCTCGAACACTGCGCGCGACGGGCTGAGGGAGAACCACTCGAAGCGCACAGCGGAGCGACGAGGATCTTTCTTTCGCCGGGATCGGAGTTTCGATTGGTCGAGGGCCTGCTTACCAACTTCCATCTGCCGCAATCCAGCCTGCTGATGCTGGTGAGCGCATTTGCCGGGCGCGAGAAGGTACTGGCAGCTTACCGTCACGCAGTTGCCGGCCGCTATCGCTTTTTCTCCTACGGAGACTGCATGTTTGTCAGCTGAGCAGGTCAGCGGCGAGTGGGATGGATGAGTAAACCCATGTCTCAAAAGCGAGACATGGGGCACCCATAAGCTGGCCTTGCTCACCGCCTTCCCATTGGCGCTGGTAGACTCGTCTCGATGTCTGAACACGCCGATACCAAGTCGCCCGTCTTCCTGCTCGACTCCATGTCGTTCATCTTCCGTGCCTATCACGCTATGCAGCGACAGCGGCCTATGTCCACCCGCACTGGAGTGCCGACGGCAGCGACGTTTGTCTTTGTGAACATGATCAACAAGTTGCGTCGCGACTTTCAGCCTGAATATCTGGCGGCGGTTTTCGATGTCAGGGCCCCGGTCTTTCGCGACGAGAAGGCGAAGACCATGACCTTGAGGAAGTTCAATGCTGCCACGCAGTCATACGACGAGGTGGATTACCACGGCTATAAAGCCAATCGCGTGCAGATGCCCCCCGACCTTGCGCAACAATTACCGTATATCCGGCGCGCCTTGGAGGCGTTTCGCATTCCCATCCTGCAGGCTCCAGGATTCGAGGCGGACGACGTCATCGGCACGCTTGCAAAACAGGCAGCTGAGGCGGGCCATCCCGTGCTGATCGTCTCCAGCGATAAAGACATGATGCAGCTGGTGAATGAGCGCGTGAAGGTGCTCAATCCGATGAAGGACAATCTTGTCCTCGACCGCGACAAGGTGATTGAGACTCTCGGCGTCCCTCCGGAACAGGTGATCGACGTGATGGCTCTGCGCGGCGATACCATCGACAATATTCCCGGTGCTCCGGGTATTGGAGACAAGGGCTCGGTGGAGTTGATCCAGCAGTTCGGCAGCGTTGAGGCGGCCCTCGATCACGCCGACGAGATCAAACGCAAGACTTATCGCGAGTCTCTGCAGAGCAACCGTGACACTGTGCTGTTGAGCAAAGAGCTGGTGACGATTTCGACCGACGTTCCCGTGACATTAGAGCTGGAAGAAATGCGCACGCTGACTCCGGACACGGGCGCATGCCGCGCTCTTTTTACCGAGCTTGAATTCACTTCAATGTTGAAGGAGCTAGTCCCGGAGGAACGCTCGACAAAGATTGCATTCAACCTGAAACCATCTCCAGAAGACATCGCCGCTTTTGTTGCCGAGGCCCGCAAGCAAGGTTTTTCGTTGGCCGCGGAGCCGTCGTTATTTCAGGTTGCCACGGAGCAGGTAGGTGAGCAGGAGACAGAAGCCGTAGAAGAAGAGCTGCCGATGCTCAAGACGATGTCTCTGCTTGATCTTTTGGAGACCGCGGAGAATAACGAGGTAGCGCCCGTTTTCCGCCTAGGCGTTTCGAGCGCGCCAGATAGCGGCTTGCTGGTTTCGCTCGACGGCGAGGGTTGCGAGGGTCTGCGTGCGCTGCTCGAAGACGAAGCAACGACCAAGTCGGTGCATGATTTGAAGGCGACCGAACGATCTCTTGCGCAACAGGGTGTGGTGCTGCGAGGAGTGCGCGACGACGTAATGTTGTATTCGTATCTGGTCAATCCCACGCACGCTACGCATCGGCTTAGCGACGTGGTAGCGCGCTTTACCGCGCGTCCCCTGCAGGAGACCGGGGAGGCGGTACTCCCCGAGGCCGCCCATGTGATCCACCAGCTTGCGGCCACCCTGCGCCGGGATGTGGATGAGCTTGAGGCTCGCCGGGTATACGAAGAAATTGACCTGCCGCTGGTGCCAGTGCTGCGCAAGATGGAAGATGCAGGAGTGCGCATCGACAGCTCCGTTTTGAATCGCATGGGAGCAAAGCTGTCGTCTGAAATGCAGCGCGTGGGCGAAGAGATCTTTGCGCTGGCGGGGCAGCGCTTCAACATCAACTCGCCGCGCCAGCTTGGCGATGTTCTCTTTAACAAGATGGGTTTACCCAAGCCGATGAAGTACGGCAAGGGCAAGGTTGTTTCGACGGCGCAGGATGTTCTCGAAGAGCTTTCCACGCACAATGCTGTTCCACGCCTGGTGCTGGAATACCGCCAGCTCGCCAAGCTGAAGTCGAACTATGTAGACTCGTTGCCGCTGCTCGCGGATCGCGACGGGCGCGTCCACACGACGTTTAACCAAGTGGGCACGTCCACGGGCAGGTTGTCGTCGACCAACCCCAATTTGCAGAACATTCCCATTCGTACTGAGTTAGGACGGGAGATACGCACGGCGTTCATTGCCGCACCCGGCCGCGTGCTGCTGTCGGCGGATTATTCGCAGATCGAATTGAGGTTGATGGCTCATTTCTCTGAGGATCCGCTGCTGGTGCATGCGTACGCGAACAACCAAGATATACATACGCTGACCGCCTCCGAGGTTTTTGGCATCCCCCCCATGCAAATGGATAAGGAGACGCGAAACCGTGCCAAGGCCGTGAACTTTGGCATCGTGTATGGTATCTCGCCATTCGGCTTGGCGGCGCAGCTGGGAATCTCGCAGAACGAAGCACGACTATACATTGACACCTACTTCGCTCGCTACAAAGGCGTGCGTGCCTACATCGATCGCGTGCTGGAGGAGACGAGGCGCGAACAGCGCGT
Organism: Acidobacteriaceae bacterium; assembly: GCA_025355385.1. Lineage (GTDB taxonomy): Bacteria > Acidobacteriota > Terriglobia > Terriglobales > Acidobacteriaceae > JANXZS01. The sequence goes on along the minus strand of JANXZS010000061.1, from coordinate 26,680 downwards.
GCGGACCCTAATTGGCCGCGTTCGACCAATCCCGGATATTCAAAGCCGCAATGCCAACCTGCGCGGATTCGCCGAGCGTACAGCAGTGAACACACCCCTGCAGGGCACTGCTGCCGATCTGATCAAGATTGCGATGATCCGGATCGACAAGCGGCTGACGAAGGAGAGGCTCAAAACCGTGATGACGCTTCAGGTGCACGACGAGTTGCTCTTCGACGTGCTGGAAGACGAAGTAGCGATCGTGCAGGCGCTGGTGAAGGAAGAGATGGAAGGCGTGATCCAGTTGAAGGTTCCGCTGGTGGCCGACTGCGGTGTAGGTGCAAATTGGAGGGATCTAAAGTAGTGCTGCGCGCACGGCGGCCGCGCCTGCGGCGGATTGCCCCGACCCGATGGCCCACCGGGCGGAACTTGACCTCAGACGCCTAACTCCGCCCGAATAGCGCTGGCAATTGCATCGGCATGCCGTCGCATGGCATCTTCAGATTCCGCCTCGATCATCACCCGCGCCAGCGCCTCGGTGCCGGAGTAGCGGATGACCACTCGTCCACTGTCCTTCAGTTCTTCCTCGGCGGCGCGGATGGCTTTCGCCACTGGCACGATCTCTTCCAGCGGACGCTTTTCCGTTACGCGAATATTCACGATGACCTGGGGGAAGACTTTCATGTCGGCGCAGAGTTCATCGAGCGTTTTCCCAGAGCGCTTCACCAGATCCAGGACCACCAGTGCAGTCAGGAGCCCATCGCCGGTGGTGGCCAGATGGGGAAAGAGTATATGGCCGGATTGTTCTCCGCCCAGTGCTGCATTCTGCTGCTGCATCAGTTCCAGAACGTACTTATCGCCGACGGGTGCACGCAGCATGCGAATGCCGCTGCGCTTCAGCGCCGCTTCGAGACCCATATTGGACATTGTGGTGGCTACAACGATGTTTCCCGTGAGCATCTTGTGCTTCTGCAGGTCGCGCGCGGCGAGCAGCAGGACGGCATCGCCGTTGACCACATTCCCATTGGCATCTGCGAAGAGAACGCGATCCGCATCCCCATCGAAGGTGATGCCCATCGACGCGCCAGAAGACTTCGTTTCTGCAGCAACAACCTGGGGGTAAAGCGCTCCGCAGTGATCATTGATGTTGCGGCCATCAGGCTTGGCATGAGTCAGCTTGACGTCGCCACCAAGGCGCGAAAAAAGCTCCGGCGCGATGGCGGAGGCCGCTCCATTCGCGCAATCAATCACCAGTTTCAGGCCCTTCAGATTTAGATCCGGAACGGCGGCGAGAAGAGACTCTTCATATTCACGACGCAGTTCCGGATCGACCCCGGGTGCGGGGAGAGTTGCCGGATCGGGCGAAGCTAGACCCCTAAGATGGCGGAAGATCTCTTCTTCCATGCGCAACTCCGTCGCGTCCGCCAGTTTGTAACCGTCACTGCCAAAAATCTTGATGCCGTTATCCTGCCACGGATTGTGCGAGGCAGAGATGACGATGCCGGCGGCAAACCCGTGCTTGCGCGTGAGGTGTGCAATCGCCGGCGTAGTGATGACGCCCGCGCTGGTTACGCTGGCGCCAGAGTGCTCCAACCCGGCGCTAACCAGTGCGGCGATCCAACTGCCGGACTCTCGTGTGTCGGCACCTAGCAAAACTTTGGGGTCGGAAAATGTTCTCTTCAACGAGTGTCCAAGGGCAATACCGATTGCATAAATCGTCGTCGGATCCAGTGGTGCCACTCCGGCGACTGCGCGAATTCCATCCGTACCAAAAAGCTTTCTCATGGTCCCGTTTCTCGTGTCGGTTGATTGCGTGTATTGCTTCAACTTTTTTGTTCGGTCACGCGGCTTTGCAGCGTTCCCGATGCAAGCCTTGTCTTAAGTAGATCCCCCTCAACGGCCTGGTCTGCATTCTTCAACAACGCTCCGTTCTCGGCAAAGACCAGCGCATAGCCGCGATTGAGCACCGCCAGTGGTGATAAAGACTGCAGGCGTCCGTCGAGAGCGCGACATCGCGCTGCGCAATTGGCCGTGTGAAGGTGCTGGCCGCGCGCCAATCTCGCCTGCAGGCTGAGCAGCCGCTCGCGCAACACGAGCATTTGCCGGGTCGCATCGTGTTGCAGCAGGCGGTTCCTCGCATGGTTCAAGCGATCGTAGCGAAGCAGCGAAAGCCCGCGCCACGAAGCCTCTAACCGGAAACACAGTTCATCGATTTTTTGCTGACGGCGGCCAAAAACATTACGCAAGCGCGCGAGGCTGGTATCGATCGACAGGCGGGCGAGTCTCTCACTGGCCTGCATCAGTTTATATCGGCTGGCGCGCTCCAGGCCTCGCTGCAACCGCTCGATGCGCTCCGCGACCTTGTGTTGTGCCTCGGTAATCAACTCCGCCGCGGCGGATGGCGTTGGTGCCCGCAGGTCGGCGACCAAATCCGCGATGCTGAAATCAGTCTCGTGGCCGATGGCGGAGACGACAGGCAAATCTGACGCGGCAATGGCGCGAGCCAGGAGTTCGCTGTTGAAGGGAGCCAGGTCTTCGAGCGAACCGCCACCTCGAGCAATCACGACTATGTCTGCCGAGCGGGTCGTATTGAAGTAGGCGATTCCTGCCGCGACTTCGGCTGCGGCCGAGTCACCCTGTACAACCGCCGGATAAAGCAGAATATGCAGGGCGGCGTGTCGACGCCCAACAATGTTCAGAAAATCGCGAATGACCGCACCCGACGGCGACGTCACGATTCCCACGCAGCGGGGAAAGGCAGGCATGGGCTGTTTCCGCTCCGGAGCAAAGAGGCCTTCCAGGCGGAGCCGCTCCTTGAGTTGCTCGAAGGCAAGCTGCAGCGATCCTGCTCCGAGGGGCTCCATGAACTCGGCTATTACTTGCATCTGGCCGCGCTGCTCGTAGACGGATACCTTGCCCCGCAGCAGTACCTGCAGGCCGTCGCCGGGCCGGAAGCGCAAAAGCTGCGACTGCCGGCGGAAGAGGACCACTGGCAGTTGCGACTCGCCATCCTTCAGCGTGAAGTAAAGGTGGCCGGAGGGCGCGGAGCGAAGATTAGAAATTTCTCCCTCCACCCAGACGTCGGCATATTCGCGCTCGATATGCGAGCGAATCTCACCCACCAGTTGGCTGACGGACCAAATCCGGCGCGCGGCAGGCTTCGGCTCCTGAAACAGAAAACCGAGCTGGCTTTGTTCTTTCTCTGGATCTGGCAGGCCCACAAGGAAAAAGTCTACACGCCCCGGTGGGGAAGCGAAAACCAGTGCAGTCTTAACCGCCAGGCAAAGAACCCATGTCTCAAAGGCGAGACATGGGGCACCCGCTGGCGGCTGAAACACGATAGCGAAACCTGTGTGTGGCAACTTTCAAGGAAAGAATCCATGTCAGCGGCGGGAGCGCAAGCAGGTAAAAGACGAGTGAAAGCAAAACGCTGAGCAACAGGGATGTGCCGATCGGCAGAAACACAGAGACATGCTTGCCGCGGTAGGCTACGTCTCCGGGAAGTCGGCCCAAGGGGATACCGATGCGGCCGGCGAGCATGAGGGCGGCGCCAATCACCACTACCAGCAGTCCCACACCCAGGAGGATTCGCCCCAGACCACCGAGATTCCCGTCCATTGCCACACTGTAGCGAATGGAGGTCTGGGTCGCCATCCTGTGCTAGTTTACGGATAAGAGTTGGGCCGGGCGCAAGCCACCGCGGGCCGGGGCCTGGGAGGAGGTACCTATGACGCAAATTCTGAGCCTGATCTTGGGGATCGCACTCCTCTTCACGACCTTTCTGGATGCCTTCGAGACGATCATCCTGCCGCGCCGCGCAACCGGGCGTTTCCGCCTGACTCGCGTTTTCTATATCTTCACCTGGACGCCGTGGGCCTATTGCACCAACCTCATTCGCGACCCTCGCAAGCGCGAAACGTCGTTCAGCTTCTACGGGCCGCTCTCGCTGATCTTTTTGCTGGTGGTGTGGGCGTCGACGATGGTCATCGGTTTTGCCCTCATCTTCTACGGCCTTGGCAGTCCTTTCCACGACGCTCTGAACATTCACGGCTTCCGCTCGGATCTCTACGTCAGCGGAACGACGCTCTTCACCCTGGGCCTGGGGGACGTAACGCCGGGCAGTCCATGGGCCCGGGAACTCATCATCCTCGAAGCCGGAACGGGATTGGGCTTTCTCGCGGTGGTGATGGGCTATTTCCCGGTACTTTATGGTGCTTTCTCGCGGCGGGAGGTGAGCATCTCCATGCTGGACGCGCGTGCCGGGTCGCCGCCCACGGCGGCTGAACTAATGCGCCGGCACTCATACCAGGGGGCGAATGACGCCTTGATGACATTGCTGGAGGAGTGGGAACGATGGTCCGCGGAACTGCTGGAGAGTCATATCTCCTACCCGCTGCTGTGCTACTTTCGCTCGCAGCACAATAACCAGAGCTGGATCAGCGCTTTGACTGCGATCCTGGATACTTGTGCGCTTTTGATCGCGGGGGTGAAGGGGCACGAGGTTCGCCAGGCTCAACTCACCTTCGCTATGGCCCGGCACGCGCTGGTGGATCTCTCCCAGATCTTCTCCCAGCCGCCGGTCGCGGGCTATGCCGATCGTCTTCCACCCCAACGATACGACCAGCTATACGCACTCTTGTGCGAGTCGGGCATCAGGGTGTGTCGCGACGACCAGTCCATGCAACGACTGGCGGAGATGCGCGCTCTCTACGAGGGGTATGCTGAATCGCTCAGCCGCTACCTGTGCATGCCGCTTCCTCCGTGGATGCCGGAAAATCCGCGCAAGGATAACTGGCTCGCGGTGGCACGTTTACGGGGGCAGGCAGAAGTTGCGGACCAACCAGCCCGGGCGACTCCTCCGGTGGCTAGCCTGCACGACGACCACGATTTTTGAGTGGGCAGGAAGGCGAGTCTTTAGGAGCAGGCGGACTCTACCCGCAGAAGACTAAGCGGACGGAATCTCGGCAGATTTCTGATTGATCATTTCGTTCAACTGCTCAAGTATGGGGGGCAGCAATCCGGCGTGGACGAGTCCAGGCTTGCTGGCCTGCTCCATCAGCACCTCGACCTGGCGCGCCAGTTCACTTCCGACGGGCAAACCGAATGTTCCCAGGATGCCGGCCAGCTTATGGGCGGCGTTCTGGGCGGCCAGTCGCGCCGGCTCGTCGAGGGCGTTCTTCTCGAGCAGAATCTGAGCACGGGATATTGTGTCCAACCGCTCCGCAATAGTGGACTTACTGGTCATCCAGAGTTGCAGCAGCAGTTGTTGCAGGCGGTCGGCAAGGGGTGCGGCGTCGGAGGCATCGCTTGACCTAGACACGGTTGATTCCAGGCCGGAGGGTTCCATGGCTCTGATTATGGACTAATCCTGCCATCCCAGCACATCGGAAATCTGCCTCGAAAGTGTTAAAGGATCGAAGGGTTTGAACAGAACAGCTGCCACTCCCAGCCCGGCGAAGCGTTTCTGATCTGGCCCCTGGACCTTGGCGGTAAGCAGCACCACCGGTATGCCGACAGTTTCTCTCCGTTTCTGCAATTCCAGAAACGTAGTGGGGCCGTCCATGGCGGGCATCATCACATCGAGAAGGATGGCGTCGGGCTTTTCGCTGGCCGCGCGGTCAATACCCTCGACGCCAGAACTGGCCATCAGCACATCCCATCCCGCGACTGTTTCCAGACTGAGGGCGGCAACCTGACGAATATCCTCCTCGTCGTCGATGATCAATACGCGGCGGCGAACCATGCATCCTCTTTTCTCATGCGGGTCGCGAGATGGCTCCATCGCCAGGCGAATCGATCTCGTCTTCCATATTGCGGAGGCGGCGGAGCATGGTAAGGACTAGAGCTTCGACCTCCTGCGGCTGAACGCTCGCTTTGGTCAAAAACTCCGTTGGCCCAAGTTGCAATTGTTTCCGTTCAAAGTCCATTACATCGCGTGCCGAGTATACGACCAGCGGCGTGCGGCTGAGGTCCTTTTGCTGACGAAGCCAATCTACAACATTGAAGCCATCGCCGTCGGGCAAAGATAGATCGAGGACGATGAGGTCAGGCGATAAGGTTTCGCACAGCTCAATGGCGCGACGCCGGGTGGGGGCGTGGTGGACTTCAATGCCGGCACGTTCAAATGTGGCAAGCATGATGCGGGCAAGGTCTTCATCGTCTTCCACAATCAGAAGGCGGGCAGCCCCACGGCCGTCGCGCAGCACGCGGGCAAGCTCGGTCAGCAAAGCTACTTCGTCCAGAGGCTTCTGCACCCAGCCATCGACGTGTTCGGGAATCTCATCATGCTCCGACGACGGCCACACGCTCAACACTACGACAGGGGTATTGGCGGTGCGGGAATCGGCCTTGAGCATTTGTAGCGTCTCCCAGCCGTTACCCCCACTCAGCGAGACATCGAGCAGGATGGCTTCGAGAGGCAGGCGCCGCGCCATGGTCATCGTCTGTTCCGGGCTTTCGGCTTCGACCACTTTGAACCCGTGCCGCATCAAATGTTCCGCCACTGTGCGGCGGGTCCGGGCCTCGCGATCCGAGATTAAAATAGTGCCCTCGCGAACATCCCTGTCCGGAAAGGGTGTGGATTCAACCTCGCCGCCTTGGCGGAACGGGATAAAGACTGAGAAGGTAGTGCCCTGATCCGCATTTCGCTCCGCCCAGATGCGCCCATTGTGCTGGTGGACGATCGTCCTGCAAATCGCAAGTCCTAGTCCCGTGCCGCCTTTCTGCCGGGCATCGGAGGCATCCACCTGCTGAAATCGATCAAAGATTGATTCCAACTTGTCCGCAGGAATGCCGCGGCCTTGATCGATCACACTCAGGGTCGCCCCCTCTGATCCCGCCTTGACCAGAACGCGGACTGTTGCATCTTCAGGAGAAAACTTGATGGCGTTGCTCAGCAGGTTGGTAAGCACCTGCAACAAGCGGTCCGGGTCCGCTTCTACGGAGGCGGTTCCTGATTCCAGCAGCATGCGAATCTTGGCCGCCTCGGCTACCGGAGCCATGGCATCGACCGCCTGCTGCGCCATTTCGCTCAGTACCGTGCGGCGGAAGGAGAGTGGAGAGCGGCCGGACTGCATGCGCTCCAGGTCCAGAATGTCGTTAATCAGGCGCACCAGCCGGTCCGAGTTGCTGACAGCAATGCGAAGCAGGTTGGCAGCCTTCTCGCTCACTTCTCCCACCAGCCCGGCAGATAGCAGTCCCAACGCTCCGCGGATCGAGGTTAACGGTGTCCGCAGCTCGTGGCTCACGGTGGAAATGAACTCATCCTTCATGCGATCGAGGGCGTAGCGCTGGCTGATATCCCTGAAACTGAGCACACTTCCCACAACACTGCCGCCCTCCTGCATGGGAGTGACCGAGAACTCCACGGGAAATGAAGTGCCATCACTGCGGAAGAACTGGTCTTGTCCGCTGGTTCCCTGGGGAGTGGAAAAGGCGCGCATGGAGGGATGGGAATCGATAACGGATTCGCTGCCTGCGGCTGCCGGGCCCTTGCGACCCATATGCAGCACTTCCTGAACCTGGCAGCCGATGAGCGAGCCCTCGACAGCGCCCAACAGCAATTCTGCCGCGGGATTGACAAAGATGACCGTCCCGTCCCGGTCGGTACCGAAAATGCCATCAGCGACCGAGTTCAGAATGAATTCCTTATGGCGGTTCAACTCGCGCAATTGACCTTCCTGCGCCGAGCGCGCCATGAACTGACCAAGCGAGGCGCACACCGTTTCCACGGCGGCCATCATGTCGGAGTCTTCCTTCTGCTGCTCATGACTGAAAAATTCAAGCACCGCCGTTACCTTATTGCCGACGCGCACCGGGATGGACCAGCCGGTAACCAAGCCGCTTGCCACGGCCGCTTGCAGACGCCCAAAGGCCGGATCGCGTCGCAGGTCATCGACCCAGAAGGCGGTGCGGGCACTCCAGACGCGCCCTGGAATGTCCTCGCCTCGAGCCAGCACGCGGTCGGCGTTTCTCCGTCCGAACTCCTGGTAGGCATGGCCCGGGGCATACCAACCAGCGTGGTAATGCAGAACCTGTTGCTCTTCATCCACCTGCCAGATGGTGGCGACATCCCAGCCCAGGCTGCTTCCTAATGATTCCAGCACACGAGGCAGCGCCTGCTCGGGGCGGGTACTCTCCCCTACCAGTTGGGCCACCAAAAGTTGCATCGAAATCTGCCGCTCGCGTTGTCTTTCCTGGGTTACATCGCGGAAGAGGCAACGCACCGAGACGGGGAGGCCTTCCTCCTGACGACAACTCAGGTTACCTTCGATTTCGGTCAGCCTGCCGTCCGCTGTATGGGATCGCAAGGATACCCGCTCCACCCGCTCCCCGGTCAACGCGTTGCGGAAATGCGCTGCTGCGGTGGCCTGGGTCTCCGGAGGAAAGGCGGACTCAAAGCTGATCAGGCCTTCGAAGTCGTCCGCGCCGAGGCCAAAGTGGGCTTGCCATGCGGGATTGACGTAGAGATATCGTCCCCGCGGGCTGAGGGTGGCAATCATTTCATTCGAGTTATCGAAAAGATCGCGATACCGCTCCTGGCTTTCGCGCAGTGCATGCTCGGCACGCTTGGTGGCGCTGAGGTCGGTACAAATTGCGAGCAGACCGGTAACGGAGCCCTCGGCTTCGCGAATCGCCGAGAGGTAAACCATTCCCGGGAAGGTGCTGCCGTCCCTTCGCTTGTAGTCCAGCTCAAAGCCCCGGACGCGATTGGGAGGAAAGCTGCTGACGTATTCCAAGTAGTCCCGCAAGGGCTTTTCGGGGTCGTCCGGCTCAACGGAAGCCCCAAGAGACAGGTTGAGGTGCATCACCAGCTGCCGCCCCACCCGTTGGAGATCGCCGTCGGGGAAAATATCCTCAAATCTAGCCCGCCCCAGCATCTCCTCCTTGGAGTAACCCAGCATTCTTTCCGCGGAGGGGTTGAAGGCAGTGAATCTGCCATCGAGGTCGGTGGCCATGATCATCGGCCCGGCGGACTCGAGAATCGTCCGTTGCATGAGAGCGACCTGGGCCAGGTCTGCCTGGTCCGAGCGGAAGATCCTGCGCATGGCCGCGATGAGCATCAGGTTGAGGAGGGCCAGAGTGCCGAAAAGAAAGGATTCCTGACGAATCCACTGCGATCGATTGGTCGGAGGAGGGTGGTGCGCAGACATAGCGATGTAAGCGCCCGCCGCGGAGACGACGAGCGCCGACGCGAGCACCATGCGGGATATCGGCCTACTGCGAAGCCAAGTCATGGTCTACGTTCCTGCGTTACCAATCGGACGGGGACCGGCCCTCCCTTAAGCAACTTTTGGCCCAAGGTAACGCACGTCGGTAACATTACCGTCTAATAACGCAGATTATAGCGTGCATTGCGCCAAATGCCCGACGCATTTCTTGGGTGGGATAGCCAAATCGTTGCTGACTACGGTTCAGAGTGCGGTCTAGAGGCCACATGTGGACGCTGGCTGATTGACAGGACGGCAATCGATGGTCGGGGCATGACGAACCCCGAAGAGACTTTGCGCCTCTACGGCTTCGGGCCGAGGAGAATTATGGAATGTGCGCTACGCGGTAACAGGCTCCAAGAGGTTGGCCCAGTGGCGCTCCTGACGGCCCGCTTGCGCATTCTTGTGATAGACGTATCCCGCAATCAGGGGCAGGGCGAGAGTCGCCTCGCTATAGACCATCTGCTCGAAGGTGGTGTCGACCTTGCCCCAGGAACTGGCTTCTTTCAACGTGCTGGAACTGAGCGCTCCGTCCCGGACATCGGCAACCGTGATCTGGATCGCGTATTTGTGCATGGGTGCGTCCTTGCCCAGAATTTCAGCCGCCACCACGATGTCCTGGGCAAAGTTCTTGGGTACGCCGCCGCCGATCATCAGCAGACCGGTGGTGGGGTTGGCGATTTTCAGCTGCGTGATCTCGTAAAAATCCTTGGCTGAGTCGATCGAAACCCTCGGCTTGTTCTGACGCGCATGCTGGTGTGCCACTAGCCCGAACCCCGCGGAACAGTCACTGAAGGCCGGGCAGAAGATTGGCACATCCTTCTGGTAGGCAGCGAGGACGATAGAGTCGACGCCACCTCTTTCCGGTGTCTTGCCCTCCGCCACAAGGTAGGCACCCATGGCTCGGATGAATTCGCGGGAGCTGTACGGTCGCGGATCGAGGGAGTTGGCGATCTTCTCCGTCGTCTCGTCACAAAGACGGAGCTCTTCCTCGTCGATCAACGTGTCGTAGATGCGATCGATCATCAATTTGCGCAGTGTCCCATCCTCGGTGCCTTGCTTGTAGAGCTCATCGGCAATGTAATGCCGGAAACCAAGCGCCTCGAAAAAATCCTGATCGACAATGTTTGCGCCGGTGGAGACGATAGCGTCCACCATGTTGTTGCGCACCAGATCGACAAAGATCTGCTTCAGGCCAGCGCTTACCAGCGATCCTGCCAGGCACAGGATGACGCCGCAATCGTGATCGCGCAGCATGCGTTCGTAAATGGAGGCCGCACGGGCGAGGTCGCGGGAGCTGTAGGCCATGGATTGCATGGCATCGACCAAGGCAACCACGTTGTACTGTTTGATGTCGATGTGCTGGACAGGATTGGTGAGGAGTTCTTTTTTCGTTAGCATGGCAATTGTAAGAGTACCAAAGCTGGATCAGGCATCCGGCCAAAACGCTGTAAATTATGCGCCCTGAGGCCAAGAGCGGTGGGGGTGCTCAAGGTGGGGGCCGGGTGCAGTGGCTATACTCGCTTTGCCATGATTTCAAATACTCCCGCCCTGTTGCGCACGATTGCTGCCGCCATCCTGCTGCCCTTGCTTGCTGTTCCGCCTTCGTTTGCCTGGGGAAACGATGGCCACCGCATGGTGAATCGGCTTGCTGTGGAAAAATTGCCGGCAGAAATGCCTGCGTTCTTTCGCACCCCGGCAGCTCTGCTGGAGATCGAGTATCTGGGTCCGGAGCCCGATCGCTGGCGTTCGCCGGCTGAGCCGGAGTTGAATGCCGCGCAGGCTCCGGAACACTTCATCGACCTGGAACTGGCCGACGTGGTCGGTACTCTGCCGCGCAAGCGATTTGAATATATCGCCGCGCTCGCGATGGCCCAGGCGGCACACCCGGAGCTGAACCTGAGACCGGAAAAGGTGGGACTACAGCCCTACGTCACCGCCGAGGTCTACGAGCGCATGAAGGCCGCGATGCGCGAGTACCGGATGACGTTAGCAGACCACAAGGAAGTGAAATCGGTCGAATCGGCGATTCTTTTCTATGCCGGATGGTTAGGTCACTATGTGGCGGATGGCGCGATGCCGCTGCACGTGACCGTCAACTACGACGGTTGGGTGGCAAAAGAAAATCCCAACGGCTACACCACCCAGCACGGCATCCACTCGCAGTTTGAGTCGACGTTTGTGATGAAGAACATCAAAGATTCTGCCGTTGCTCCGCTGATCACAGCGCCACGCTTGATGATGGATCCTTTTGTGGATTACGTCGCCTACCTGCGCCAGTCTGGAACGCAGATTGAGCGTGTCTATCAACTCGAGAAGCTGCATGGCTTTCAGGGTGCCGGTTCGGCCGAGTCCCGGGAGTTTACCGCCGGACGTCTCGCCGCTGGAGCGAGCATGCTTCGCGACATGATCTACACCGCGTGGGTAGAGAGCGCGAAACCAGTGCCGGATTGGCATCCGTCAAGAAAATGAGCCAATGCGGCAAGGCTCCAACTAGAACATTGCGCCTGCTGCTACGACGCGGGCACTCCGCTAGGAGCGGCCACTCTTCAGCCTTACAGGCGCGGCGATCGGTGTCCCACTTTCCTTCACCGCTTTGTGCCAGCGCCTGCGTCGGACTTCTTTTCCTTCGCCTCATCTGCCGCCGACTCGACCCTATTCTCAACCACCGCGCCTGTATTCGCATCCACATTCACTTCGTGAACGCCCGTGCTTGTCTGGATGTCGAAGGAATAGATCCAGCGTTTATGCTCCCTCTCTAATTCTGAACTCTTTACCTTGCCGGGAGCCTGCTTGAGCGCAATCGCCTGCGCATCACCTTGTGAAACCTTCGGCTTCGGTTTCGCTGATGCAGAAGCCACATTAGCTATGCTCAGAACGAGTACAGATGCGATGAGGAAGTTTTTCATGGGTGCCGCTCCTTGTGTCTTCGAGGGGCTAGCCGGCGTTACGGGCTCGCACCGTGGACAGGCCGCCATCAACTCCTATTATCTGCCCTGTGATCCAGTGCTGTCGTGGGTCGAGCAGCCATTCAATCGCTGAGGCCACATCGGCCGGTTCGCCGAAGCGGCCCAGCGCATGCATGGCAAGCGAACCTTTGGCGACGACTTCGTTGCCCGTGATTTTTTCGGTTAGCGGCGTGCGCGTCAAGCCGGGCGCGACACAGTTGAAACGGAGATTGCGATTCGCATAGGTAGCCGCTGCCGCAAGCGCAAGCCCCTGGATTCCAGCCTTGGCTGCAGCAATTGCTTCGTGATTCGCCATCCCCAATCGCGCTGCTGCGCTGGATACGAGCACGATGCTGCCATCCTTTTTGATATTCCGGGCAGCGGCGCGCACCGTCGCGAACGCGCTCTTGAGATTGATGGCCAAGGTCTGCTCCAGCTCTTCGTCTGTGGTCAAATGAGCGGGCTTTAGCAGCAGCGATCCAAAACAATTCGCGATCCCCGAGATGCCGCCGAACTTTTCGGCTGCCGCTGCAATGGCTGCTTCGACCTGTTGGCTGACGGTAGCGTCGGCGTGCGCGAAGGCTGCCCCCAGTTCCAAAGCCAGGGCGTGAAGCCGGGAATCGTCGCGGCCCACCAGCATGAGCTTTGCGCCTTTGGCGGCCAGCCGACGCGCCAGTTCCATACCCACGCCACCGTAAGCACCCAGCACCACGTATATCTGCTCGTCCATCGCCATCTCCTTCGCAATCCACTCCTTGACTCTACTGAAGCCGGCCGGTGCATAGCGGGAAAAGCAAAGGTTGCGTTTGCTGGGATGGAAAGAGGGCTATCCGAGAGTCGGGTTGATGCGAGACATCAAGTTTTGTTGCACAAGCTGTGAGATGACCTGCTCGACCGACCAGTCCAAAGACTTGCTGCCATCCACGATGATGTCGGCATACTTTGCGGAAGGCCGCACAAACATTTCCGCCATGGGACGAACCGTGCTGGCATATTGTGCCGCCACGGATTGGGGTGTGCGACCACGTTCGCGCACGTCGCGCGCCAGTCTGCGCTGGTAGCAAAGGTCGTCGGGTGCGTCCACATAGACACGCAAATTTTAGAGAGGCCGAAGTGCGTCGTAGTGCAGAGCGAAGATGCCATCTACCAGGACCATGGGGCCGGGCAAGATGTGTTCAGTCTGGTGATGGATTCGCGTGTGCGTAGCGAAGTCATAAACGGGGCGGTCGATGCCGCGCCCAGCGGCTAACTCGGCAACGTGAGCGGCTATCAGCTGGGATTCGAGTGTGTTGGGATGATCGAAGTCCTTTTTACAGCGCTGATCAAAAGCCAGGTGTCTGAGATCGCGGTAGTAATGGTCGAGCGGGAAGTGGGTTCCGCGAAATTCCCGCACAAGTTCAAGGGCAAGCGTAGTTTTGCCTGAGCCGGAACAACCCGCAATGCCGATCACTACGGGCCGCGTGGTCTGCTGGCTGGAATCTGGCAGGTATGGTCTCAGTGAGATGCCTCGTCATGGACTCGACCCTCCACCCGATCCTGCACCCGAATCTGGGGCACAAGCGATGCGATCAGGTTGCCGAGACCCTGTTGTATGCGCAGCCCCGTCTCCATTACTTCTCTGTGATTGATCTCCTGCTTGAGGATGCCGGCGGCCATGTTGGTTACGCAGGAAATGCCCAGCACCTCAATACCCATGTGTCGCGCCGCCATCACCTCGTGTACCGTAGACATTCCCACGAGGTCTGCTCCCATTGCACGGAACGCTCGGATCTCGGCGGGAGTCTCAAAGCTTGGCCCCGGGACGCAGATGTACACGCCCTCCGTCATGTCGGAACCAGCAATCTTCGCTGCGCTCTTGGTCAGCGTTCGCAACCGCCCCGAATATGCATCGGTCATGTCGAAGAAGCGTTGACCAAAGCGGTCATCATTGGGACCGGTGAGCGGATTGCTTCCAGTGAAGTTGATGTGATCGGATATGAGCACGAGTTGCCCCTGCTCGAGATCGAGGCGGATAGCACCGGCTGCATTTGTAACTATTACTATGTCGATACCAAGACGTCCCAATACGCGCAGGGGAAACGCGACATGTTCGGGACTGTAGCCCTCATACCCATGAACTCTGCCCTGCATCACCACGACGGCTACTCCGCGCAACGTGCCCATGACCAGCCTCCCGCTGTGGCCTTCTACGGTGGAATGCGGAAAGTGCGGAATCTCAGCGTAGGGAATTGCCAGCGAGTCTTCGACCTGTTCCGCAACCGCGCCTAGGCCGGAGCCAAGTACTATCGCGATTTTCGGATGGGTACTGCTTCGCTCGCGGACGAACTCTGAGGCCTCGGTGGCGCGTTCAAATAATCCCTTTTTCACAACTCCCCTTTCCTAGGTCCTTGTCCCTTACCGCATTAGCACGCCGACGATCGAGGCGGACATCAGGTTAGCCATGGTGCCAGCCAGCATAGCCCGCAGGCCCAGCTTGGCGAGTTCGTTGCACCGGGTGGGTGCGAGTGCGCCGATGCCGCCAATCTGCATGCCGATCGAGCTGAAATTCGCAAAGCCGCACAGCGCGAAGGTGGCAATGGTAAAAGAGCGGAAGTCGAGAGTTGCTTTTTGAGCCCCGAGCATGGAATAAGCCACGAGTTCGTTCATCACCATACGCGTGCCTAGCAGATTTCCGACCAGTCTTGCGCTGTGCCAGGGAACGCCGATGAGCCAGGCAATCGGCGCGAACAGAAATCCGAGAATTTCATTCAGCGAGGAAGGAAAGGGGATGCGGTGCCAGCCGAGCCAGTTGTGTATGCCGCCGAGCAGGCCATTCACCAGCGCCACCAGCGCGAGAAAGGCGATCAACATAATGGCGACATTGAATGCAAGTTGTCCACCGTCGATGGTCGCGCGGGCAATGGATCCAAGCAAATTTTCATCCTTATGCTCGGCGCTTTGTGGCATAACCACCCTGCCTGCGGTTGCCGAAACTTCCGTTTCTGGTACCAGCATTTTTGCGATGACGATGGTGCCGGGGGCGGTCATGATAACGGCCGCCAGCAGGTGTTGTGCTTCGATTCCATACAAAATGTAGGCAGCCATGATGCCACCGGAGACGTGCGCCATTCCGCTGGTCATGATGGTCATCAACTCTGAGCTTGTCGCACCCGGAAGAAAAGGCCGAATAGTCAATGGAGCTTCTGTCTGTCCCATGAAGACACTGGCAGCCACATTCAAACTCTCGGCCCCACTCACCTTCATCGTCGCCTGCATCAGCCACGCGAAGAATCGAATCACGATCTGCATTACGCCGATGTGGTAAAGGACAGCGAACAATGCCGAGATGAAGATAATCGTTGGCAGCACTTGAAACGCAAAGATCAATCCGAAGTTCGAGTGCTGTCGCCCCAGCTCACCAAAGACCATCTCCGAGCCGGCAAATGCGTATGCCAGTAGATGGTTGACCGCAGTACCAGCCTTTGCCAGCAACCTTTGGCCCGCCGCAAAACGCAATACCAGGATGGCGAACAGGATCTGAAGACCGAGACCCCAGGCCACGGTGCGCCAGCGGATGGCACGCCGATTTGTGGAGAATACCCAAGCCAGCAGCAACATGGTCAGCAATCCCAGGATGCCCGTAAATCGTCCCAACTCGTTCTCCTCTCCACCCACGTCTCCGAACGAGTCGAGGGGCTCTCATTCCACCGAATCTTGGCTTGAAATTGCTCTACCCATGTTTCAGAAACTGTGCGGCATTCTCGATCGTAATTATCCTACGAACCAGGGGCTGGGCTTTGTGTTCTGCTTCGTCGATGCGAATTGCGGCGCGTAAAAGTCGTTCGGGCTCGTCCAGCTTATCCTCGCTGGCGGCAAACATCGTGCATATCGCCTGCCCCGCGTGCATCGGACTTCCACACTTCGCATGAAAGAACAGGCCGGCATGGGGATCGACAGAGTCGCTCTCGCGCTCGCGCCCGGCGCCAAGGCGCTGCACTGCCCATCCCACCTGGGCGCAGTCCATACCCGAAATTACACCTGCGCGTGACGCGACGAATTTCCGCGATGCGCCGGGTCTGTGGAACGTCGACGGATTATCGATGCACTCAAGATCTCCGCCGTGGGCTTTTACCATGGCGCGAAACACATCGAATGCAGCTCCGCTTTTCACTAACTGTTCGGCGAGGATGCGTCCACCCTCGGCGGACTTCGCCTTGTTACCGAGGTAGATCATCCATCCGGCAAGCGTTAGAGACAGCTCGCGCAGATCTTCGGTCAGCGGGTTGCGCTTTCCATGAAGCAACTCGATTGCTTCGGCCACCTCGATCCAGTTACCCGCCGCGCGGCCAAGGGGCTCTTCCATTCCGCTGAGCAATGCAACCGTGCGCGTGCCGGCCGCCTCGCCGGTCTGAACCATCAGGCAGGCCAGGTGAAGCCCAGCTTCCTCCCGCTGGATGAACGCTCCCGAACCAGTCTTAACATCGAGCACCAAGGCGTTCAGTCCTGCCGCGAGCTTCTTGCTCATGATGGAAGCGCAGATCAGGTCGGGACTCTCGACCGTCGCGGTGCGATCGCGCAACGCGTAAAGAACACGGTCCGCCGGCACCAGGTTCCGGGTCTGGCCAATGATGCTTACTCCTGTACGATCAATGATGCTACGGAATTCCGCCAGCGACAGTTGAGTCTGATAGCTCGGAATCGATTCGATCTTATCCAGGGTGCCACCAGTATGGCCGAGCGCACGTCCGCTGATCATTGGGACGGCCAGGCCCGCCGCCGCCGCGATGGGAGCGACCAGGAAAGAGGTTTTGTCGCCTACTCCGCCTGTGGAGTGCTTATCGACGACGCGCTTGCCGAGGGTCGAAGTACTGAAGACATCGCCGGAGAAGCGCATTGCCTGCGTCATCGCCTTGAGCTCCTCGAGAGACAGACCGCGTAGCCATACAGCCATCAGCCATGCCGATAACTGCTCCAGCGGCAGGCTTTCATCGGCCGCTCCGAGTACCAGGAACTCTATTTCATCGGCGGTAAGTTCTAGCCCGTCGCGCTTCTTTCGAATTAGATCAACTACGTGCATACATATTCCATTCGTGTGCCAAGAACTATCTCAGGCGAAACGATCGCGTCAGGTTCTGAATTCGACTCAAGAGGTCATGCTCTCCCTCAGATCGAACGGGAAGGGAAATAGCTCGGTAAATCGTCTAGATTCGAGCCTTCCGGCATAGGGGAAAACTATCCAGGCACCGGGTGCAATAAACTCCGCCAGCACCTGGAGGCAGGCGCCGCACGGGGAGGAAGAAGCAGTATTCAGGTTTGCCAGGGCGATTGCGCGGATGCGCATTTGTAGGCCATGTTCGCTGACTGCCCTAACCAGCGCGGACCGTTCAGCGCAAAGCGTCAGTCCATAAGACGCATTCTCCACATTGGAGCCGGTAACGATCGTGCCATCCATCAACAGGAGGGCGGCTCCGACGCGAAAGCCCGAATAGGGCGCATAGGCGTTGGCGGCAGCAGATGTCGCCGCGTCAATCAGCTTCGCAACCTGTTCCGATTGCAGCGGGAGATCCTCAGTTTTCATAGTGCACTGAGGCTAACGTTTGCCCTCCGGTGGCGCAAGCACGCGGTTGCGCCCGCTGTTTGCGGCGCATCAAAAGTGGATTGCATCTTACGAGCGAGAGCAAGATATGCTCATGGACAGTTCATGATCAGGCGAGTACCCCCAAAGCAGGCTGCGGAACCAGACCCTCTCGATCTCTTTCATCCGGTTACGGCAGAGTGGTTCCGCGCCGTGTTCGAGCGCCCGACCGCGCCTCAGCGACTGGGCTGGCCAGCGATTGCGCGGGGCGAAAGTACTCTAATTCTGGCGCCCACCGGAACGGGTAAGACTCTCACTGCATTTCTCTGGTGCCTTGACCGATTGATGCTTCACGCGATCGAGCCCCCCACGGAAGGCTGTCGCGTGATTTATATCAGTCCGCTCAAAGCCCTGGCCGTGGATGTAGAGCGCAACCTGCGGTCGCCGCTAGCGGGCATCGCCAACATCGCTCGCCGTGCCGGAGTGACCTTTCATACGCCCGAGATCAGTGTGCGCACGGGCGACACTCCACAGAAGGAGCGCAACCGCTTTCGCAGGCATCCGGCAGAGATACTCATTACCACTCCGGAGTCGCTGTATCTGCTCCTGACCTCTGACGCCTCGGCAAGCCTGCGCAGCGTGGATACCGTGATCCTAGACGAAATTCACGCACTGGTTCCGACCAAGCGAGGGGCTCATCTGGCACTTTCGCTCGAACGCCTGCAGGCGATCTGCGGCAAGAGGCTGCAACGCATCGGCCTCTCGGCAACCCAACGACCGCTCGAAGAAGTGGCCCACTTTCTGGCGGGTGCGGAGCCCGGCAACCGAGAGATTGCGGAGGTGAGTGACCTCACAGACACCGCTTCGGAGATGAGCGTCGAGGCTGAATCGCCGTCTCTTCCCTCATATCGACCCGTAACCATCCTGCATGCCGATGAGCCCAAGAAGCTGGACCTGCGAATCGAAGTTCCGGTGGAGGACATGGCGCGTCTGGGCCAGGTGGAAGAACTGCCGAGCGGGGCCGCCTCTCAAGGTCCCAAGCGCACCTCTATCTGGAGTGCGATTCATCCTCGCCTGCTGGAAATTGTTCGCGCGCGCACTTCCACGATCATCTTCGTCAATAGCCGCCGTATCGCTGAGCGCCTTGCGGGAGCGTTGAATGAGCTTGCCGGCGAGACGCTGGCGCGGGCTCATCACGGCTCGCTGGCTGCGTCGCAGCGTTCGGAGATCGAGGAGTTGTTGAAGGCCGGCCAGATTCGTGCGCTGGTGGCTACATCGTCGCTGGAACTGGGCATCGATATGGGCGCGGTCGATCTCGTGGTGCAGATTGAAGCGCCGCCCTCGGTCGCGAGCGGCATGCAACGCATCGGCCGGGCTGGGCACCATGTCGGCGTAGCCAGCGAAGGCATCATCTTCCCCAAATACCGTGCTGACCTCGTAGCTTGTGCGGCAGTTACGCGCGCGATGCATGAGGGGCTGGTAGAGTCCACGCGCTTTCTGCGTAATCCACTGGATGTGCTGGCGCAGCAGGTTGTTGCGATTGCGGCGCAACCGCCGGTACGTACTCTCGCGACGAAGCGGAAAGGCGAGCCTCCGGTTGACGCGGAGATCAGCTTTGACGAGTTATACCAAATCGTTCGCAGCGCAGC
The DNA here is from genome assembly GCA_025355385.1 of Acidobacteriaceae bacterium. Lineage (GTDB taxonomy): Bacteria > Acidobacteriota > Terriglobia > Terriglobales > Acidobacteriaceae > JANXZS01. The sequence goes on along the minus strand of JANXZS010000061.1, from coordinate 7,341 downwards.
CCCCTATGCGTCTATAAGCCGTTCGGCATTTGAAGGCGTACTGGATCTGCTGGCGGGCCGATACCCTTCCGATGAATTTGCCGAGTTGCGGCCCCGCATTACGTGGGATCGCAATCGCAATGTCATTACGCCGCGCGAAGGGTCTAAGAGCCTGGCTATTCTGAATGGCGGAACGATACCTGATCGGGGTTTGTACGGCGTCTTTCTCTCCGGATCTGAAACCAAACCAATCCGGGTAGGCGAATTGGATGAGGAGATGGTCTTTGAGAGCCGTACAGGGGACACCTTCATCCTTGGCGCTTCTACCTGGCGCATCAATGAAATCACGCACGACCGTGTTCTGGTTTCCCCTGCTCCGGGAGAGCCCGGAAAGATGCCCTTCTGGCACGGCGATTCTGCAGGTCGACCGCTAGAGTTCGGCCGTCGCATCGGAGAGCTAGTTCGCGAACTCCGCGCCATGCCGCGCAATGCTGCGCTCAGCAGGCTGACGCGGGAGCACGATCTTGACCCGGCAGCAGCGGAAAATCTGATGCGCTTTCTGGCGGACCAGGAAATTGCAACCACGGCTGTTCCAGATGACCGCACGATCGTGATTGAGCGTTGCCGCGATGAACTGGGAGACTGGCGTATCTGCATCCTGACTCCCTTCGGAAGCCGTATCCACGCGCCCTGGGCGATGGCGGTCACGGGGAAGATTCGCGCGGCGGGAGGGCCCGATGTAGAAGCGCTATGGGGCGATGACGGACTGGTTCTGCGATTCCCCGACAGCGACATCGCGCCCGATACCGAACAGTTTTTGCTAGACCCTGCGGAAGCAACCGACCTGGTGCTGCGTCAGCTCGGATCGACTGCGTTATTCGCTGCTAAATTTCGTGAGAGCGCCGCACGTGCTCTACTACTCCCGCGCCGTCGCGCCCAGGGCCGTGCTCCACTATGGCAGCAACGCAAGCGTGCTTATGATCTATTAGCGGTAGCGTCCCGCTATCCATCGTTCCCCATGCTTCTGGAGACGTACCGCGAATGCATGCGCGACGTCTTTGACATGCCGGCCTTCCTCGAAACACTGCGTTCCATCTCGGCCCGCAACATCCGAGTTCACGTTGCGGATTCGCGTACACCGTCGCCATTTGCATCGTCGCTGCTCTTCAGTTACGTGGCGAACTATATCTACGATGGCGATGCACCCCTTGCCGAGCGTCGTGCACAGGCACTCTCAATTGATCAGGATCAGCTTCGCGAGTTGCTGGGCGATGCGGACTTGCGCGAACTGCTGGATGCCGATGCTATCGCAGAAGTCGAGGAGCAGTTGCAATCTTTGACGGAGACGATGCGTGCCCGTTCCGCCGATGGAATGCATGACTTGTTGTTACGCCTCGGCGACCTGACCAGAAACGAACTGGCACGTCGTTGTGTGAGCGACGAACTGCTGAAGCATCTAGATCGCCTGCAGCGCGCTCGACGTTTGCTTGAAGTCAAGATAGCGGGCGAGAAGCGATGGATCGCAGTTGAAGATGGTGCTCGTTATCGCGATGCCCTCGGGGTCCCGCTGCCGCCCGGAGTGCCCACCGCGCTACTCGCCCCGGTGGGCGCACCGGTGGTTGAATTGGTTCGGCGGTATGCGCGCACCCACGGCCCATTCACCCTGGCAGAGGTCAGTGCAAGGTTTGGCCTCGACGCACCGCAAGTGGAGCACGCACTACGCGTCCTTATCGTGGATGGGCGGATTGTCGAGGGAGGTTTTCGTCCGGGTGGTGTCCATCGCGAGTGGTGCGACGCGGAAGTATTGCGCTCCATCCGGCGGAAATCACTGGCGCGCCTGCGCAAGGAAGTCGAGCCGGTGGAGCAGCAGATGCTCGCACGTTTATTCACCCATTGGCAGGGCGTGCTGCAGCCGCGACGAGGAATGGATGCTTTGCTCGATACGATTGAAAACCTGCAAGGTGCACCGCTACCCGCCTCGCTGATCGAGACCACGATTCTTCCTTCGCGACTGGTCAACTATTCTGCGGCCGATCTGGACACGCTAATTGCCGCGGGCGAAGTGGTGTGGTGCGGCTTCGACGCTCTTGGCGAGCATGATGGTCGCGTGTCTCTCTACCTGGCGGATAAGCTCAGGTCGTTGATCCCCCCTCGCAGTTCGAGCGATGTCAGCAACAGTAGCCCGCTCTCCGCGCGGGAGTTGGCAATTCTAGAAGAACTCCGTCGGGGCGGCGCCGCATTCTTCTCGCAACTGCACGATGCGGTAGGTGGAGGCTATCCCGGCGAAACTCTGGACGCTCTCTGGAGCCTGGTGTGGCGCAGCATGGTGACCAACGATACATTCCACGCGCTGCGTGCCTATGTGGCGAAACCAGTAGCATCGCGCCCGGCGAAGCGCCAGCATAATTTGCCTTCCTATCGCTCCCGCCGCACTACTCCGCCGAGCGCGCAAGGACGCTGGGCGATACTCCCGCTGCCGGAAATAAACGCAGCAACATCCAGTGCATTGCAAACGGAATGGAGTCACGCGATTGCATTGCAATTACTCAATCGCTATGGCGTGCTGACGCGCGAGTCAGTAGCCGCGGAGAATCTGCCCGGCGGTTTTTCCGCAGTGTACGACGTACTGAAAGCGCTCGAGGAGAGTGGCCGGATTCGTCGCGGCTACTTCGTTGCTGGCCTGGGCGCGACACAGTTTGCGCTGCCCGCGGCCGTCGATTTACTGCGCTCGCTGAGGAACTCCGTACAACCAGAAAGGCCGGAGATGATCGTGATGGCGGCGACCGACCCGGCAAATCCGTATGGCTCAGTGCTGCGCTGGCCCGCGGCGGGACCACTCAACGAGAGCGATGAGCAGTCCTCGCGATCACTGACCCGGAGTGTGGGCGCGAGCGTCCTGCTACGCAACGGGGACCTCGTTGCTTATATGCGTCGCAACAACCCCAATCTGCAAATATTTGTTCCCGCGGAGGAACCGGAGCGCACCAATGCGGCGCGCGACCTGACGCACGCTCTGGCAAAAACGGCCCAGGAAGAGATGCGGCGTCACGATGCCGACCGGCGTGGCGGCATGCTTGTGACGACGATTAACGGCCAACCTGCCCATCTGCACTGGATGTCGAAACTCCTGCTCGATGCCGGATTTCAAGCTGCACCACTGGGCTTCAACCTGCGACGCCTGCTGATTCCATCGCACGCGGAACTTGCGGTCGCCCCGGAGGTGCAATAACCATGCCTGAGGGAGATACAATCTTTCGTTCCGCCCGCACCCTCGACCGCGCGTTGAAGGGCCACACATTGGTTGCGTTCGACACCGCATACGCACCACTGGCCAGCGTGAACGACAATACGCCGCTAGTGGGGCGAATGGTGGAGCGGGTTGAATCCCGTGGCAAATGGCTGCTCATTTATTTCTCGGGGGATTTGATACTGATCACACACATGCTCATGAGCGGAAGCTGGCATCTTTATCGTCGCGGCGAACGGTGGAGACGAACGCGGAGCCACATGCGCATCGTCCTATCCACTGCTGAGTACGAGGCTGTTGCATTCGACGTACCGGTCGCGCGCTTTCACAGCGAACGCTCGCTCGAGAGACAGACGACCATTCCAAAGCTTGGTCCGGATCTGCTCGGCACAGCATTCGCCACCGACGAGGCGATTCTTCGCATACGAGCGCAGGCTGAAGAAGAGATTGCCAACGTCCTACTCAATCAGCAGGTCATCGCCGGTATTGGCAATGTATTCAAGTCGGAGATATGTTTTGCCTGCCAGATTCATCCATTTCGTCACGTCACCAGCTTGAGCAACGACGAAGTGGACTGCCTGCTCGAAAGCTCGCGCAGGTTAATGCGCGCAAACGTATCCGATGGTGCCGGGGACGGCATCGTTACATATTCCGGAGGGCGCCGCACTACGGGAGCCTCCAACCCGGGTGCGCGGCTTTTTGTATATGGCAGACAGGGGCGGCCTTGCCGTCGGTGCGGCTCAGCGATTTTGATGCGAAAGCAGGGAAGCGGTGCGCGCTCGACTTACTGGTGTCCCATCTGCCAGCCAATGGCTGACGCCGATCGAGTATTGGAAGGCTGGTCCAATTCGATACGTCGCCGCAAGATCGGCTGCTAAAATCACTGCGTTTTGGTTTCGTGAAGCGAAGAGGGCTCCCCTCATTGGGAAGCTCCCCTCAATCGACTCTATTGAATCCCTCTTGCAGAAAGCCTTCCAGCCGCCCTACTGGGAAGGGGGAGTTGCCTGTGGTTGAGGGGCCTTCTTGTCGTCGCTGCTCTTGAAGCCACCAAAGACTCTTCCGAAGAAGCCTTTCTTTTTCTTTGTGCCGTCGGCGTTCATGTCCGCACCATTCTTCTCCGGCTCCGCTGTGCCGGGCGCGTTTGCCTGTGCCGGCGGGACTACCAAAGGCTGACCGTTGATGGTAGTCGGGGAAGCGGGCTTATCGCCCAAGCCGAATAGCTTTTGAAAAAGGTTGCGCTGATCGCCGTTGGAATGATCGCAAGTGTCTGTCGGAGCCGTACCTTCCAGGAACGAGGCGTTAAAGCTATCCGGGCAAGTATCGTTCGCAAGAAGGTTGGTTCCCTTGTCGATCCGCACCTGGATAATACCGGCGGGAACCGCGAAGTCATGCGTGTCGGAGTACTGTGGCAACTGTACCGCGCGCTTCATGAATTCCGCCCAGATAGGAGCCGCGGCAACAGTGCCGGTTAGTTTCACGTCGGTGTAGTCGTCGTTGCCCACCCACACAATGCAGATCAGGTTGCTGGTAAAGCCCGCAAACCATGCGTCATGCGAGGTTCCGGTCTTACCGGCCGCGGGGGCATTAAAGCCCCGCCGCCGTACTTCATATCCGGTCCCGGCGTTAATTACGTTCTGCATCAGGCTAGTGGTGAGGTAAGCGACGCGGGGGTCGAGTATCGGCTTGGAGTCTGGCGAATAATCCTCGATCACATCGCCAGAGACCGAACGAACTGAAGCCAGCATCCACGGATCGATCTTGACTCCATTGTTGGCAAAAACGGTATAAGCGCCCGCCATGTCAAGAGGGGTCGCATCATAGGCGCCAAGCGCAACCGCCGGAGTGGCGCGGGCTGACTTGATGCCTGCGTCCCGTGCCAGCGAAGCCACGTTGTTGAAGCCCACCATCTGCGCCAGTGAAATGGTCGCGTTGTTCAACGAATATTGCAGCGCATACCGCGCTGTTACCTGATCATGGTACTCATTGTGGAAGTTGCGTGGCGTGTATTCCTGATTGCCAACGTTGTAGGTGGTCTGCGCGTCGCTCAACATGGTGACTGGCGAGAAAACAGCTTCCTGTCCCGCCAGCTGAGCCCCGGAAAGGCTGGAGTTGAAGGCAGCGGCGTAGACAAAAGGCTTGAAGATAGAACCAGTAGGGCGCTTTGCCACGGCGTGATCGAACTGGCTGATACCGTAGTTCCTGCCGCCCACCAGTGCCAGCACCTGCCCGGTATGGGGATTGAGCGCGATCAGCGCCACCTGGGGATAGGTGATGTTCGAGGCGGTCGTGATCGTCCCGTCCTTAGCTTTGTGTGAGTGCGCCTTTAGCACCAGCTGGTCAACATTCCTCATACCAATCTCCATTGCGTCCGACGCTGCACGCTGCAGATCGGGATCGAGAGAGGTGTAGATTCGTAGGCCTTCGCGATTGAAGTCGCGTTCGCCAATCTTCTGGTTTAACTGATCGCGGACGAGATCCACAAAGTAGGGGGCCTCACTGGCATCGACGCTCATGGCGGCCAGCTTCAGTGGAGACGCTTTGGCAATATCTGCCTGCGGTCGGGTAATGGCACCCGTCTCCACCATCGAGTCAAGCACCAGGTTGCGCCGATCGAGCGCGCGCTCAGGGTGCTTATAAGGAGAAAAGTAATTCGGTCGCTGGATCATGCCGGCGAGCAGCGCGGATTGGGGAAGATCAAGCTGCTGTACATCCTTGCCGAAATACGATTTAGCTGCTTCACCAAAGCCGTTGATAGAGAAGCTGCCCCGCTGACCCAGGTTGATCTGGTTGGCGTACATTTCGAAAATCTTCCGCTTGTTGTAGCGATGCTCCAACTGAAAGGTGATAGCTATCTCAATGAGCTTTCGCTTCAGGCGCTTCTCGGGGGAGAGGAAGATGCCGCGCGCGAGCTGCATCGTGAGCGTCGATCCACCCTGCGCCTTCTGTCCGGAGCGGACGTCTTTGAACATCGCCATCATCAGGCGGTAGTAATTCACGCCGCCGTGCTCAAAGAAGCGGCGGTCTTCGATGGAGAGTACGGCCTGCACCAGGTTGGGCGGAATTTCGTCGTAGTTGATCAAGCGCCGCTTTGTGCGGTTGGCGTCCTCTGACAGTCCGGTGATCAGTAGCGGCTCCAACTCATACGCCGCCAGTGCCTGCCCCTGATCTCCGCTAATCTGAGTGACAAGTCCGCTGGCTATACCGATGGTCGCGCCGTCCTGCGTGTGGTACGACTGAGGTCCCGGGTGGATGTAGACGCTGCCCGGCCGATCCTCGTAGTTGCCCATCTGCGAAGCCCGGCTATCGCCGGATCTGCCATAGCCGGCCTGGCGAAGTTCCTGCGCCAATGCGTTCACGGTTAGCTTCTGTCCTACACGGACCTCGCGCGGCGCCGCATAGATCTTTGCCGTGCTCGCAAACAAGGGCTGGGTGAGGCGTTTGTCCACGATCTGCTCATAGCGGTAATAGTAAAAGGACGCGATACCGATCAGCACAAGCAAGACAGTAGTCACGCCCCCAAGCAAGATTTTTACAGCCTGCTTGGCAGGCTTGCTCGAGAAGAAGCTACGTACCGAGGTCCCCGGACGACCGAGTTTGATTTTGACTGGCAACCGTATACCTTCCACGTTCCCGATTCCACATGTTTCCGCCGCTGATCAGACGCTTCCGACGAACCATTAGAGACTATCTGCCAATAGACGGGTAGCGACCCTGGTACTGCTTATGCCATGCTACGGCGCCTATCCGACCAGCGCCCGCATGGTGTTGACAACAGAGCCAAAGTTTACATCCTGACTTGTGGAGGTGGCACGAGTTACGATCTCAACCTTGCCGTCGATCACCTTTTTGCCGACATTGACGCGATAAGGAATCCCCACCAGATCCGCGTCCTTGAATTTCACTCCTGCGCGCTCGTCGCGATCGTCCAGAAGCACATCCAGCCCTGCTGCTTCCAGTTCCGCGGCGATGCTCTCGCCTGCCTCGAGCAGCTTGGTATCGGTAGTATTCGTCACCGTTACCACTACGTCAAAGGGCGCGATGGAGGGCGGCAGCCAGAAGCCGTGGTCGTCGTGGAACTGCTCCACCGCCGCGGTAAGAATGCGCTCGATGCCGAT
>JANXZS010000040.1 GCA_025355385.1 Acidobacteriaceae bacterium | reverse complement strand
CGCGATCACCAGCAAATCAACGCATCCGAACGTGCGCCCGATCGTCGCGCGCAATGTTGGTGGCAGCGGCGAGTACGTGTTGTGGATGCAGGGCGACTACGTGTTCTGGACCAACTATCACACGGGGATCATGTTGCTCGGGCCGAGTATGGGTGCGCGGTGATTAGGTGCGTTACGCTGGCAATTTGGCAGTGATAGCATTTGCAAAAGCTCGACTCACATGCTGTGCCGCGCCACTACAGGCTCAGTGAGGATGTTGAATTCAGGGGAGAAGTAGTGTGGAAACGATCAGGACGCACTACGAAGATTTGGAAGTAAGAGAGGACGCGAGCCCCGAGGTCATTCGAGGTGCATATCGGTACCTTACTCAGAAATGGCACCCTGATAAGAATCCTGAGCGCAGAGAGGAAGCAGAAAGAAACTCTATCGCCATCAATGAAGCGTACGCCGTTCTTTCCGACCCTGAGCTACGACGTGAATACGACGCGCGGATTGCTACACAAAGAAAGGCCAACGCTGACCCTCAAGCGCCATCTGCACCGCCACCACCTAAATCGCCCACGCCACGAACCGCTCAGACTTCCGAACCCGCGCGACTGTCGCGACGACAGATATGGCTATGGATAGCCGGCATTGTTTTCCTCCGCGTTGCGGCAACATTCGCTGTTGCTGCCATCTACGGCCCAGCAATATTTCAAGAGCGTACCGGGCAAACGCCGCTACATGCGATATTGGGCGCGATAGTCGGGACGCCCGCACTCCTCGGACTTGTTTACGTCGTAGCTTGGTGCATCACAAAACCGACCGCAAAGAGGATGCCTCGCGCGAAAGGTGTTCTGATCGCATCGACTGCGTTTATGTTCATTTGGGCTTTCCAAGAGCTGGGCAAAGCCCAAGCGGCTACAGCACCCAGCATGACCACCGCTGGACAATCCACGCTAGACGCGCCGACAGCGGTCACAGTCCCGCCATCTGCAGCCCGTCTATCACTAGACGAGATATTTGCGCAGGAACATGCCAACGCAGCTAGTTCGACTAATGGTGCTGCGCCACCGACACCCGAATCGACTGAGACCCCAATCGATGATCCGTGGGATAAACCAATCTCTTCGCTTACTCCAGCCGAATGGAATCGGATCAATAGCGAGTGGCAGAGGATCAACCCGAGCATTGCAGCTTCTCCGATGGCCACTGCAGCAATGAACGAGGCATACCAGAGCGTGTACCGAACAATGAGTACAAGACCTACACGCGAAGTAATTGAAGCAGCCCAAAATCTTGCCGTTCAAAATGGTTGGACAACACAAGCACAGCGAGTAGCCACAACAACTGCAGCGGCTGCCGCGAACAATCCACGACCTTCTGCGCGAGTACACCCAGCGTCTGTGGAGCGAGAGCGGCCGCATTGCCCGGCCGGGACTGGGGCTACATTGGAAGACGGCCAGTGCTGCACACATCCACAGAGCATCGAGCACGCCGATGGCAGCGTAACTATCCTACAGGCCCAGTGTTTTCCACCGAGTCAATAGGCTAAGCGAAAGAAGTGTCGGAAAGATTTTTCAGAGTTGCTTTTCGCATCTATTGCGATGTCGCAGCTATTCAGCTAGATCAAGGTAACGCTGCGTCATATTGTCAATAATTAGAAATAATTTCACTGAGTCATACACATGAAAACAACCCACTATCAAGCTTGCCCACTTTGTGGAAGTCCTGCCAAATATCACTTCGTTAACGCGAATATGCGCAAGCACTTTTATTGCGCAAAATGCACCGACTTTCAAATTTCCAAACGCGCAGAGACTCGGCTAAATGAAGCACCGCAAGAATGGCGCGATGACTACGCCGCTGAGGCGAAGCGAGCGCCAGACAACTACACATTGGTCATTCGGGTTCCGGTTCCTGCTCAGCAAGAAGGAATCAATGCTCCGGCACTGTCCGCCGAATTTGCGCCCGACTCGGAACTGCCTGATTGACCGCACTATGAGGCGCTGGATGAGGGAACAGAAGGAGTTATTTCGCCCCCTCATCCTTGTAAATCGCCGTCCCTCGCGTCCCGTCCGGATTGATCCAGCCGCGATACATGCCTTCGGTGTTGAACGGCATCGCGATGTTGCCGTGCGCGTCCATTGCGATCACGCCGCCGTCGCCCTTTTCGCCGTTCAGCGTCAACGAGGGCACGCGTTTCATCACGACTTCG
>JANXZS010000030.1 GCA_025355385.1 Acidobacteriaceae bacterium | reverse complement strand
TGGTCATGCGGTCAAAATCCTTGTAATGCGTCTCCAGGCCGGTGATCTCGTGGCCTTCCTTGTCGAGGTTGTCGATGGTGCCGAAGGAGTCGCGCACGATCTCGGGAATGCCGGCGAATCCGCTGATGATGCCGCGCTCAGTGACCTCGAGCAGCGACGACTCGGCGGCGTTGAGGACTTCGAGCGCTTCTTCACTCTGATCGGCTGCACGCGTGATGGCGTCGGTGCAAATGCCCATCAACTGCCGCAGCAGGGACTTGTCCTTGACGATACGCACGTACTCCTCGATGGAGATGCGGCGCGGCAAACCCTCCGTGAGCGATGCCAGATAGGCGACGCCGCCAATGGCCTCAACCTCCTTGCGGCGGGCCAGTTCGTCGGAGAGAGTGACGATGTCCACCGCACGCCCGGCGTCGATCAACTCCGCCATGCGGGTGAAGATGCGACGGTGCGAATCAAGCGAAAAGTCTTCCGCGCGAATGCGCTCAGCAGCCTCGTTATAGGCGTAATTGTCGAGCATGATGGCGCCGAGGATCGACCTCTCCGCATCGAGATTCGCCGGCAGTCCGCGTTCCAGTGTGAAGTCCTCGGTGGTGGCCATTCAGAAATGCCTCAGAGATAAAGTGTAAGGGAAGCGGGCATGGACGTTAGCAAGTTAGGCCCAAGAATATCCGGGGAAAATTCGGAAGCGGTGGAAAATAGGCCGCTGATATCATGAAACGTGTACCCCTACCGACACATTAACCATTCCCTCCGCCGGCATTTCGTCATTCTCCTTTGCGCGTTTGCATTTGCTTCATCGGCATTCAGCCAGCAGGCGCCCCCCGCTGCTGGACACCCCGCGCCTCCGACCCCCGAGGTCAAGCAGATGCAGCACATGGAAGATCTGTGGGATGACGCTCTGGGCAAGCGCGACCAGTATGGGCTTGAGCTGGTGCTGTCTCCCCAGTTCATCGACATCTCCTCGGCGGGCGACGTGACCACGCGGAACCAGCAGATCGCGCGTCTGTTCCTCAAGGACAATGGCACTCCGCAGAACCTGCAGCAGAAAGTAGTGACGGTGCGGATGTATGGCGATATCTCGGTTGTGAACGGCACCTACGCGATGCAGAAGCGCGAGGAGGGCGGGCTGGTGGAGGAGCGCGGTGTGTACTCGCATGTCTTCCAGCGCGTACGGACTGCCTGGCAGTGCATCAACTCGCAGCGGACTATCGTGGTGGAAGAGAGCCTGACGAAGTCCAAGGGTAGGAAGAAGAGCGGCAACCCTGCCGAACTGCCCATGCATGTGCCGCTTATTTATCAGGGCAGCGAACCGGCTCCGGCTGCGCCCCAGGCTCCCGCGCCGTCGAAGCCATAGGGAAGCAGTCCTCTGAGGTCGTTCAACGAAGAGCGGTCTTCCGCTCTCGCTCAATGTGCCCCCATCTCATTTCGACCGCAAAAAACGGGGTGCCCCACATCTCGCTTCTGAGATGTGGGCTTGCCTCATGGCCGCGCAACCCTCTACGGCAGGGCTTCCTGTTGCTTGCCCCGTATCCGGATGTAGACGTGGATCAGAGTAACCGCGGCGGGGGTGACGCCCGGGATGCGGCTGGCCTGCCCGATGGTCTGCGGACGCACGCGCAGCAGCTTCTCCTGCACCTCGCGCGAAAGGCCGCTGATGGTTGTGTAATCAAACCACTGCGGGATGAAGTGCTCCTCCGCCCTCTTCAACTTCTCAATGGACCTGCGCTGCTGGTCGAGGTAGCCGGCATATTTGATCTCCGTCTCGACCGATTTGAGCTCGTTGCGCACGTTGGCTGCGAGCCGCGAGCCTGGCGCATCGTGCAATAGCGGGGCGAGCATTTCCCCCTCGGGCATCCCCGCGTTCCGCATCAGCAATAACTCCTCGCACAGCAGCGGATAGAGCGCTTCGATGGTGACCTCGGGCCGCTTCAGCAACTGGCTGTAGGTCTGGCCGGCGATGGCACCTAGCCCGATGGCGAGATCGGGCAGGACGGCCGCAAACCGCTCAGGATTGACCTTCCCAGTGGAGAGCATCTTCTCAAGAGCTAGAGCGCGGGCCTGCTTCTGCTCGTAGTCCTGCCAGGCCGCATCGGGTATGAGCCCCAGGCGACGGCCATGCGGAGTCAGGCGGCGGTCGGCGTTGTCAATGCGCAGGTGCAGGCGGAACTCGGCGCGAGAGGTGAACATGCGATAAGGTTCGTTAGTGCCCTTGCTGATAAGGTCGTCAATCAGGATGCCGGTGTAAGCCTCGGTGCGGTCGAGCGTGAATGGCGCCTGGCCGCGCACCCATAGCGCGGCATTAATTCCCGCCATGATTCCCTGGCAGGCTGCTTCCTCATACCCCGAAGTCCCGTTGACCTGGCCGGCGAGATACAGCGCGGCAATGCTCTTGACGGCGAGCGAGCGATCCAACTCTGTAGGGTCGATGGCGTCGTATTCGATGGCGTAGCCGGGACGCAGCATATCGGCATTTTCCAGTCCAGGTATGGAGCGCACGATCTGGTACTGCACCTCCATCGGCAGCGAGGTGGACATGCCGTTGACGTAAATCTCGTGCGTATCCAGGCCCTCGGGTTCGAGGAAAAACTGGTGCCGCTCCTTATCGGGAAACTTCACGACCTTGTCTTCAATGGACGGACAATAGCGCGGGCCGATGCCCTGTATCTGGCCGGTATACATAGGCGAGCGCAAAACATTTTCGCGAATGATGCGCAGCGTTTCCGGCGTGGTGTGAGCGATGTGGCAGGAGATCTGGCGCTGCTTGATCTCCTTTGTCCTGAAGCTGAAGGGCGTTGGATCGGCGTCACCCGGCTGCTCTTCAAAGCGGCTCCAGTCAATAGTGCGGCCATCCAGGCGGGGCGGAGTGCCGGTCTTGAGGCGGCAACCACGCAGGCCGAGACGCTTAAGCGCTTCTCCCAGCAATAAGCTGGGCGGTTCGCCACTGCGGCCTGCCGGATACTGTTCCTCACCGCAATGGATCAAGCCGTTGAGGAATGTACCAGTTGTAATGATGATGGCGTCCGCCAGTAATGTTCGGCCATCCCGCAGCCGCAGGCCCCGGACACGGCGCGGGGTTACAGCCTCATCCATCACCAGGTCAGTCACCTCGGCCTGCTTGATGCGGAGATTGGGCTGCGATTCCAGTACCTGCCGCATGCGGTTGCGATACTGCTGCTTGTCGCATTGAGCGCGAGGCGACCACACCGCCGGGCCGCGCGAGGTGTTCAGCAGGCGGAACTGGATGCCGACCGCATCGGCGACTTCGCCCATGATTCCGCCCAGGGCATCAACTTCGCGGACCAGGTGCCCCTTAGCGATGCCGCCAATAGCGGGGTTGCACGACATCTGCGCGATGAGGTCCAGATTGAGAGTAATCAGCGCCGTGCGCAGACCCATGCGGGCAGCAGCCATTGCGGCCTCGCACCCGGCATGACCCGCCCCCACGACCGCGACCTCGTATTGTTCAACAAAACTCATAGCTGATCAGATTTTAGAGCAGTGCCCGCCTTCACGTCCTGTCGTAGTTAGTTCGGCCACCACCAAAACAAAGCGCGGCGGCCGAAGCCGCCGCGCTGGGCTGATACCACAGATTTAGAAGTTAAACCGCGCCGCGATCTGGACCTGTCGCAGGTTGTAGATGAAGTTCGAGTTGCCGTTGCTGTATTGGCCGAAAGTGTTGTTGAAAGTTGGCGTGGGAGGGGTGCCCGGCGCACTAGCCGAGTAGAGCGACGTGCTCAGACCGGTGATGTTGACATGGTTGAGCGCATTGAACAATTCGCCATAAAGTTCCACATTCATTCTTTCGCTGATGGCAATCGTCTTGGATACGCGCCCGTCGAGGACGAAAGTACGCGGGTAATTGAAGGTGTTGCGAAGGCCTGGCAGGCGATTAACGCCGGTCCCAAGGGGACCGGAGAACGCACCCAGCGCACCACTTACCGACCCCGTGACAGGGAGTCCCGTCTGCGCCTGGAAAACCGGAGCAATTGTCCACCCGTTCACGATGCGTCTTTTGTACCCGGAGCCCCCGAAGACGGGGCTATAGACGGCATTGGCGGTAAAGCGATCGCGAACATCGTTGGCCGAGATGCCATAGTCAGCCCGCTGATCGGCGGGGTTAAGCACGTTGTTCGACGGGGAGCCAGTACCGACGTATTGACTGTAGTCCATTGACATCGACCAGGTGTAGTTGAGGTTGTACTGCAAGGTCGCGGAAGATGTGTGTTTGAGCTGTGCAATGAAGCCCTGGTAGTTCGAGTTCACATTGCTGGTCACGTCAATGATCGCCGAGTAGTTGGCGTTTGGGCGGCTCTTACTGGTGTAGAGCGGGGTGGTGATCCTGGTTCCGGGTGCGTAAGGACCCGGCTTGGCTCCCTTGGCGGTTCCGGCGGTTTGCCCTACCACGGTGTAGGTAATCGAGGTTACCGAGGAAGCATCGTAGTTCTGGTCAATGCCATTCACTAGTTCGCGGCCTAGACTGCCCACGTAGCTCAAAGAAAGCGCCGTCTTACGGCCAAGATCCTGCTCTACCGAAAAATCAATCTGCTGAATTTGCGGTGCCTGGAAATGCTTGTCGAAGTATGCAATTGAGAGTGCCGCACCCTTGATGCTGGGAGCACTGGCAAGAATGCTCCCGAAAGACAGGTACGTGGGCATGGCTGCGGTAGGTGTCAGATTGGTTTTCGGGGTAATACCGGAGTAGGTCAGCACGCCCGCGGCATTTCCCGAGGCCACATAGGTCTGCAGAACATCGGAGTTGATGATGCGTCCGTAGAAGATGCCGTAGCCGCCGCGGACGACAGTGCGGCCGCTCCCGTAGGTATCCCATGCAAAGCCGAAGCGGGGACCCCAATTGTTCTTATCGCTGGGCGATTGGGCTGTCAGTTGCGCAATGGTCTTGTTGCCGGCGCGAGGCAGCGTGCTGGTGTCCGCCCGGTTCGGCAGTATCGCACTGGGTATCTGCTCATCCTCATAGCGCAGTCCGAGATTGAGCGTCAGGCGGGGAGTGATCTTCCAGTCGTCTTCCGCGAAAAACGCGTAGTCGTTGGTGATCATCTGGAAACCCGCTGGTCCAAAGGCCTGGACAAAGCCGTTGTAGTGCGATTGGTAACCAGCCGGACCGGCGCCCGTCGTCAGATTCAGGTAGTCGGAGAGATAGTCGCCGGTGTTGTTGTAAACGAAAGCGCCATTTCCGTTGTAGAGGTTGTTGATGTAGTCGAGCACCTGGTTGTAATCCACGCCAAACTTCAGGCTGTGATTGCCCCTCAGATAGCTGACCGTGTCGGCAACCTGTATACGGCGCTCATCGGGATACGCGGCACGCTCGAGGAACTGAGCCTTGCCGATCTGGATGCCATTCGTTAGCGAGCATCCGGTTCCGCTGACCGTGGCACTGATGCACACGAATGGCGGCCTGCCGAACGAATTCTTTGCTAGTGGCTGTTCGTACGCGGTGGGAGCCTGGCTGCTTGCGTATTCAAAGTCGCGCCCGTACTGGAAGCGCACCTCGTTGAGGATGGTCGGCGTAAGCGTCGAGACCAACTTGGCGATGCCCCAGTCTTCCTTCACGTAGTCGTTACCGAAGCTGGCCTCGCCATAAGGATTGGAACTCTGTGTCTGAATGCCGGCGGGAGAACTCCAGCGAACGCGGTTGTACTCGAACGAAGCATGGTGTTTCGACGCGACCTGCCAGTCCAGCTTGGGGAAGTTGATCACCTGATCGCCGGTACGGGGCACACTGCCGAAGACGCCGTTTACCAGACCGCTGAAGGCGGTATGGTAAGCGGCGAGCGCGGTGGTATAGCTGGGCTCTTTTAGGTTGGTATAAATGCGGCAGACATCTCCCGTGGCTCCCGCTAGCTGGGTGGCCGGGCAGGTAACCCCACTCGCCGCCGGGGTCGTGAAGAAGTTGCTTGGGTTGTCCGCGCGCGCGGTGCCGGGGAAGTTACGCCTTGACTGATCGTAGGCGTAAAAGAAGAAGAGCTTGTCCTTGAAGATCGGTCCGCCAATTCCCAGGCCCCACTGCTTGCGCCAATCCTTGGGCACATAAACCTGGTTTACATATTTTCCTGAGGCGGCGTCCAGAACTGCCAGTGTTGTGTAGTGATTCGCGGCACCCCAATTGTTATCCCGATCCCGAAAGAAGATCTGGCCATGAAACGCGTTTGTACCGCTTTTGGTCACGGTGTTAATTACGCCGCCGGCCGAACGTCCGTATTCAGCCGAATAGTTTGACGTGTTGACTTGGAACTCCTGTACCGCCTCTTCCGAAGTAGAGTACTGCAGACGGGTTCGCCCGCGCTCTTCTGAGAAGTAGGCCTGGTTATTGTCGGCACCGTCTACAGTGTTGTTGTTGAGCAACTCCGATGTTCCACGGAAACTCAACAGGCCGAAGCCGGAGGAGTTGGACACAACCCCAGGAGTGAGGATTGCGAAGCTCGACCAGCGGCCGCCATTGATCGGCAGATTATTGATCTGCTCGGGGTTGATGTTGGAGGTGAAATCATTCGACGTCAGGTTGAGCAAAGGGGCTTCGCCAGTCACGGTCACCGTCTGCGAAGCATTGCCGATAGTGAGATGAGTCTGCAGGGTTGTGCTTTGGCCCACAGTCACGACCGTATGCTCGGCGAGATAGGTCTGAAAGCCGCTTGCGGTGATGGTGACCGTGTAGATAGTGGGCTGCAGATGAACGATATGAAAGTAACCCTGGCCATCCGTCGTGTCGGTCGCCTCGGCATTCGTGCCTTCATTGCGGACTACCACCGTGGCGTTAGGTATGAGGGCGTTATTTTGATCGAAGACACTGCCGTCGATGGCGCCGTCCGTAGTGGACTGGGCAATAGCCGCAGGCAGGTGCGCAAAGGTCAAACCAGGGATGAAAAGGGCCAAGTTACCACCAAGGCGGGAACGGTGCAGCATCTGGATCTCCTTAAACATCACGTATCAAGCGCTTTGCATGGCACCTGTCGACTTGCGTTCGATCTACCGTGAACGTCAAGCGCTGGGTTGCGGACTTCAACCGGCTCAGAAAAAGTAATATGCAGGCACACGCGATCGCAGAGCGAAGCGCCGACATCCGAGCAAGTTGATTGCATCTTTCTTTTCAACCTTTTTACTCTGCCACAGGCGGTTTAATTTGCCGTGAATGAGCGGGAATGCCCGAAAATTGTCTCGATCATCCTTCTGCGATCCCACTTTTTGCAGGAAACTTAAAAGTGCAAACGCAGAGCCAGCTGCATCTGTCTCTCGCGCAGCAGCGTGGTGCTGTTGGCGTTCGTCACCGTGCCAAATCCCGTCAGGTACGTCATGCGCGGAAGGGTGAAGGGCCCGGCAGCGCCATCGAGGACATAGCCTGCGGTGTCCATGTGTGTGGCGTTTCTGTGATTCAACAGGTTGAACGACTCGGCAAGGATCTCCAGGGTGAACTTCTCACCCAGTCGGGTGCGCTTCGAGGCGCGCAGATCGATACCGTACGTGGCAGGATAGCGGAAGGTGTTGCGCCCCACCTCTGCCAGCCGGTTATCTCCGCCGGAGCCGTTGATGCTCGCGCCCAAGCCACTCAGTGTTTCAATGCGACTGAGGCTGTCGATTGTCTTGACAGACGGCACCGCTCCGATGGTGCGCAGGGTATAGGGCAGGCCGGTCTGGATCTGGGCCACGGGTGCAAGCGAGTAGCCATTCAGCAACGTCCCTTGCCATCCGTGCGCCTTCCATGGCGAGGAGAAGACGGCTCCTCCCGCCAGGCGCTGCCGCACATCGAAGCGGGAAATGCCATGCTCCAAGCTGAAGTTTCGCGGATCAAGAACATCGTTGCCATCCGCGAAGGGGCTCTCGTTCTGATTGAAGTCGGTGGCGTGTGCGTAAGTGTAATTGGCATGGACCTGAATGCTGTGCTGCAAGTGGTGAGTAAGCCGGACTAGAACTGCCTGGTAGCGCGAGTTGGTCTCAGAAAAAATGCTCGTGACCTGCTGATAAGCCGGATTGAGCCGTTGCGTAAAGAAGGGCGAGGTATAGGTGGCGCTTTTAATCGGCCCGCGGCCCGTGGAATCAGAAACCTGATAAGTAATGCTGCCCACGTGCGTGAGGTCGATGTTGGCATCCACGAAGTTGGGAAGCTCCCTGCCCAAGCTGGCCAACGCGCTCACTGAGACGCTAGTGCCGCCGCCCAGCGACTGCTCCAGCGAGAGCTCCGCCTGTTGGATCTGGGGATTCTGGAAGTGCTGGTCGAAGAAGACCGCATTCGGTGCGACACTCGTGGCCGGAGCCGTATTGAAGATGTATGGGAATGGCGGCGAGCCAACGCTGGTAGGACGGAAGTAGTAGCTGCGCTGCGCATTCACCGAGCCCGTACTACTGAGTGCGGCGAAGGCCGTCGAATTAACAATGCGCCCAAAGTAGATGCCATAGCCGC
Organism: Acidobacteriaceae bacterium; assembly: GCA_025355385.1. GTDB lineage: Bacteria > Acidobacteriota > Terriglobia > Terriglobales > Acidobacteriaceae > JANXZS01. The sequence goes on along the minus strand of JANXZS010000030.1, from coordinate 17,800 downwards.
CACGCAGAACAGTGCCTCCGGAGCGGGCCAGATCCCAGGCGAAGCCGAAGCGTGGGCCGAAGTTATTTCCGTCTTGGGGTAGATACGCCGTTTGCGGAAAGTCCGGGTTGGCCATCGATTTTTGCGTGTCCGGGAGTTGCTCGTACTCATACCGCAGGCCCAGGGAGAGGGTGAGCGCGTGAGTCGCCTTCCATTCATCCGTGAGGAAGAACGCATAATCGGCGCTGGAAAATTCAAAGACCGCGGGACCGATGGCCTGCGAGAACCACGAATAGCAAGGCAGGTTCCCTAGCCCGGTGCTGGCGGCGTCGCAATGGTTGGGCGAAAGCAGATCCGAGGCAAAGTTCAGAGTATTGGAGTAGCTGTAGGTGCCCGTCTGGTTGCGCAGGTTGTTGCTGTAGTCGCTGACATGGTTGTAGTCGTATCCCAGCTTGAAGACGTGGTTGCCGTTGACCAGCGTAATGGTGTCAACCAGCTGATTGCGGCGCTCATCGGGATACGCGATGCGGTCAAGGAAGGCTGGCTTGCCGATGGTGAATCCGTTGCTGCCGGCAACAGAGACCTGGGGCGGACGTCCCCACTGGTTACGTGAGAACGATTGCTCGAAAGGCGTAGGCTGCTGGCTTATCTCAGACTGAAAGTCGCGTCCGTACTGGTAGCGCGCCTCATTTACCATGTTGGGCGTTAAAAAGAAGTTCCAGCGAGCGATGATCCAATCTTCTCTCGCCGCATCATTGCCGAAACTGGTGATGCCATAGCTTTGCGAAGGCTGCGTCTGTACCCCGGCCGGGGAGCTCCAGCGCAGATGGTTGTACTGCACCGTGACGTGATTGCGATCGCCAAGTTGCCAATCGATCTTGGGGAAGAAGACAGTCTGGCTCGAGGTGCGGGCTACCAGGCCCAGTTGTCCGGCGAGGCTATCCAGCACGGCGCTGTAGTTTGCGCGCGCGGCCTCGGTATCGGTGCCGGTGCGTGCACCCAGCATCTGCAGCCTGGCGGTGCTCGGCATGGCGAAGAACGTGTCGGGATGGAGCGCGCGGGCGATGCCGGGAAAGTCGCGGTAGTGCTGGTCGTACGAGAAGAACCAGAAGAGCTTGTCCGTACGAATGCGGCCACCCACTCCGATGCCGCCCTGGTAACGCTTATCGCGGGCCTTGTATGGAACCGTCTGATATGTTCCCGGCGCAGTCCTGGTGGTAAGCGTCGTAAAGGGATTGCGTGCGCCCCAGTTGCTGCTGCGGTCGTAGTAGAAGAGCTGGCCATGCAACGCATTACCGCCGGAGCGTGTGACAGTATTGACGACGCCACCGGCTGCGCGCCCAAATTCGGCGGAGTAGTTGGAGGCGTTCACTTGAAACTCCTTCACCGCCGACTGGCTGGTGGAGTAGGCGATCCGCGTTCGCCCGCGCTCTTCTGAGAAGAACGCCTGATTGTTGTCAGCGCCGTCGATTACGCTGTTGTTCAGCAGCGGACTAGTGCCATGGAAGCTCACCAGCCCATAGCCATCCTCGTTCGGGGCCGCAGCCGGGGTTAGCAGCGCAAAGTCCGACCAGCGGCGGCCGTTCGAGGGCAGAGCGTCCAGCGTGGCCTGGTCAATATTGGTGGCTACAGAGGAGTTGGTTGCATCCAGCCGCTGTGCCTCCCCCTGCACCGTGACCGCTTCGTGCGGGCCTCCCACATAAAGGCTGATCTTCAGCTCGGTCAGGCGTCCCAGCTGGACAACACATATGGAGCCGGCTGGCGCGAACCCCGGGCCACTGACCTGGATCAAGTAGACGCCAGGATCGAGCTCCGCAAAGCGGAACTGTCCTTCCTGATCGGTTCGCGTCCAGCGCATCACTCCAGTACCTTGATTGCGGGCCTCGACCCGCGCACCCAGCACCAGCCCGTCGAAGGCGTCGATCACGGAACCGCCGGCAGATCCGCTGGCCGGGGACTGCGCGCCCGCGATCCGCCCCAGAAGCAGTAGCATCCCCAGAGCCACTGTCAGGCATAGTAGATAGGGGTCCGTCAGCGATGGTGTCTTAAGTTTAAGCGTCGCTCGCGGTCGCCTTGGTCGCAATTTTGAACGCAAGGCCGACGGTTGCGCCATACGGAAAACCTCAATCAGGCCAGCCGACTCGTGTGAGGTCAGGCAGGCCAGGAAATTACTCCGATCCAGCCCTCATTACTGACGCGGGGCGGTATCGACACATTCATTCTGACGACACGTGTAACCGCAGAAACGGCGCCCTCGCGTACCAGTACTTGGCTGGACGCAAACACGGCTACTGTCTCCGTAGAGAACGCATCGGTTGATCTGGGATAAGTGCGATTAGAATACTCCCTCCCATCCCCGTACCTGGAAGTGTTTTTGGCGGGACGGGGAATTAGTCTCTTGGCGGCGGATGACGTTACCGGGATCATCCACCTTGACTTCGCGGATGAGTGCCTGCCGCCATCGGTCCGGGGGCACGGCTTTTCGCCGATACGCCACCCGCGCGTTGACGTGCGCCTGCCCATTCGCCACACTGGAAGATACACATGTTTATTGATGAAGCGAGAATTCGGGTTAAGGCTGGCGACGGTGGTAACGGCTGCATGGCCTTCAGGAGAGAGAAGTTCGTGCCGCGAGGAGGACCCTCGGGCGGCGACGGCGGTCACGGCGGCGATGTGATTATGGAGTCCAGCAATCGCCACAACACGCTCATAGTTTTCCGCTATAACCCCGAGCACAAGGCGGAGCGTGGCGAGCACGGCATGGGCTCCAACTGTAGCGGCAAGGCCGGCGAAGATGTTGTGCTGCGCGTGCCGGTAGGAACTTCGCTCTTTGATGAGGACACGGGCGAACTGGTCCACGACTTCCGCCAGCCGGACGAGCGCGTCATCATCGCTCGCGGCGGCCGCGGGGGACGAGGCAATCAACACTTTGCCACGCCGGTTCACCAGGCTCCCCGGGAGCACGAAGAGGGCAAGCCGGGCGATGAGAAGAACTACCGTCTGGAACTCAAGCTACTGGCGGATGTGGGACTGGTGGGCTATCCCAACGTGGGCAAGTCGACACTGATTTCGCGCGTCTCCGCAGCGCGCCCCAAGATCGCCGACTACCCCTTCACCACGTTGCAGCCGAATCTCGGCGTGGTTTCGATCGGCGAAGCTCCCAATGAAGACAGCTATGTTGTGGCGGATCTCCCCGGGCTGATCGAGGGAGCCCACCTGGGCGCGGGGCTGGGGATCCAGTTCCTGCGGCACATTGAGCGCACGCGCGTGCTGGTGCACCTGGTCGATGTATCGGAGGGGAGCGGGCGGCCCGATCCGGTGGAGGACTTCAAAGTCATTCAGAAAGAGCTGGAAAGCTTTGGCCACGGACTCGCCGAGAAACCGCTGCTGCTTGTCGCTTCAAAGGCCGACGTCGCGGATGCCGCCAAGCTGAAGAAGCTGCAGGCCATGTCGAAGCGCAAAAAGCTGGAGTTCTATGCCATTTCTGCCGTAACCGGTGAGGGTGTCGAAGCACTGAAATACGCCGTAGGAAAGCGCGTTTTCGAGGCGCGAGAAGCCGAGTTCGCCGCAGTCAAGCCCACGCTGCCCATCTTCGAATACTGACGAAGTTTTAAGGTCGAGCGTGAAGTGGGTGCCCCATGTCTCGCGTTTGAGACATGGGTTGATCCCTCCCGAATAAAAAGCGCTTCTTTTTCTGACCGCGACTAAGGTTCACTGCTGTTGCAACTTGTCGCGAGTGAGAGCATTCCACTGGGCCAGAGACTCAGGCATGGGTGGCGATAGCTGGCCGGACGAAACCGAATCGACAATCGCCTGCGGGGCGACGTTGCCCGTCCCAGCGCGGAACAGCTCCTTGACCCATGCGACCGCCGCCAGTCCCTCGTTGAATCGAAAGGTCTGCTCCATGTAGAACCAGCGCTCATCCCAGCAGAGGATGCGGCTGGAAATCTGGAAGCGCGTGAAGAGAGGAAGCGAGCGGCGGTAGGTGATGAAAACCGAGCCCACCAGCGGCGTCCAGCGCTGGGCGACCGCCTCTTTGAGGACCCCAGTGGCGGCGGTCAGGTGCACGCGACCGTAGTCCATGCAACTCAGAAATCGGGAATTATTCAGATGGAGATTGAGATCGATGTCGTTCGGCCACACGCGCATGCGCACGATATCTTCATCAAGGACTCCGATGCGCGGCAAGGGACGAATGTATTGGCGCAGGCCAAGCAGAGGAATTCTGACGAAGCTGATGATATGAGCCATAAAATGAACGACAGTTCCGGTTCTATATTCATGAACGACAGTTCCTTTTAATTCTAGACCGGACGGGAAGAGGGGTGAGTGCCGATGGTGGAGCAGGACAAAGAGCAAGCTGTGCTAGATGGAGACGGGGTTTCGCGGCGAGGGTTTGTTGCTGGAGCGGCAATAGCTTCCATGGCTGCGCGGGGGTGGCTGGCAGAGGCGGCCACAACAGCCCCAGCCAAAATTCTGCTGGTGGGCACGCAGACAACCGCAGGCAGTAAAGGCATCTACTCCTACCAGTGGAATGCCGCGACGGGCGACATGACAGCGCAGGAACTGGCTGCGGCGGTTGCGATGCCGACGTTTCTGGCGCTGTCTCCGGATGGGCTGCATGTGTACTGCACGGACGAGTTGGAGCCTGGCCCCGGCCAGGTTACCAGCTTTCGGCTGGACCGGGCGGCACGCAAGCTGACCGAGATCAACGCAGTCTCGTCGCAGGGCGAAGCACCCTGCCACGCCGCGCTTGACCACACCGGGCGCGCGCTGTTCGCCGCCAACTACACGGGGGGCAGCGCGGTGTCATTCCGCGTGGCCAGCGACGGTAGCTTGAGCAAGGCGGTGGAAGATTTCAAGTACACCGCACACGGCCCGAACCCCAAGCGGCAGAGCGCGGGGCATGCGCATCGCGTGACGTTATCCCCCGACAACCGCTTCCTGCTGGTGAACGACCTGGGCGGCGACGCTATCCACATCTATCGCGTGGATGCAGGCGCCGCGAAGCTCACGCTCAATGATCCGCCGCAGTGGAAGGCCACGGCGGGCTCCGGGCCCCGAAGTCTGCGCTTCCATCCCAACGGACGCTGGGCTTACAACGTGAATGAGTTGGACCAAACTGCGGAGTTGCTGGCGTGGGATGCGAGGTCGGGCACACTGACTTCAGTGCAACGGGTTGAATTGAATCCCAATGGGCCGGACGCTTCTTCCACCGCTTCAGAGAGCGCGATTGACCGTCAGGGTCTGTTCGCCTACTTCGCGGTGCGAGGAGTGGATATCCTCGTAACCTGCCTGATTGATCGCTTAACTGGCAAAATGACCGTATTAGAACGGATGCACTGCGGCGGCAAGGTGCCGAGGCACATCGCGCTCGATCCCTCTCAGCAATGGCTGCTGGTGGCCAATGAAGTTTCTGGAAACATCGCTGTCTTCCGGCGCGACGCAAAGACGGGCAAATTAAGCGAAACCGGGAAAGAGTTTGCAATCAGCAAGCCGCAGTGCCTGTTGTTTGCCTGATACCGGTATAGCCAGTGTCCAAATCAGCGAGTCGCAGCGCCAATGGGCTGTGGATTGAGTGTCTCGGGCGGTGTTCCCGCGGCTCCGGGGAAGCAAAGCTTTTCAGTCACCTTCGACAACTTCAGCGTGGTCACGCTGCCTCCCCAGACGAAGAACCACTAGGGCGGATCTCCTGTCGGGGTATACCGGAGCACGGATGTGGCGTGGTTTTCTACGAAGAAAGCCGCACCGAAATGCTCTCGGGAGTGCATAGCAACAGCAAGTCGCTCTATCTAAGGCAACAGGAAATCCGCTTCGAAGCCCATCTATCCCTCGTCGGAGTCATGCTTTACGCTGGCGCCAGGACGCGGGTTCTGCGGTGGGTGGGTTTGGGCTGTTCTAAGGGCAGGTGAGCGACTTCCCAGGTAGAGCGATCGCGCCGCAGGCGGGAGACAAGCGCGGTGTGCATGGCGTGTCCGGCTCGCTCGGCCACCACGCGGCCGAGGATGCAGTGTTCCGCCAGCGCCAGGTCTCCGATCAAATCCAGAACCTTGTGGCGGACAAATTCGTCGTGGAAGCGAAGAGGGCCATTCTCAACTCCCGTCTTGGAAACGATGATGGCGCTTTCGTCTGAAACTCCGCGAATCAGACCCATATCGCGCAGCTTCTGCTCGTCCTCTTTGAAGCCGAAAGTGCGCGCGGGAGCGATCTCGGAGCCGTAGGTTCCCGCACCCAGGTCGACGGCGAACATGTGTCGGCCGATGGGCTTGGGGAAGTCAATGGCGTATTCGATCGTGTAGCTGTCCCCAGGATAGATGCCGATGAACTTGTTGCCGTCGTGAACTTCCACGTCCTTTAGAATCCGAAGATATTCCCGACGACGGCGCTGCTTGCTGAGCCCGGCAGACTGAAACGCCTCCACATAGGGCAGGGCACTTCCGTCGAGGATGGGTAGTTCAAGGTTGTCGAGCTCAACAATCACGTTGTCCACGCCCATGCCGGTAAGCGCGGAGAGCAAGTGTTCGGTGGTTGAGATGAGCACGCCCTGGCGCATCAGGCTGGTGGCATAACTGACCTTGGCGACGTTGCGACCAGTGGCGGGAATCTCAAAGTCGTCGAGGTCGGTGCGGCGAAAAACGATGCCCGATCCGCCGGGTGCGGGCAGCATCCGCATATGTACAGGCGCACCGCTGTGCAGACCGACTCCGGAAAATTCGAGCGCCGCCGCGATAGTATGTTCAAAGTGCTGAAGTTCCGCCAAAGGCCCAGTCCTTGCGCAGCCTGCCGCCAGTCGAGTGAAGAATCTCGATTAGATTACCCGCCGGGGGCAACGTTGCCGTGTGGCAGTTTAGACACACTATTGGCGTTTGAGCGACCATTTTAAACGGAATTCTGGTGGGGAAAGGCGTTTATCAAACTGGCGGATCCTCAAATCAATCAATTGTTGACCGAAGCGGTCAGGCGACAGAAGGCATTGCTCGATCTGCTGGCGATTCTCGTGCGGGCGGAGTCGCCCACCGGGAACAAGTCGGCTGTGGATGCGTGTGTGGCGCTGGTCGAGCGCAAGTGCACGGAAATTGGCGGTCGCACGAAGCGCTACCGCAATAAAAAGTACGGAGACCTGCTGCTGGCAAAATTTGGCCCCCCGGCGCGGGGAGGCAAACCTCTGATGTTGCTTGGTCATTTGGATACCGTCTGGCCCGTAGGATCATTGCGAGATATGCCCTTTAAAGTGCGGGATGGCCGCGCCTGGGGACCGGGCGTTTTGGATATGAAGGCCGGGATTGCGATGGCTCTGACCGCGCTTGAAATTCTGGGCGCGAAAGATTTGTTCTCGCGGCCGGTCGTTCTGTTGCTGAACAGCGAAGAGGAGACAGGGAGCGAAGTGTCTCGGCCAGTGACCGAGAAAATCGCAGGTGGGAGTGAATCAGTGTTTGTATTGGAGCCGGCGCAAGGCCTGGACGGCGCTTACAAGACTGCGCGCAAGGGTGTGGGTAGTTTTCGGTTGCACTTACAGGGGGTCGCAGCGCACAGTGGCATCGATTTCGAAAGCGGACACAGCGCCATCAACGAAATGGCGCGGCTTATCTTCCAGGTTTCGCGGTTCACCGACATCGAGCGCGGCATCACAGTGAATGTGGGCGTGGTAGGCGGGGGAACGCGATCGAATGTTGTGGCTGCGGAGGCGTGGGCAGAGGTAGATATTCGCATAGCCCGGCGCTCGGATTCAGCCAAAATTGAGAGGCGTTTCCGCTCGCTGCGCACGACGGACAAGAGATGCCTGCTCACGGTCGAAGGGGGTCTCAACCGTCCTCCAATGCAGAGGAACGCGGGGACGGTCAAGCTGTTCCGCCAGGCTCAAGGGTTGGCAGCGAAAATGGGCATTGCGCTGCAAGAGGCGGCGACAGGCGGCGGATCGGATGGCAACTTTACCTCGGCACTGGATGTTCCCACATTGGATGGAATGGGAGCTGTAGGTGAGGGTGCCCACGCCGCGCATGAATCGATTCTATTGGAGCATCTGGCGCCGAGAACAGCCCTGCTGGGGGCCATGATCGCAACGTCAGATTAGCCGCGGTCGTTTAGCGGGTCGGAGTGCGGGGCAGGACGCAGGAGGGTTAGCATGTTGAAAGCCGTCGAGGTTGGTTTACTGGCAGTAAGCTTCCTGGTGTTTCTCGGGCTGATAGTGACGGGCCCCGCCCGCCGCCGGAACCGCGCGGAGACGGATGCCGCGCGCATAGCCAACGAGGAAGCGAAGCCCGGGGAGCGGGAAGCAAAGTAGTCTCCGAAGCGGGTGTCTAGATCCCCTCCCGATTGAAGCGCCGAGGACGAAATATCTCTCCGCCCGAAGGCTCCTCTGCAAGTCTTCCCGCAGGACACAACCTCATTTATAAAATCCAAGGTCAATTTAACAAGGAATGCCGAGCTTGATCTCACGTAGCGTGTGGCTCGCAGAAATGGGAATCGTCTTACCTTGTGCTGCTCACCAGGCCAGCAGAACGCTTGAGACGGCGGTGCATCCCCTCGATAAGGCTCGAAACCAGCGCGAGCGGCAATCCCACCACGTTGAAATAGCAGCCCCCGATTCGGGGAATCCAGCAAGCGGCGCGGCCCTGGATGGCGTAGGCTCCCGCCTTGTCCATGGATTCGCCAGTGGCCACGTAGGCTTCGATCTCGGCTGTGGACAGGGTCTGCATGCGGACGAAGGTTACTTCGGCGGCGGCTTCAATTCCTGCGCGGGAGATGAGGCAGACCCCCGTTATAACCTGATGGGTCCGGCCGGAGAGCAGCGCCAGCATGCGGGCCGCATCCGAGGCACTGGCTGGCTTTCCCAGGATCTCTTCATCAACCACAACGATTGTGTCCGCGCCGAGAACGAGCAGCGGGTTCTGTGCGTCGTCGAGGGCTGATTGCTCTTCGTAGACGGCCTGCGCCTTTTCCTGGGCCAGACGAGTAGCGAAGGAGATGGCGTCTTCGCCGGGTCGATGCTCCTCCGCGACAGCCGAGGGGACGACCAGGAACTCAAAGCCAGCCTGGGTGAGCAGTTCCCTGCGGCGCGGCGAGGTGGATGCGAGCACAAGCATATGGATTAATTATGGCCGAAAAAGCGGGAAGCCAAAAGCTGGTACATCTCCGCTGCCGCAAGTATGGGACACCAGCCATACTCCGACAATCTCGGCTCCCTAGGTTAACCCGCCACCCCCCGGAAGAGGCCCGTCTGGACGCCGCCGGCGTTCAGGCCCGTCTGGACGCCGCCGGCGTTCGATACACCCCAGGCCATGCGCGGGGTGTTGTGGGCGATGCCGTAGCGGCCATCGGGCCCCAGCAGGATAATACCGCCGTGCCCGTTGAGGCGGCGGTGGAGATAGTCGATGGCGTCCTGCGCCGACCTGCCCGGCGCGAAGCCGTCGGCGACCCGGTCTACAGCCCACTTCCCGAGGACCAGCTTCATGATGGGTTCACCCCATCCTGTGAGCGAGGTGGCGGCGCTCAGGTTATCCGCGTAGCAGCCGCAGCCGATGATCGACGAATCGCCAACCCGGCCGGGAGTCTTGTTGAGAGTGCCGCCGGTGGACGTGGCCGCGGCGAGGTTGCCGAAGCTATCCAGGGCAACGGCGCCGACCGTGTCGTGGGAGGTGTAGGAGGGCGGTTCCTGATCGGAGGGCGGCCCGGAGAAGCTCTCATCGGGCAGTCCCCTGAGCGCCATCTGATGCGCTTGATCCAGACGCTGGCGTTCACGGTCAAGCACCAGTTGGGAGTTGTCGATCAACTTGATGCCGTGCGCCCGGGCGAACTCCTCCGCGCCGATCCCGACAAAGTAGACGTGCGGGCTTTTATCGAGGACCAGGCGCGCGGCGTGGATAGGATTGCGGATGCGTTCCACGCAGGCGACTCCGCCAGCACGCAGGTTCGATCCATCCATCAGCAAGGCATCGAGCTGGACGCGGCCGTCGCGAGTGAGAAAGCTGCCGCGTCCGGCGTCGAAGGTGTCGTCGTCTTCCAGCACGGCGACGGCGGTCTCAACCGCGTCGAGGGCGCGGGCTCCCTGCTGCAGCAGCGCGTAGCCAGCGGCGAGCGCACGGGAGATGCCTCGCTGGTGCGACTCCACCATGTCATCGGGGATGGCCCAGGCACCGCCGTGGACAAGAAGGACTGGTTGCGTCTTCATAGGAATATATATGGTACTGGATGAGATGGCGCTTGGGAGACGTGAAGCTCACCGTTGACGCACAAAGAAACTTGAACGCTGGCGGAGGATTGATCCAGCAGATTGCTCCTTAAACCGTGGTGTGCATTTAAAGAAGAATTTTTAGGCGTTCGGAACCGGTTGCAGATCCTTCGCGCTGGCAACGGCGGCGCTGGGGATGGACTGGGGTTGCTCAAGCACCAGTGGAACGGTCTCCCTAACCGGGGCGAGGTGGCGGGTCTGCTGGTACGTATAGCGAATGCGGTGGATCACCGTGATGGTGGAGACGAGGGCGAGTACCCAGAGCGCCGGAGCCATCACGCCCCAACGGTTACAAAGTGCTCCAAGGATAATCAGCACGATGCGCTCCGGGCGCTCCATGAAGCCGACTTTGCAACTGCCGATCAGTGCTTCCGCGCGGGCGCGGGTATAGCTCACCATCAACGAAGTGACCATAACGAAGGCCACCAGCCAGACGTAAAACAAACGGTGTCCGCGGGCGTAATAAACGAGCAGGCCGAAGAACAAAACGACGTCGCTGTAGCGATCGATGACGGAATCGAAGAAGGCACCAAACACAGTAACTTGATCGGTCAGTCGGGCGACGCGGCCATCGACCATGTCGAAGATGCCGGCGCCAATGATCACCAGCCCAGCAAACACGAACATGCGGACGTTGTTATGAGCGTTAGCGAAGCCGAAGAGTATGGCAGCGCCGGTGTTGATAATCAGCCCCATAAAGGTGAGCACGTTGGGCGAGATGCGGGTGAGGGCAAGGCCGTTTACAATCCCCTGCAGGATTACGCCGCACCCCCGGCCAAACGCGCTGGTCCAGGTCATCGCGCACTCCGGTCACTCGGAGTTCCCGCCTGCTTCGAGGCTGGACATCTGATCCACGAATTCATTTCGCCTCTTCGCTGACTTCGTCGTGGATGGTGACCAGCTTGAGGATCTCTAGTTCGCGCTTGCCATTGGGGGTCACGATGGCGGCGATATCTCCTACCTGTTTGCCAATCAGTCCGCGACCGATGGGTGACGTAGTGGAGATGAGCCCCTTGCTCACATCGGACTCTTCGCTCATGACCAGCTTGTACTCGATCTTTTCGTCCTTGGTGGAGTCGTACACCAGCACGGTGGACCCGAAAGCAGCGCGATCCCTGGGGATGTTGGCCAAGTTGACGAGCGCCAGTTCACCCATGCGCGCCTTAAGCTGACCCAGGCGCGCGTTGACGAAGACCTGGCGCTGCTTGGCCATGTGGTACTCCGCGTTCTCGCTCAGGTCGCCGAGGGAGGCGGCCTTCTTGATCTCGACGGGCAACTCGTGAGTGAGCTCGTACTCGAGCTTGACGATTTCTTCCTGGAGCTTCTTCTTGATGTGTTCAGGCATGCAACTCTTTATCGGCCTCGGCTGTAAGGGCGCAAGGCGCGTAACTGTGGCTGACCGTCCTTCTGGTCCAGTTGGATTATACGACGATCTCTGTTCCTCGGCAGGCGTGGTGCTGGCAGGGCGATCTCCCAGACGGACCGGGATGGAGATGTCTTGACTGTCGTAACTTGCGCGGCATATGCTCGCTGCAGGTTTGCTTACTGGTTACTCCCTACTGGTGGCTTAATCCATAAAACTTATGAGAAGCATGCCTAGTTTTCAGGTTGGTGACAAAGTCGTCTATCCAAATCACGGGATAGGCATCGTGGATCAGATCGCAACCCGAACGAACGGATTTCAGGTAGAGCGCTTTTACATGGTGTCGATCAAAGCGAGCTCCCTGAAGGTGATGGTCCCGTGCGGCAATGTCCTGACGGTTGGACTGCGTCGCGTCGTTCGGCAGGAGGAAGTGGACAGCATCTTCGCCTTTCTAGGCGACGATCAATGCAACAGCAACGCGGACTGGAAGGAAAGGTACCGCGAGCACTGCGAAAAGATGAAGGCCGGCTCCCTGATGGAAGTGGCCGAAGTATTGAAGAGCCTGTTGGTGTTGAATAAAAAGAAGGCTCTGGGCTTCCGCGAGCAAAAGATGCTGGAGAAGGCACGCTACCTGCTCGTGAACGAGATTACACAGGCCATGGGCGGCAATGAAGGCACTGTGGATGACGAACTGGTTGCTTCGCTCGAAAGAGCAGAACTAAAGTTTCCTGACATCGTGGGCGAGGCCTGAGTCTTCGTCCGGAGAACTAGGCATCGAGCCGTGAGGCAAGATGCCTTTCCTGTCCTGGCGTTTTCAGGCTCCGTTCCTGCTAAATCTACTTCGCTTTATTCCTGGTTGCTGAAGCCAGAGCTTGACGCTCGTGCGATGTTGTTGGCGCGGGCATCGAGAAAGCTCTGCAGAATTAATACCGCGGCCACCTGGTCTACTACCATCTTGTGTTCGGATCCGGCGCGGCCTGACAGATGCAGCAGGCGATGGGCTAAGGTTGTGGTCAGGCGCTCATCCCACAGAGAGACGGGTAGGCCGAACTCCTGACGCAGCATTTCCGCGAATGCCTGGGCCTTGATGGCCTGCGGACTGAGATCTCCCGACATATACAGTGGATTGCCGACCACGATCTCGGCGCAGGTATATTTGCGCAGGATGCGCGCGAGAGAGCGGAGATCCTGGCGACGATTGCTACGTACCAGGGTGAGGACGGGCAGGGCCGTGCTGCCTCGCTCATCGGAGACAGCGACGCCTACTCGGCGGTCGCCGACATCGAGACCGAGGATGCGGGGGACCGTGACGAGTGTGGCGGCGGTTTCCCCGGGGTATGAGTTTGGCTGGTCCACAAACGAATCTTAAGCTATACCCAGAACGTCTACCTTCTCGTTGAAGTCGCCGCCCATCATAAAATCAATCAAGAACCCGGGGCTGGGAATCCAAAGAAAGAAGAAGGTTCGGCTGAGTGCGACGTTTTTTTCTACTGATCATCGTGGCAGCGCTTGCAGGTGCTGCCTACATCTTTCTTCTGCCCGCAGGTCCGTCGCACGAGACCTTCGTGGATTTTCCGACCGGGACCTCGGTGCGGCAGATGGGATCGCTGCTCGAGAGAAAAGGGATCATCCGCAGCAGCTATGCGTTTCAAGCGGTGAGACTGGTGCAGCGCGGGACGCTGAAGGCGGGCGAGTATCGCTTTGATCATCCTGCAACGGTCTCCGAGGTTTACGACCGCCTGCAGCGCGGAGATGTGTTTACGCGATCGGTGACCATCCCCGAAGGCGCGAACATGTTCGATATAGCCGAGCGTCTGGAGGCGGCGCAATTAGGAACCAGAGCCGAATTCCTGAAAGCAGTCAATCGAGATGTGCAACTGGTGGGCGATATCGACCCGGGCGCGGAGACCCTGGAAGGGTACCTCTTTCCGGATACGTATCACCTGCAGAGGAAGGTGACCGCAGACCAGGTTGCGGCGGCGATGGTGAAGCGGTTTCGTGCGGCGGCAGCGTCGATCGGATTGAGGCGGGACTTCCGCCAAGTGGTGACCCTGGCTTCCATCGTGGAAAAGGAGACACCGCTCGAGCCGGAACGGCAGCTGGTGGCGAGCGTCATGACTAACCGGCTGGAAAGAAAAATGCCCTTGATGACTGACCCGAGCGTGATCTACGCCCTGCTGAGGGAAGGACGCTACCGGGGAACCATCTACCAATCGGACCTGGCGTATGACTCTCCCTACAACACGTACCGACACGCTGGCATGCCTCCCGGGCCTATCGCGAATCCCGGCCTTGCGTCCCTGAGAGCGGCGATGTCCCCCGCGACTACCGACTATCTCTACTTCGTCGCGGCCACGGGTGACCCGTCCGGCCACTCGCGATTTGCAGCGACGCTTGAGGAGCATACGCAGAACGTTGCAGCCTATCGTAAGGCATTGCGCGGCGGGGGGAGCCGGTAAGGGAAGCAGATATACTTCGCTTACTGAGCTGACAAGATTGACGATGGATGATTAGACATTGGATGAAGGCGATGGCGCTGCTACTACCGGTTTTGACCGGATGCCTGAGCCACACCCGAAAACTGCAGGCACCCAAGCCTCCCGCCATGGTACTAAGCGCTAAGGCTACCGACCTGGTAAGCCGCGTAAACGAGCAATTCGCCGCTGTTCGCACACTAACCGCTACAGTCGCACTGCAGGCGCAGGTTGGTGGGGCGCGCAAGGGAGCGGTAACCGACTACACCTCCTTTCGCGGTTATATCCTCATGGAGAAGCCGGCAAAACTGCGCGTTCTGGGGCTCGTCCCGGTGCTGCACACGCGCGCCTTCGATTTAGCCAGCAACGGGGAAGTATTCAAGCTTCTGATACCGCCCAAGAACAAAGCAATTGTCGGGAAGACTCGAGTCACCAAAAGGTCGAAGAACGCCCTGGAAAATCTGCGCCCTAGTTTGTTCTTTGATTCCATGCTGATCCAGGACATCTCCCCCGAAGAGCAAGTATTTGTGACCGGCGAGACCCGCGTCTACACCGACGCTGCCAAGAAACAGCTGCTGGAGGAACCGGTTTACGACCTGGCGATCGTGCGTCGCAAGGAGAGTGGAAACGAGTTGAGGCTTAGCAGGGTTATCCGGTTTGGGCGCGCGGATCTAAAGCCATTTGAGCAGGACATCTATGACCAGGACGGCAATATCGAGACACAGACGGTCTATGGGCAATACCAGAACTTCGGCGCTACCAACTTCCCCGGCACGGTGACGATCAAAAGGCCTTTGGAGGAGTATCAGATTACGCTGACGATCGAAAAACTCACGCTGAATCAGACGCTGACCGATAGTCAGTTTGAGATGAAGATTCCGGAAGGGATACCGATCCAGCAATTGGACTGAATATCCATACCGCACACCTCCGTCATCCCTGCTTATCAACCAACTCCTTCACGCGGGCACCGATCTTGTCCCGCACTTGGCGGAAGAAGATGCGCCGATCTTCATCCATTCCAGTTGCATCGGCTGGATCTTCGAATGACCAGTGCAGCCGCCTGCTCGGCCCGGGAAAGATCGGGCATGATTCCTTCGCGTTGTCGCAGACAGTGACGATATAAGCAAAATGCTCGCCCAGGTATCCTGATGCATTCTTTGACCATTGACCGGCGATATCAATGCCCGCCTCGCGCATCACCTCCACCGCCATCGGGTTCAAGGTTGAGGGCGTGGTGCCCGCGCTGTGCGCCTCAAACTGATCGCCACCCAAGTCACGAAGAAATCCTTCCGCCATCTGGCTGCGACACGAGTTACCCGTGCATAAAAACAAGACTTTGGTCTTCATACAATCCTTTTTGTGAAGGGACATTCGCTTCAGGCGGGATCATCTACAACTACCCTAACGCTTGGTGAGTGGTGTGCACGCCGCTTGCACGTCGATGGACTGCGGATTTACGAAATATCTACGCTGGAAGAAGAGAGCTACATTCACCAGCGCGATCATCACCGGAACTTCTACCAACGGACCGATCACTGCCGCGAATGCCGCGCCTGAATTAATGCCGAAGACTGAGACCGCAACTGCGATTGCCAGTTCAAAGTTGTTCGACGCGGCGGTAAAAGCCAGCGTGGTTGTCTTCGAGTAGTCCGCGCCAACCTTCCAGCCCATGTAGAACGAGACCAGGAACATCACGACAAAATAGATCAGCAGCGGTACCGCAATGCGCAGTACATCGAGCGGCAGGCGAACGATGTAGCTGCCTTTCAGCGAGAACATCACCACGATGGTGAATAGCAGTGCGATCAGAGTAAGTGGACTTACCCTCGGAATAAAATTGCCGTCGTACCATGTCCTCCCCTTAGCGCGTATAAGCATGAAGCGCGTGACAAATCCTGCCAGAAAGGGAATTCCAAGGTAGATGAAGACACTCTTTGCGATTCGAGCATTCGATATATGCACCGCCATTCCATGCAGACCGAGCTTCGCTGGCAGCAGAGTGATGAATACCCACGCGTAGAGAGAATAGAACAGGACTTGAAACACTGAATTAAATGCCACCAGTCCTGCCGCATATTCCGTGTCACCTTTTGCCAACTCGTTCCACACAATCACCATTGCAATGCAGCGCGCCAGCCCGATCATGATTAGGCCTGCCATGTACTCCGGATAGCCGCGGAGAAAGACAATCGCCAGCACGAACATCAGCACCGGCCCAACCACCCAATTCTGCACCAGGGACAAGCCAAGAATGCGCTTGTTGCGAAACACATCGTGCAGCTCTTCGTATCGCACCTTCGTAAACGGCGGATACATCATCAGGATAGGCCAACCGCAATCGGAATCGAAGTTGTACCGAAGCTGAAGCGATTCAGGAATGGCACGATGCCCGGCACCATCCACCCGGCTACCACGCCAAAAATCATCGCCCAAAATCCACGCCGTCAGGTAGCGATCGAGAAATCCCAGCTTGCGCGTAGCGGCTTCCTCCACGTCGCGCCTCCTACTTTCTCCCGTGCAGCTTGATCGAGGCCAGCGCTTCCGCTGCCTGCCGAACCAGTGCATCCGGGTTCTTCAGCGACGGCACCGAGACCCTTGATCCGCAGCAGGAAGTCTTTCCATCCGCGAAGCCCTCAGGCGCCAGCACCTTTACGAGATCAGGACCGTGTGCAATGCGCGGGATCGAGAGATCGTGCAGTCCCGCTGCCAAAACTGCGCTGAGATATTCCGTCAGCAGGCTCGCGCCGGAGATGCATCCCACGTAGGCGCTGATGTCTTTGGCCACCGCTTCCGGCAACTGCTTTAGCAGCACAATGTCACTCACCGCGAAGCGGCCGCCCGGCTTCAGTACGCGCGCAATTTCGCGGAACACCGCGGGCTTGTCCGACGATAGATTGATTACGCAATTGCTGATCACGTAATCTACCGACCCACTCTCGATGGGCAGATCCTCGATAAAGCCCTTGCGGAATTCCACGTTTCGGGCCGCCCGCTTCTCCGCGTTCTGCCGGGCCAGCACCAGCATATCGTCGGTCATATCCACGCCGATTACGTGGCCCGTCGAGCCCACACGACTCAAGGCAAGAAATGCATCGAAGCCAGCACCGCAGCCCAGGTCAACCACCGTCATCCCAGCGACCAATTGCGTCAAGGTAAGTGGATTGCCGCATCCCAGTCCAAGGTTCGCATCCCCCGCGAGTGCCAGTTCTTCTTCGCTATAGCCGATGGATCGGGCGACATCAGCAACCGGCGCACCGCAAGCGGAAGACTCTCCGCGAGCGACAGCAGCGTAATGCTCTTCAACAGCAGCGGTCATAGTTCTATCTGTCATTTTGATTTCCTCTATTCCTGTAGCTTGGTGACGGGCGCGTTGAATGCGCAGCAGCCCGCTGTTTCAATCGCAGTGTTCAAAACTTGTAACGCACTAAGTACTTCACCCCAACGCGGTGCCGGAATTGATGTGATGATCTGACTGGTTCGCTGGCGCATCAGGGCATCCAGCTGTTTGCGCGTGCGACGACCCTCCGCCGTGATACGCACCAGCGCCGCCCGCCCGTCTGCTTGCGTTCCACGGACTCTCTCGACCAGCCCGCGTGCCTCTAGTTTTTCGAGTATGCGTGTCATCGCACTCGGCGTAATACCCGAGCTGACCGCCAAATCCGAGATCCTTGCACCCTCCTTGGCAACCAGCGTGCGCAGGATGGCGCATTGACGCTGGCTAAGCCCTTCGCAGCACACCTCGTCGGGTCCAAT
>JANXZS010000013.1 GCA_025355385.1 Acidobacteriaceae bacterium | reverse complement strand
GCGTGCGAGCATCGCCCGAGCCATACTTCGCAATCCACGAATCCTTATTCTCGATGACGCACTGGCCAGCGTCGACACTTATACCGAGGAACAAATTCTCGAAGAATTGCGCCGCATCATGCAGGGCCGGACTACGATCTTTATCTCGCATCGCATCTCGACGGTCCGGCATGCCGACCAGATTGCTGTGCTGGTCGAAGGCCGCATCGCCGAACTTGGTACTCATGAACAGCTACTTCAGAAAAACGGTTACTACGCAGACCTCTTCCAGAAGCAGCAACTGGAAGAAGAGTTGGCAGTCACACACTGATTCCCGCCACGAGCGCTTTTCACTTCCAGTGCATACGAAACAACTAGGCGCGGCGCAGTTTTTCCTCTAGAAAAGCCGCATTGCTGCTCATGCCAGCACAGAATAGAAATGAAAATGCTCTAGCGATATCTGCCAGTGCTTTATCGATCGCTTTGCTCACGCCGTCCAGGCGGACGGCAGATCCCTTGGGTGATCCGGTATCGATGTGTGGCACGGCTTTACAGCTGCGGATTGCTCCAGTCGACGCATTTCCGCTGCTGTTTTTTCCGCAAGGTACGGATCGGCGGCTACCTTACGCCAGGCTTCGCGAACTACCCACACATGGGTGACAGCCTTCTCGAATTTCTCTTTTGAGCATTCCGTAGAGGCTTGAAGCATCAATGCGAAAGTTGCCGCGTAAAACTCCGCCAGGGTCTCCGCCAGTTGACCGCCAATATCCATCCGCAACGTCGCCTGGAGGTGAATCAGTATGTGCATCGCACGCTTCACGGCCCGCCTGCGGGCTGATACATCGTCTTGATCGACGGAGGCTGCAGCCTCCCGCATAAACCGGATGATGCCGTCATAAAGCGCAACTGTGAGTTCGACGCCCGAAGCTCCTTCGAGCGCGCGCTGCTGGTAAAGATTCATCTCGCCGCACCTATCCGTTCTTGGAGTTGTAGCCGGTGACGGCGCTGTACATCTCGTTCACTTGATTGATAAGCGACGGAATGCTCTGCAGAATTTGATTGGCGGCGTTCAGCTCAGCTGTCAGGTGCGTCTTCCGAGTAGCAATGAGCGCCTCCTGGTTGGCGACATCATCAGTCAAAGTCTTCTCCTGGCTCTTGTTCTCGCTCAGAGCCAGCGTGATTGCCCCGCCGGAATTGCTGCCTCCGAGATCGTCCAGAGTACTCGCGAAAATCGCACCGAAGCCTCCCGCATTCTGAAAAAATCCGGACACCTCTGAGTAATTGGTATTCAGAATCGAAGTCAACGTATCGGTGTTGAGTGAGATGGTGCCATCCCGATTCGACGTGATGCCGAGCGAATACGTGGAATTGACAACGCCACTGCCGAACGCAGCGCTCAAGCTCGACTGTAGCGATTCCTGCAAACGTGCCAACACGCTGGTGCCGAAGAGTGGCTCCGCATTTCCAGAGGAGTCTTTCCCCTCCTGCGCATTGATGGCCTTCATCACTCTGTTGTAGTCGGTCACAAAGGTATTCACTGCCAAGGCTACGCTGGCGGTGTCGTTGGCAATAACGACCTGCACGCTCTCGGTCGTCGCAGGTACCGAAAGCAATTGAAAGGTCACTCCGGGGATCGCATTCGTGACTGTGTTGGAGGCACTCGTAAGCTGCACTCCATCTACCAGCATATTGGCGTCTTTCCCGGCCTGAATCTGCGTTAGAAAAACGGCGCTCGTCGTAGAGATGTTCGTCAACGCGCTGGAAACCGTTAAGGCGCCTGACGCACCATTCGTGGAACTCACGATAGAAAGCCGGGCACCCTTAGTGTCCGTCAACACCGTTGCCCTTACCCCGATGGACGCCGCGTTGATGGCCGCCGCAAGGCCCGCCAGTGTGGGCGAGGCGGAGTCAATGTTGACGGTATACGTCGTACCTGACCCCACCTGAATGGATACGCTGCCCGATAGAACATCGGTCGCAGCGACGACCCCCGAAGCCGCCGTCGAGGTCTGAGCCAGATTCTGGACGGTAATCGTATGTGTTCCTGCGTTTGCCGAGGTGGCCGCCGACGTAAGCGTCAGTACGCCAATGTCGGAACTGGAACCCTGCTTGGCCGCCAGCACGCCGGTGAAGTCTGTCAGGTTCCGCAGATCAGTGGTTAAAGTCGAAAGCTGGGTGCCCAGTCCGGTAAGCTGCGTGTCCTGGCTGGTGAGCTTGGTGATTTGCGCTTTCCACGGGCCCTCCACTGTCTGGAGGTTGGTGACAATCTGGTTGACTGTGCTGGTAACGTCGAAGCCCGCACCGCTCGTCGCCGAGCCAAAGTTGAGACCGACTGCACCCATCGCAATTCCTCCGACACAACTCAATTACAGGCCAACCCCTGAACCGAGGTGAGCATTTAGAAAATTAAGTAGAAACAAATTCTTTCAAACAGGTTGGGGAAGACCGCCATACGGGACGCTCTTCCCCAACTGATCCGGCGCTGCGTAGGATTATTGCAGCAGCTTGGTGATCAGGTTCTGCGACTGGTTGGCTTGTGCCAAGGCGGCTATGCCGGTCTGGCTCAAGATCTGGAACTTCGACATATTGGAGGTGGCCTGGCCATAGTCGGTTGCGGTCACGTCGTTTTCGGCCGCCAGGGTGTTGGTGGATTCGGTGCTCATGACATTGCCTACAGCAGTTAAGGTGTTGATGGTCGCACCAACCACGCCGCGATCGGTCGCAATGGTTGCGATCGCACTAGTGATCTTTGCCAGCTCCGTTTGCGCCAGGGCCGCGGTTGTAAAGCCAGTAGCCGTAAGGGCCAGCGTGGAAGAGTCCACCTTGGCCAACGCCGTTCCATTGTCGGTCTGACTGTTGGTACCGTCCGTGGTAAAGATCGCGGCAGCGGTGTTGAACGACTTGATGCCGTTGTAGGAAGTGTTGGTACTGATGTTGGTGATCTCACCTAGAATGTTCAGGTACTCGGCATTCGCTGCGCCGATCTGGGCGGTATTCATCGTACCGTTTGCCGACTCCGTGGCCAGCGTGACCGCGCGATTGAGCAGGCTGCTGATCTGCGACATGGCACCGTCGGCGACTTGCAGCATGTCCACACCTTGTGAGGCGTTCTTGGCAGACTGCGAGAGAGCGGTTGAGGCAGCCTGCAGGCCGTTGGCGAGGGAAAGGCCGGCGGCATCGTCGGCGCCGGAGTTGATGCGCGATCCGGAAGACAACTGTTGAAGGGTCTTCTGCAAAGAAGCCTGCGTGTTCGACAGGTTGTTTTGCGCATAGATTGCGGAGATGTTATTCAGGACACCCAATGACATGTTATTGCTCCTGGTTTCGTAGTTTGTTGAAATCTGGATTCCCTGCTTCGGGTGCCTGACCGGAGGAGGAGGACTTGTTGTTACGTCCAGCTCCGGATCACCTTGCGAAAGGAACCGCGTTTACACAATGCCTTCATCGGCGACCCTCGAAAAGACTTTATGTGATGGCACGGGGAAATGCTGATAGAGGCAATTTTATTGGTGCTCGTGAACACGATGCGCAACTGCTTCATTTGTCCGTTGTCTCATGATCTGTTCGCCGCTACTCCGTTGGTCCACCTGACCTTGAACCTTCCACTCTTTTTGCCGATAAGCCTTAGCGGAGGCCACGGATCGGCAATGATCGAATTGACGCGGCTGAACGGAAACGCGCTGGTCATCAACAGCGACCTCATTAAATTCGCGGAAACCTCTCCCGACACCATGCTCACGTTGATCAACGGGGAAAAGATCATGGTGCGTGAGAGCTGCGCGGTAGTAATCGAACGAGTGATTGCCTATCGCGCGCGGCTTCTCGGTGAGAGTCTGCGCATTGCGCCGGAAATTGAGGACGGTGTCCAGAGAGCCGGCACCGCAAGCGCAGCCGCAGCCTTGCGTGCGTCGATAGACGATCCCCTGATCCGCGTAAAGAGCAACGCGGTTGACCCAACAGAAGAAGCGGCGCAGCGACGGCGCCGTCCGGAATGCTGATGTGTAACGCGGACGTACCAGTTGACCCCTATATCTGTATTTCGAGTTCACCCCACCGGATGGATAGACATGGATAAGAGCAGCTTCGCTGGACTAGCGCTGGCGGTGATCGGAATCCTGGCCGGACTGCTTATCGAAGGCGGCAACATCGGCCAGGTCCTGCAGCCAACCGCGGCCATGATCGTCTTCGGAGGTACGATCGGCGCGGTGATGCTGCAGTTTCCGTTGCAAACTGTCCTCTCTGCATTCCGGCAACTCTTCACTGTCTTCTGGATGAAGCCCGACACAGGCGACGCGCTGCTGAAGCAGATACTGGTGTTCGCGAATAAGGCACGCCGCAGCGGCATCGTCTCACTCGATCAGGATCTGGCGACGGTGAGTGATCCTTTTCTCAAGCAGGCTCTGATGCTGGCCGTGGATGGCACGGAACCCACCGAGCTGCGCAAGATCATGGAGCTCGAGATCGATAATAACTGTGAATTGGAGGAGCGGATTCCTGCGGTCTTCGAGTCTGCCGGTGGCTTCTCGCCGACAATTGGAATTATCGGTGCGGTGATGGGTCTCATCCAGGTCATGCAGCATTTGGACAAGATGGATGAGGTCGGCAAAGGTATTGCGGTCGCCTTCGTCGCAACAATCTATGGGGTGGGCGCAGCGAACATTCTTTTTCTTCCCGTGGCCGGTAAGCTCAAGATTCGCATGCGAGAGCACCAGATGCGCCGGGAAATGCTGCTGGAGGGCGTGATTTCCATTCTGGAGGGTATGAACCCGCGCATGATTGAGATCAAGCTGAACAGCTTTCTCGGCGAGACCAAGTCCGTACCCGTAAAGGGGAATGCATGAGGCGTCGCCGTGCGAAGTCGCACCTCAGTCACGATCGCTGGCTGGTCTCCTACGCGGACTTCATTACCCTGCTCTTCGCCTTCTTCGTCGTGCTCTATTCGGCGTCAAAGGCGGACACCAAGAAACAAGTGCAATTTGCCATAGCGATCGACTCAGCATTCCGCTCCCTCGGACTTTTCGCCGGAGACAAGGCGCCCCGACTCAACGCACTGGCCGGCTCCCAGGA
Organism: Acidobacteriaceae bacterium; assembly: GCA_025355385.1. Classification (GTDB taxonomy): domain Bacteria; phylum Acidobacteriota; class Terriglobia; order Terriglobales; family Acidobacteriaceae; genus JANXZS01. The sequence goes on along the minus strand of JANXZS010000013.1, from coordinate 23,373 downwards.
TGCAGCTTTCGTATCGGGCAACACGATCCTAGAAAATGAGCTTCTCATTCCTCCGCAAGTGCGGCAGGACTTCCAGAATATACAGAGAGATCTTCAAGGATTACTGTCAAAGCAAATAGCGCAGCACACGGTTGCGCTCCACATAGGGCGCGAGGGATTGATTATTTCACTGCGAGAAGCCGGCTTTTATGACAGCGGCTCCGCGCTTCCGCACGCCAGCACGGTGCCGGTTCTCAACCGCATCGCCGAGGTTCTGCAGCAGACGCCGTATGATCTGCGCATCGAGGGGCATACGGACAATGTACCCATCCACAACGATCAGTTTGATTCCAACTGGGAACTCTCCGCAGCCCGGGCCACCAGGCTCGCGCGCATCTTCATCGTCGATTACAACTACAGTCCCGAACGGCTCTCCGCAGCGGGCTATGCGGAGTTTCACCCGGTTGCACCGAATACCAGCGTCGAGCGTCGCGGACAGAACCGCCGCGTGGACATCATTGTGCTGCCACGCTCGAGCAGCCTTGGCGTACCGGAGCGGAGTGCTGCCCTCGTGACCGCAGACTACGCAAAATCAATCAGTGTGCCTCTCCCTACGAAACTCCCAACAGCTTTACGATGACGCGCTTCCTCCTCTGGCCATCGAATTCGGCATAGAAGACCCGTTGCCACGTTCCCAGATCCAGGCGGCCGTCCGTGATCGGCAACGTCGTCTCGTGATGCAGCAGCAGTGCCTTTAGATGGGCGTCGGCATTGTCTTCTCCTGTTTGATGATGCTTGTAATCCGGGCGGGCCGGAGCCAGTTCTTCCAACCACCTCCCGATATCTTCAATCAAGCCTCTCTCATCGTCATTCACATAAACTGCCGCCGTAATGTGCATGGGCGAGACGAAACACAGTCCATCCCGTATCCCGCTCCTGCGCACTATTTCTTCGATCTGTGGCGTGATGTACCATTTCACGTCGCTTCTTTGTCTCGAATGAAAGGTATTCCGTATATGCCTTCATCAAACCCCCGCTCCGCAGTATCATAAAGGTATTCGATGAATGCAGCACCACTCAGTTCGAGTCGTGATCAGAACCTCGCCGCCGCGGAGGAGCAATATCACTGCGCCCTTGACCTGGTGGCTGCAGGCGATCCTTGCGCCGCAGTGGAGGGATTTCAAGCCTGCCTGAACCTCAATCCTGAAAAACTGGATGCCATGCATGGTCTGGTGCGCGCCTTGCAGGATTGCGGTCGTCTGGACGAAGGTATTGTCTGGGCAACCCAACTCATCGAGCGCGACCCGTCCGATCCGCTGGCGCACACCGCACTCTCAATCCTCTACCAGCACAAGGGCATGATTGCGGAAGCTGAGGCGGAAGCCACCAAGGCCCGGTTGCTCGACTGGAAGCGGCAATTGCAGCAAGGGATAAAGCCAACGACACAGTTGTGATCCGACCGCCGCGTATCCCCGCCCCAATGCCTCAGGAGCCAGAGGGCAGCTCCTCCGCAGCACATCTGCGAATGCTGTACCAGCATCTCGTCAAGGCTTACGGTCCGCAAGGGTGGTGGCCTGCGAAGACTCCCCTCGAGGTCATCCTCGGCGCTTATCTGACACAGAATACTTCGTGGCGAGGAGTCGAGCGATCCATCGAAAACCTGCGTCGCGCTGGTGCTCTCACTCTCGCGGGATTACGTAAAACTTCCCCGGAAGAACTTCGCCTGCTGATCCGCCCGTCGGGCTACATGCTTCGTAAAGCCGCCGCTATCCGGTCCTTTGTGGAATTCCTTGATCAAGAGTATGCAGGGTCTCTCAAGCGGCTGGCGGCAGTACCTACCCCGGATCTCAGACAACAACTCCTCCAACTACCAGGCATCGGTCCGGAAACAGCAGATGCTATTCTTCTCTACGCGCTTGGGCACCCGGTAATGGTTGTCGATGAGTATTTGCGGCGCGTTGCCACGCGGCACCACTTGACAGGCGAGCGTCCCCGCTATGGCGAACTGCAGCAACTTGCTGAGGAGGCATTTGACAAGGACGATTCCGCCGAACATCTGCAACACTTTAATGAGTTTCACGCGCTGATGGTGGCTGTGGGCAAGCTCCATTGCGCACCCACCCCAAAATGCGAAGGCTGTCCGCTTGCGTTTGACCTGGCGCGCAAGAACTCTCTCAAGAGCTAAGCCGCAGCAAGATCCGCGTCTACAATCAATCTATGGCCCCAACTATTTATGTTGCCAGCACAAACCCCGGCAAGCTTCTGGATTTTTCCGTGGCGGCGGGAGCACTGGGGGAGCGCGGCGCAATCACCATTCTCGCGCTACCCGGGATTGCCGCAATCCTCCAGGCGCCTGAAGACGAGGAAACCTTCGAGGGAAACGCTCGTGCGAAGGCCATCTATTACAGTCACTTCCTCCCCGGTGAGTTGATGCTCGCCGACGATTCTGGCCTCGAAGTGGATGCCTTGAATGGCCATCCCGGAGTGCGCTCTGCCCGATACGCGCTGGATTCTGGCGCTCCAACCAGAGACGGCGAGTCCGTGGATCAGGCAAACAACAATTTCTTACTGAAAGAGATGGCAGGAATTCCCGCTCCCCAGCGCTCGGCGCGGTATCGCTGCGTGCTGGCTCTGGCGCGAAACGGGGAGTGCTTTGCAACGGGGGAAGGCGCGGTCAATGGCCAGATTCTTGCAGAGCCCATCGGTACCGGAGGATTTGGTTACGATCCGCTCTTCTTTCTGCCCGCGCTCGGCAAAACGATGGCGCAGATCGACCTTGATACCAAGCATCGCCTCAGTCATCGCGGCCGTGCCTTCCGCGCTCTGCTTCACCAGGCGCAGGGCAAACTTTCGTGAGCTTTTTTGGGCGATATCGAGGTTGATTTCGGCTTTGCTTGACGGTCGTTCTTCTGCGCACCAATAATAGTACATAACAATACTGTTATCAAAGCTGTCCGCGCCGGCATTGCAAGCGGCTTATATACCCGGAATAAGGAGTCAATCGCACATGGCAACCGCTGTCAGCCCCGCCGTTACCCCTCCAACTCGTGGCGTGCAACCGCTCCAAGCCGGAGAGGGTCACTCGTTTCTGCTGCGCAGGCTCCACTCGCTCAGCGGCATCGTTCCCATCGGCGCGTTTTTGGTGGAACACTTCGTATCCAACTTCGAAGCATTGAAGGGACCTGTAGCCTACGCCCAACAAGTCAGATTCCTTAATGCTTTGCCGTTTGTCCGCGTACTGGAGTGGACGTTCATCTTCCTGCCTCTGCTCTACCACGCCATCTACGGGCTTTACATCTGGTTCCGCGGCAAGAGCAATGTCGTCTATTACCCATGGGCGGGTAACTGGATGTACGTGGCGCAGCGCTGGACAGGCATGATTGCCTTCATCTACATCGGGCAGCATGTCTGGCGGCAGCGTTTTAGCGGCGTCTCGTTACCGGAGCACCCCGGCGCAGCCTTCCATAAGGTCCAGATGGAGCTTTCGAACCCCTGGATACTGGCCTTTTACGCTATCGCCATCATCGCCACCTGCTGGCATTTCGCCTATGGAGTGTGGCTCTTCTCAGCCAAGTGGGGCATCACACCCGGCGACAAAGCGCGGCGCAAGATGGGGTATGTCTGCGCGGCGCTGGGCATCGCGCTCGTCGCCATTGGACTGAGCAGCCTCTACGCCTTCGTTGGTCCCTGGTACAAGAATGCACCGGCGGATTTGACGCCAGCACAAATCACCAATGGAGAGAGCACTTCCAGCGCACCCAGTAACGAACCTCCCGCGTCAAAATAGGGAAATGAATTGGTAAGGTCCAGGCCAAGTGACAATCGGTGTGCAGTGCGTCCCGCAGAGTAAGAAAGGCAAGTTCGAAATTATGGCAGCGAATCCCAGGATCATCGTCGTCGGCGGCGGACTGGCCGGACTTTCGGCCGTTATCAAAATCGCTGAGGCGGGCGGCAAGGTTGACCTCTTCTCCATCGTCCCGGTGAAGCGCTCGCACTCGGTTTGTGCGCAGGGCGGAATCAACGCCGCAAAGAACCTCAAGGGCGAGGGCGACACTACATGGAACCACTTCGACGACACCGTTTATGGCGGCGACTTCCTCGCCAATCAGACCCCGGTGAAGGGCATGTGCGAAGCTGCGCCGGGGATTATTGATCTGCTCGACCGGATGGGCGTTCCTTTCAACCGCACTCCAGAAGGTCTCCTCGACTTCCGCCGCTTCGGCGGCACGCTCTTCAATCGCACTGCCTTCGCTGGTGCCACCACGGGACAGCAACTGCTTTATGCACTCGACGAGCAGGTTCGTCGCTATGAGTCCGAGGACAAGGTGCAGAAGTACGAGGGCTGGGAATTTCTATCTGCCGTACTCGATGGTAACCGCGTGTGCCGCGGCATCTGCGCCATGAACCTGCGCACCATGGAGGTCCGCAACTTCCCCGCTGACGCCATTATCATTGCGACCGGCGGCAACGGCGCCCTCTTCGGCAGGAGTACCAACTCGGTCGTCTGCACCGGATCGGCAAATGCTGCCCTCTACCAGCAGGGTGCTTATTACGCCAACGGAGAGTTTATCCAGGTCCACCCCACCTGCATTCCCGGGGAGGACAAGCTTCGCCTTATGTCGGAGTCGGCGCGCGGCGAAGGTGGCCGCGTATGGGTTCCGCGCAAGGCCGGAGACAGCCGCGCATGGAACAGCATTCCGAGTGAAGAGCGCTTCTACTTTCTCGAGGAGTGGTATCCCAAATACGGCAATCTGGTGCCGCGAGACGTTGCCACGCGAGCCATTCATCGGGTCGTCTTCGAGCTTGGCCTTGGCATCGACGGCCAGGCAATGGTCTACCTTGACCTGACGCACATCGATCGCGCAACACTCGACCGCAAACTTGAAGGCATCCTCGAAATTTACGAAAAATTCGTCGGTGACGATCCCCGCGAAGTGCCGATGAAGATTTTTCCCGGAATGCACTACACCATGGGCGGCCTGTGGGTGGACTTCAACCAGATGACCAACATCGCCGGAGTATTCGCCGCAGGGGAGGCCGAGTACCAGTACCACGGAGCCAACCGTCTAGGAGCCAATTCCCTGCTTTCCTGCATCTATGGGGGATCGCTCGCCGGCCCCAAGGCTATCGAGTATGCCAAGAGCCTGCCCGCAGCGCAGGGCGATGGCGGACACGCGGCAGAGAAGAAACGGCAGGAGGAAATCAACACTGGGCTCATGCACTCCGACGGCACAGAAAACCCTTTCAAGATATGGCGCGAGCTCGGCGAAACCATGACGAAGAACGTCACCGTCATTCGCTATAACAAGGCCCTCAAAGAAACCGACGAAAAGATCTATGAACTGCTGGAGCGCTACCGCAACATCAACCTCAGCGACAAAACCACATGGGCAAACACCAGCTTTGCCTTTACCCGGCAGCTCTACAACATGCTGCAGCTAAGCCGGGTGGTGGCGCAGGGCGCCGCGCTGCGCGATGAGTCTCGTGGGGCACACTACAAGCCCGACTTTCCTGATCGCGACGATGAGCGCTTCCTGAAGACCACCAAGGCCTACTTCGCACCCGATGTTGACGAGCCTCGATTTGAGTTTGAGCCGGTCGATACGCAGTTCATCAAGCCACGTCCGCGCCGTTACGACGCAGCGAAGTAAGGACCTCCCGGGAGATAGAAGAATGGCAGAACGCACCGTCAAGTTTGAAGTCAAGCGCCAGAGCGGCCCCGATGCAGCGGTCGTGTGGGATAAGTTCGAACTGCCCTATCACCCCGGGATGAACGTTATTTCGTCTCTACGCGAGATCGCCGCCAATCCCACGACCGTCGATGGCAAGGCGACCACTCCCATCGCCTACGACTCCAACTGTCTCGAGGAGGTCTGCGGCTCCTGCGCCATGGTTATAAACGGCAAGGCGCGAATGGCCTGCTCAGCGCTTATCGATAATCTGGAGCAGCCAGTCAAGTTGCAACCTCTCACAAAATTCCCCATCGTGCGCGATCTGATGGTCGACCGCAGCGTTCTTTTTGAAAACCTGAAGCGCGTAAAGGCGTGGGTACCGCTCGACGGCACTTACGATCTCGGGTCGGGACCGCGCATCTTGCCACAGGTGCAGGAAGAGAATTATCCGCTGTCACGCTGCATCTCCTGCACGATCTGCATGGAGGTATGCCCGCAGTTCAACGAGTCCACCGGATTCGTAGGAGCGGCCACTATTGCTCAGGTTAAGCTCTTCAACCAACATCCAACCGGTAAGGTGCTCAAGGAAGAACGGCTCCACGCACTCATGGGCGATGGTGGCATTCAGGAGTGCGGCTACGCGCAGAACTGTGTGCAGGCCTGCCCCAAGCAGTTGCCTCTCACACGCGCCATCTCCGATATAGGCCGGGACGTAATCATTCAGTCAGTCAAGGATCTATTCACGACCTAACCTGATCTGGAAGTCTTTTTGGAACTATCAGGGTGCCCCAGGTCTCGCTTCTGAGACCTAAGCGTTAAGCGCACCTGTCTCGAACCCACCTGTTACACTTCCGGAATTGGTCCGTCCTTTTCCGTCCAGCTTATTATGAAGATATTTCCCACCTTCGTCCTTCTTCTCTGCGGGCTTTCCGCCAGCGCCCAGAATACCGCTATGACCCCCAAAGCCTCCACCCCCAAGTCGACCCTGACCAAGAGCACCTCGGAGACACCAGTCACCGCTAAGGCCTCTGACGCCCTCACCGTGCATCGCGCCGCTATTGTCATCGACGCGCATGCCGATACCACGCAGCGCTTCCTCGACGAGAACTGGAGTCTGGGCGACCCGCTGAAGGGCGGCAGTTTGAACCTCGAATCAGCGAAGAAGGGCAACCTTGGCGCGGAGTTTTTCTCCATCTGGGTGGACCCCGAGGCATTCAAGGGCCAATACGCGCACCGTACGTTGGCCTTGATTGACGCCGTCTATCGGCAAGCGGCGAAGTATCCCGACCAGATGCGCATGGCCTACTCCGCGGCGGATATCGTCGCCGCCCATGGCCAGCATAAGTTGGCCGCTGTGATGGGCATTGAAGGCGGACACTCCATTGAGAACGACCTCGGCTTGCTGCGCGATTATCACCGCCTCGGCGTGCGCTACATGACGCTCACCTGGTCCAACTCGACAGACTGGGCCGATTCATCTGGCGATTACACGGATGACAAAATTCCTCACACCAAGGAAGGTCTCAGTGAGTTCGGCAAAGACGTAGTGTACGAGATGAATCGTCTCGGCATGATGGTGGACGTCTCGCATGTCGCAGACAAAACCTTCTACCGAACGCTTGTCATCAGCCGTGCTCCGGTCATTGCGTCCCACTCCTCTGCGCGTGCGCTCTGCGATGCTCCGCGCAATATGACGGATGAGATGCTGCACGCGGTCGCGGTGAACAACGGCGTGGTGATGGTGAATTTTTATTCAGCGTTTCTCAGCCAGGAGTTCCGTAACGCGCAGCAGGCCCAGGCACCCGAGCGCGACAAGGCCATTGAATCGTTAAAAGCTAAGTACGCGACGGAAGCTAAGCTCGTCGACTACAACGCTGTGAATGACCTACACAAGCAGTTCACCGTGAAGATTCCACGCCCGCCGTTCAGCATTCTGATCGACCATATCGACCACATCGCCAAGGTTGCGGGAGTGGATCACGTCGGCCTCGGCTCTGACTTCGATGGAGTAGATTCGCTGCCGGAGGGTCTCGACACTGCGGCCGATCTGCCAAAAATCACCGAGGCGCTAATGGCTCGCGGATTTAGCGCGGCCGATTGCGACAAGATCCTGGGCGGCAACTTGCTTCGTGTTTTTCGCAAGGTAGAGGCGGTAAGCCACCAGCTTCAGTCGGAGGGGCGCCCGCGCATCCGCCAGCATCAGCCCGGCGAAAAGCCGTAGCCTCACAGCGAAGACCTACGTTTGTTCTTGTGGAGCGTGCAACTGGCATCAATGGCCGCTCATCAATTACCCTAGATTCTTGAGAATGAATATGAGAACCATCCATCGCTTCGCCGCAATCACCTTGGTATGCGGAACTTTCGCCCTTGCCGCGGGCGCACAGGAATCCACCACTCCACCCCCTCCAGCGCAGCCATCGACGACGCCCGCAGCCACTGACCTTCCCGACGCACCGGGAGCGCAGGTAAAGGTATCGCCGCAGCCTACCGGACCCACCGCCGTGCTGGACACGACAATGGGCCGCATTACCTGCAGGCTCTTTGACAAGCAGGCGCCTGACACTGTAACTAACTTTATCGCCCTCGCTGAGGGCACTAAGGATTGGACCGACCCGGTCACCAGCAAGAAGATGCATCATAAGCCGCTCTATAACGGCACCACCTTCCATCGCGTGATCCCCGACTTTATGATTCAGGGCGGCGACCCAGCCGGCACCGGCATGGGCGACCCCGGATATTTGTTCAAGGATGAGGTCGATCCAACGCTTAACTTTGACGTGCCCGGACGCCTGGCCATGGCAAACTCGGGCCCCAATACCAACGGCTGTCAGTTTTTCGTTACTGTCGCACCGACCGAACATCTCAATCAGATCCACTCCATCTTCGGCCAATGCGATGAAGCCAGCATGCCTGTCATCCAATCTATTGTCAGCGTCCCCAAGGATGGCCAGGACAAGCCGCTGACAGCCATCGTCTTGAAAAAAGTGTTCATCGTGCGGGAAGGCCAGCCCATGCCGCCTATGCCCGCAGTAGCACCCGCTGCATTGCCCGCGGACGCCACGCCAGCAACAAAACCTTAACGCTTCCCCAACAGTCTCGAGGAGAGTCTTCATGTCACTTCAACCCGGCACCTACGCCACTTTCAACACCACTGAGGGCAAAATCGTTTGTCGCTTGTTTGAACAGGACGCACCCAAAACTGTCGCCAACTTTATCGCGCTCTCTGAAGGAAGCCGCGAGTGGACACACCCCACCGCGGGGAAAAAGGTCGGCGAGAAACTATATGACGGCACTATATTCCACCGCGTAATTCCTGAATTCATGATCCAGGCCGGTGATCCGATGGGAACTGGCATGGGCGGTCCCGGCTATCGCTTTGAGGACGAGACCAAGGGTTCGAAGCACCATTTCAAGGAGCCCGGCAAACTGGCGATGGCTAATTCAGGTCCCAATACGAACGGTTCGCAATTCTTCATCACCGTTGCGAACACGGACTGGCTAACCGGCAAACACACCATTTTTGGCGAAGTCGTCGAAGGCTACGAGATCGTGGAAAAGATCTCCAAGGTCAAGCGCGGCGCACAGGATCGTCCGTCCACGCCGGTAGTACTGGAATCAGTCACGGTCGATCGCGTCTGAACGCGCCCAGGTAGGGTCGCCCCAGATGAGTCTGTTCAAATCTCATTAAGCGGTAACCAGTAGCTACACCGATGCCCTCGCTTGCGCGAGGGCATCGGTCTTATTCGAGACAACCGGGAACCAGGCGACCTAGGGCAGAAGCAGGGATAGAGTGATGTATCCAGCGTCAGGGATGTAGGCATTTTCTTGATGAAAATGAAAATGCCTGCAGAGATCTGTAGCTCACCTTACAGTAACCCTGCTTCTGCTCTAGCGATGCTTGGACATGATCTCGTCAAGCACTGCTTTGGCAGGGCGGGTACGTTCCTGAGGCAACGTCCCCAGAGGAGCGTCCACAAGGTTGAGTTGATCGATGAAGGTGGGCTTCTCGGTGTTTACATAGAAAACGCCTGTAAGCACCTCGCCGGTGGCGTGCGACTGCATCAGTTGCGTTACGGCTGTGACGCGGTCGGTCGGGTTGTAGCCCTCGTGCAGTTTGCGCAGGCGCAGGTGCGAGCCATCATGCATGGTCACGTTGTAGGTTGTGCCCGGATCGTAATCCACAGCGATGTCTTCAAAACTGGGGACAAAGCCCACTTCCGCAATGGCTTCTTCATGCTCCTGCATATACTTGTAGCTCTTGGTGGAACCCTCGTGGTCGTTGAAGGTGACGCAGGGTGAAATCACGTCAAGCATCACCGTGCCCTTATGGGCAATCGCTGCCTTCAACATGGCGAGCAGTTGCTTCTTGTCGCCGGAGAAGGAGCGCCCAACAAAGGTTGCGCCCAGTTGAATAGCCAAAGAGCAGGTATCGATCGGAGGAAGATCGTTGATCACCCCGGTCTTCAGTTTCGAGCCCACGTCGGCGGTTGCTGAGAACTGACCCTTCGTCAGACCGTACACACCATTGTCTTCAATGATGTAAATCATGGGAAGATTGCGGCGCAGCAGGTGCACAAATTGTCCCATGCCGATGGACGCCGTATCGCCGTCACCGCTCACGCCCAATGCCATCATGGTGTGATTGCTGAGCAGCGCGCCGGTTGCAACCGATGGCATACGTCCGTGAACGCTATTGAAGCTGAAGGAGCGCCCCATAAAGTACGCCGGGCTCTTCGACGAGCATCCGATGCCGGAGAGCTTCATCAGGCGCTCTGGCTGCACACCCATCTCATACATGGCGTCGATGATGCGCTCTGAGATTGAGTTGTGTCCGCACCCCGCGCAGAGAGTTGTCTTGCCGCCGCGATAGTCCAGTACCTGCAGACCCAGCCTGTTTGTCTTTGGTGCCGGTGCATTTGTTACAGTCGTAGTTGCCATTATCTAGAGTCCCTCCTGCACGACCACCGCTTCGGTTACGCTGCGTGCATCCACGGGAAGTCCGTTGAAGTGCAGTACGCTGTGAAGTTTGGTTATTTCTGCTGCCGGCGAGTCAAGCTTCAGCAGGCTCAACATCTGTGCATCGCGGTTCTGTTCGATCACGTACACGCGCTCGTGAGAAGCGATATACTCGTGCACCGCCGGTGAGAATGGATAAGCCCGCAGGCGCAAGTAATCTGTCTCCAAGCCATACTCATTTTTTAACTGATCGCGACATTCCACAATCGCAAAATCGGAGCTGCCAAAGCCAATCAGACCGACTTCCGACTTGCCTGTTTGCACGACAACGGGAGCCGGTACCAGCGTGCGCGCCGTCTCAAACTTACTCGCCAGCCTCTCCATGATCTCCTGATACTCATTGGGCTTTTCGGTGTAGAGAGCCTTGTCATTGTGTCCGCTGCCTCGAGTAAAGTAGGCAGCCAGGGGATGATCGGTGCCGGGCAATGTGCGATATGGAATCGCATCGCCATCCACGTCCTTGTAGCGGGCAAATCCGCCGAGCCGCGTCAGGTCCTCGGCCGTCAAAACCTTTCCGCGATCCAGTGGCTTCTCCGGATAGTCGAACGGCTCGGACATCCAGTTATTCATGCCAAGATCCAGATCGGAAAGTACAAAGACCGGCGTTTGCAGACGCTCCGTCAGGTCAAAAGCGGCGCCGGCGAATTCGTAGCACTCCTTCACCGAACCCGGCAACAGCATCACGTGCTTGGTGTCGCCGTGCGAGATGAAAGCAATCGAGAGGATGTCGGCCTGCGACGTGCGCGTGGGCATACCAGTGGAAGGCCCCGTGCGTTGTACGTCGAAGATGACTCCTGGGATCTCGGCGAAGTAGCCCAGTCCAGCGAACTCCGCCATCAGCGAAATACCGGGGCCTGAGGTGGCCGTCATTGAGCGTGCACCAGCCCAACCCGCCCCCAGCACCATGCCCACCGCGGCCAGTTCGTCTTCCGCCTGAACAATGGCGAAAGTTGCCTTGCCGTCTGGCTCTACGCGGTATCGCTTCATCAAGTCGATCAGGTTCTCAACGACTGAGGACGACGGCGTGATCGGATACCACGTCACGACGGTTACGCCGGCGAACATGCAGCCCACTGCTGCTGCATCGTTGCCATCAATAATGATTTTGCCCGCCGTGGCATTCATCCGCTCAAGGCAGTAGGGATCGTGCTTGGTTAGGGTTTCTCCTGCGTACTCATATCCGGCATTGACGGCGCTCCAGTTCAGATCAGCAGCCTTCTGCTTCTTGGCGAACTGATTGCGAACCGCACGCTCCACTTCCGTTACATCCATCTCCAGCAGCTTCGCTACAACCCCCACGTAGACCATATTCCTGACCAGCTTACGCAGCTTGGATTCAGGGCATACGGCCGCGGTCAGTTTATCGAACGGAACCGGATAGCAGGACACATCTTCGCGGTATTGCTTTAGATCCAGAGACGCTTCGTAGATTGCCGCCGCGCCCGGGTGCAGTGAGAGTATGTCTTCCTTCGCCGTCTCCGCATTGAGCGCGACCAGGATGTCGATGTCTTTCTTGCGGGCGACATACCCGTCTTTGCTGGCTCGAATGGTGTACCAGGTCGGCAGCCCGGCAATGTTCGAGGGAAAGAGGTTTTTGCCACTCACCGGGATGCCCATCCCGAAGAGGCTCTTCAACAGAATGCTATTGGCAGATTGCGATCCGGAGCCGTTGACCGTAGCTACCTGGATGCTGAAATCGTTGACGATGCGTGTGGTTGCTGTTCCTTGCTGCATCTCTGAGCCTGGCTGCGCAATGGGTACGCTCGTCATACTCAGGACTGCATCTCCTGTCGCCATTTGGCGGATTCCCTTCAATCCAAAGTCGGAAACAACTTCCGTCTTTCTACTCTGTGATTATAGTCACTTACGGACAAAGAAACTGCCGCAGAAAAATTGACGACTTCCATTTGGCAACAAGCGGCGGAATTGGCGGTGTGACGGGAACTTACGTAGCTGCAGTCAGTTGACGTGCCCGCCAGAATGGGCTCTCGCATCGTCCCTTTCGCCAAATAGCACTTTAGCGTCAGTCCGGTGATGAATCGGTGCATGACGCTCCTTGCCCATCAGCAATCCATCTTTAGATACACCAACCTGGGATCCGCCTGCTTCATCAAGTGGCTCTTGCCAGATCATCAGCAGAAGCGGAATTGCCCTAATGCGGATGTGGCCCGGTGTACGGCGAGCAGCAAGGCTTTTCAACCGGCCGGAATTCCATGAACTCAACTCGTGTTTGATCACTGTCGTACACATTGAGCTGCCACTTCCCGTCGCGGCCCAGTTGCGGCTGCTCTCGTTGCGTGGGCGTCCAACCGGTCGCCTTCAGTGCCCGGTCCCCTGCATGGATATCGCTGACTCCGAGCGCGATGTGATTCATGACGCCGCGCTGTTCCGCGCTGGCGTTCGGACCGACATTCAGCATGTACTCGATCCAGTCAGTACCGTCGGGCACCTGCATGCTCACCCAATCCGTCACGCCCTCTTTCATGCCGCCTTTCCAATAGAGGTGAAAGCCGAGAACATCGCGATAGAAATTATCTTCGGCGGCGGGATCGTGCACCACGATACCGGCATGGATCAATCGTGTGCTCACCGCAGTGTGGCCAGGGCGGGGTATCGAGGCCTGCCGCCCACGCTGCACAAACTCGACCGGATTTCCCTCGGGATCGGTCACGGCGAATTCCAGGCCACCGTCAGAGGCGCCGCCACACTTTGCCGGGACAGTAACTCCTCTAGTCCCAAGATACCGCCGCAATGCCTCAGCGTCCGCCGTGGCAAAAGCGACGTGGTCAATCCGGCTACCGCGCTTCTCAGCGCCCGTCAGCGTTTCCAGCGATTGGGTTGGGTTTACCGCATAGCTGAAAGCCATGTCGCCTGAAAGCGGCACTCGCTGGAGACCCAGGTGCCGCACGTAGAACCGCTCCGCCTCGCTTTGACTACTGACGAGTATGGCAACATGATCAACGCCCGTAATAGGGGGCCGAACCAGCTTCGCATTCTGGCTTTGGAGAAGAAGTGAAGCAGCCAGAAATCCCAATGCCGCAATGCGAGCGCAGCGGTTAAAACAACGAGTAACAACCTGAGACATGAATCTCACCTCGCGCCATTGTCGCGGAGTGCACCCGCACACGCAAGCAAAACGTGAACCATGGATAGGGTAAGTATCTAATCCGCCGCAGAGTCTGGCTCATTTCTCCGTTGCAACGTCCGCTCCGGATTCATCCCCGTGGAGTTGCGGATGATGAGCTGGGGCTCGATGCGGTACTCCACTCCCGGACGCTCTTCCTTGGGATTCTCGTTGTAGAGCGCTTGAAAGGCGCGCTCGGCAATCTCCGAACGCGAGAGACGAACCGTGGTCATCGTGGGATGCATGAACGAGCACAACTCGATGTCGTCGAAGCCGTTGACAGAAATATCTTCTGGCACGCGCAGGCCCCTCTGGTAAATCCCCCCAAGGGCGCCTATCGCCGTCAAATCGTTCGATGCGATAACCGCGGTTGGCCGGCTGTTGCGATCGAGCAGGCGACCCATGGCGAGGCGGCCTCCATCCGGGCGATGATTGGACTCCTCAATCAAATCGTACTTCACATTGATCCCGGCTTCTTGTGAAGCTGCGACAAACGCGTCACGACGCACGCGCGCGGAAGCCAGATTCATCGGTCCCGAGATGAAGGCGATGCGCTCATGACCCATCTCCACCAGGTGTCCAAAGGCGTCCCGAATGCCCTTGCCATAATCCACCACGATGTTGCTTATGCCCATGCCCAGCCGGCCGGTATCCAGAAATACGATGGGAATGCCACGGCTGCTCAGGCGATCGACCAGGCTGGCATCCATTTCGGAGGTCATGATGGCTACGCCGTCTACTTTGCGTTCCAGCATTCGTTGCACGCAGAGTTCGGTACGTTCAAAGCTGTAGCCGGTATTGGCGATGATCACGTCCTGGCCGTGGGTGACTGCCACGTCCTCGAAGCTCTTCACCAGGTCAGGAAAGAAGGGATTTGTGATATCCGAGATGATCAAACCGTAAAGGCGGCTGCGCCCCGAACCCAGGGCGCGAGCGTTAGTGTTTGGATAATAATTCAGCGCCAGAATGGCGTTACGCACCCGCTCCGCAGTCTCCGGGGAGACCTTATTAGAGCCGTTAATCGTACGCGAAACTGTCGCGGTCGAGACGTTAGCCTTCCTGGCTACCTCCCGAATATTCATGGATATCCCCGACCCTAAAGAGATTTGCTGAGCGCAGTCTATGAGATAAACGCAGGAGAAACAACAGCTTTCCGTAAGTTGACGACCTTTAAAAGGGACAGCATGCCTCGCGATGTGCCGTTGTCACAACTGCCAGTGCTCTAGCACACATCCGACGCGTTACCTGAGATGGGATTCTTTTCGCGACAGGAGATCCAACATGTTGGAACCTGGCAGCCATCGCTGGAGCAAACCAGCCTCAATCCTTATCGCCACTGACCTCGGGGACATCGACAGGCTTTTTCCGTATGCCCTGGAACAGGCACGAAATACTGGCGCTCGCCTGTTCCTCCTGCATGTTCTGACAGGTACAAATTCCATCGCCGTCGACCCTGGCGGCTTGCCGTATTACAGCCCAACTGAAGCCATCAACTATGCCGAGAAGTTTCTGGCGACCTATTGCGCGGAAGCCCAACAAGCTAATATCGATTGCGAAGTGCTGGTCCGTGAGGGCGCGGCAGCGCAGCAGATTCTAGCCACCGTCCGGCAGTTGCATGTGGACCGGGTTCTGCTCGGTACGCGGAGTCGAGGCAAGTGGGGAAAGCTGCTTCTTGGCTCCGTGGCAGAGCAGGTGCTTCGTTCGGTATGGGTACCAGTGCTTACCGTAGGACCTGCGGCTCACCGGCTCGACTCTGCAGTTGACGGTAAGGAAACCGTTCTGCACGCAACGTCTCTTAGTACAGCCTCCCGCGCCAGCGCAGCACTTGCATGCGAGGTGGCGCGCACTTCCAGCGCCCGGCTTATCCTTTTGCACGTGCTTACACGTCGCATACGGAAAGCAGTCTCCGTACAGAGGCGATAGAGCACGCCGAGGAAACACTGGCCGCCATGATCCCCAGCGACCTCGCCTGCCGGTGCTCATGCACTACACGAGTCGCCACTGGCAATATCGCGATTGAGATTCTGGCGGAGGCCGCCGCCGTGCAGGCCAGCCTCATCGTGCTGGGTGCTGCTCACACTTCACCCATCGGAGCTATGGCTCGCGAAGGAACTGTCTATCGCGTGCTCGCACACGCCCGCTGTCCCGTCCTTACGCTTAGGGAACAGGATATGGCAGCGGAGCCTGAGCCGCATAAACGATTCGCACTCCGCGAATAGCCTCGAGCGGATGGGACGATCATCTCTGAACTTGGGGATAGAGAGGAGAGAGGCGCAATTCGCGCAGCCGAAGATCGTTGTACATCATTGCTGGTGCAACAGCGTGTGTACCCTAAGCAGTCAGCTTTTCCAGGTCGTCCGGTTTGAGGATCGTGAGCGCTGTGCCTTTGATACTGATCATCTGGCTGCGCCGGAACTGGTTCAGCAGGCGCGTTACCGTCTCTCGTGAGGTTCCCGCCATGTTGGCGATCTCTTCATGGGTCAATGCCAGGGTAAAACGAATCTCCGGCTTGCCGCAGGAGACGGAGGTTCCCCAATCTAGTAAAAGACGTGCCAGCCGGCCTGCGGCTGAGCCTGAAAGAGCAAGGCGCTTCGCGTCTTGAAAGACCGTGAGGTATTCGCCCGAAAGGGATTGCGCGGCGTGCATGCTGGCGATTCCATGTCTCGCCAGAAAATCGACGAATTCCTGTTTGCGGATCGCCTTGACCTGACAGGGTTCGATCGCTTCGGATGTCACTTCATAGGGAACATTTGCCAGGACCGCGCTCAATCCCAGAACATCTCCCGGGCCGGCGATCTTTAGGATCATGGTCTTGCCGTCACGCGAGGTACAGGAGATCTTCGCCTGACCGGTACACATGATGAATACGTTTCGTGCCAGATCACCCTCGGTAAATAGCTTGGCACCGCGGACATGACTCATCAGGATGCCAATCCCATCAAAATCCTTGAGGGCTTCGGGAGTCAAATTGCAAAACATCCGCAATGTGCGATGCTCGCAATTCATGCAGTCTTCTGCTGCGTGATGACTTTGGGGGGAAGACATAGTTGTCACGTGAAGATTTCGACCTCAGTATAGCGCACTTCCCCTATGGGCATTACCCGAGGCAATGTTCCCCTTTTAAAAACGCTGGAAGCGCCACGGATACACCATTTCGCTGATCCTTCAAAGAGGACGCCTAACCCGGGATCGGATGACTGGCCAGAAGCTTCACGATTCCGTCGTAAGAAGGCGCATGCCCCCGTCTGTCATCAGGACAAATTTGACGTAGGATAGCCCACGCTGACCGCCTCGATGTGGCGAATTCTCGTTTTCCGTGGCTGGTAAACCGCACCGTAGGCACGCGAGACCTCGCGGCCAAGCTCTTCCAACAGATGCATGCGCAGCGGTGGGTATTCGAGAAACGCATGCAGTAAAGTGCCCATTGGAAATACCAAAGCAGCAGCATCGGTCGCCGCGCTCAGAGAGTAGTTGTGCCGCCCGTCGCCCAGCACACCCGCCAGTTCCACCAGACCCCCGGCGTGAAGAACACCCAGACTGAGGCGCTTCTCCCGACGTTGAGCCGACCGCGTAAACTCACCAGTCAGCAGCAGGTAGAGCCCGTCACACTCCTGGTCCTGGGAGAAAAGCAGTGCTCCGGCAGGGTAGTCACGGCGCTGTGAGGCTGCGCCCAGCCTCTGTTCAAGCGGACCCGGACATGCCAGCAGCTCCGTCAACGGCCGAGAGGTCACAATGCCCAGGCTTTCTCGTCGTTCGTGGCTCAGCATTGAATCCTTTCCTTCATCAGGAAGCGGCCACCGTTAGGTGACGCCCGGTTGCCAACTGGCCTCCCATAAACATCAGGCGAAGCCCAAAATACAGCGCGTAGAATCCAACGGCGCGAGTTGCCATGGCCGCTGTTCCAAGCGCTCCCACGACCAGCAACACTGCAAAAATGACGCAGATCAGGGAAGAGACCGACAGCAAGTTGCGCTGCAGGGGGTGCCTGTCAATGCTAGGTAGCATGGCCAGGTTAAATGTCGCCACCAATAGCGCATGGGCGGCCGCTACCACCGCCAGCAAACGCATTGTTATAGTCGGCGCCAAGAGCGCGATCAGACCGATTCCTAAGCCGATGACGCCCGCCAGCCACCACACCATGGCCGTGCGTATCTTGCGTTGCTGGGCGGTTACATCCACCGCAATCGCCAGGTCCAGCAAACCGGCCGTCACCAATACGAATCCGGTGCTGAGCAGCACCACCGCGGTCACAAAGGTCCCCATCAACCGGTCTTCCATCAAGGGCCGCAGGCTTAGCACTCCGATGCCCAGCAACAAAGTCAGCCCGCCCTGCACGAAGCAGATCCAACGGTGCTGGATCAGCTGCTTCAGCATGGCGCCACTGCTCTTTCCGTGGGAATCGATTCCGGCTCAACCATCGCGGAAGGGGGGATGAAGAGTACTGGCGTCCTCGCCCGCGTGATGACTTCGTATGCCGTCCCATGAGCGGTCTTACTCCGGCTCTCCCGGTTCACCGCTAGAACGATCATGGAAACTCGACTTTCGGCAGCCACAGCGGCAATCACATCCGACGGCGAGCCGTCCTTCACCAGGCAGCGAACAGGGACGCTGGCATAGGCTTGAATTCCGCTGTTCAGGTTTGCCGTGGTTGCAGCACAAGGATCGGTATCTGCCAATATTTCTGCGGGCGTCCTTGCGTGCAGCAGAAGGATGCCTCGACGCAGGTGGGATGCGAGGGACTGCGCCGCGGCGATAGCCTTCCCCGATGCGGCGCCGACCTCTATCGGAACCAGTATCTCCCCTCCGGCAAGCGCTTCCGCACTCGCACTAACCGCATCCGCTGCCACGGCCATTACCGGACACGGTGCCAGGCGGACAAGCTGTTCGGCCACCGTACCCACCGCTACCGGACCCACGCCCTTTGCTCCGCGCGTACCCAAAACCACCAGATCCGCTTTGTATTGCTCGATTACCTGCAGCAGCAGGTGAGTCACCACGCCTTGCCGCACTTCGGAGTTGCTGGGGATGCCCGCGCTGAGAAACTCCTCAGCCAGACGATCCATCTCTTCCCGCGCGACTTCCGTCATCTCTTCCAAAACCTGTTGCGGAACGTCGGAGAGATTTGCGTAGGACACGGGGTCAATCACGTGGGCCAGCACGACACGCGCGCCATAAGCGCTCGCCAGAAGCCGCGCACACTGCAGCGCCGCCGAAGAGGTCCTCGACAGATCGGTCGCGACTACGATGGTCTTGAGTTCAGCAGACGCCTGATACGGCATGAAGTCACCTCTTCAGATCTTCCAGTGTGCGACGCTCTTTCAATAGAGGCAGTGACAGAGTACACGGCTGCCTGTGACTCGTATCACAGGTGCACGCGGATCGATACAACCAAACTTATGATGTCGCAGGGCTCGCACGCAAATCTCTTTGCAATAAGGAATTTGCTTCTGTAAGCTTGACCCGACTTCGGAGCCCCAAATAATGCGCACTGAATCGATTATTCTGACCTGTTTGCTGTCCGTTTCGATGTGCACTCCGCTGCTTCGTGCACAAGCTCCCGTAGACGTCAGTCCTGTCTTGGTGCAAAGGGCGGATGCCATGCTCGGCAAGATGACGCTTGAGGAGAAGATTGACCTGATCGGCGGCGAGGACAGCATGTTTATTCGCGCTACGCCGGACGCCAACTTTCCCCGGCTGAAAATGTCGGATGGCCCGCTGGGCGTTCGCACGTGGGGACCCACGACCGCCTACGCGGCCGGGATTGGGCTGGCGGCTGCATGGGATCCTGCGCTCGCCGAGAGGATTGGGGTCTCGCTCGGTCACGATGCCCGCGCTCGCGGAGTAAATTTCCTGCTCGGCCCCGGAGTGAACATCTACCGTGCTCCGATGAATGGACGCAATTTCGAATATTTCGGTGAGGATCCCTACCTCTCGGCCCGCACCGCTGTCGGTTACATCACCGGCGTGCAGAGCCAAGGAGTGATCGCGACCGTCAAGCATTACGCAGCCAATAACCAGGAGTTCGATCGCCACAATGTCAGCTCCGATGTAGATGAGCGTACCTTGCGCGAGATCTATTTGCCGGCCTTCGAAGCAGCGGTTCGCGAGTCTCATACCGGTGCCGTGATGAACTCCTACAACCTTTTAAACGGCGTTCATGCCACCCAGAATCCGTTCTTGAATACTCAGGTTCTGCGCAAGGAATGGGGATTTCAAGGCGTTCTCATGTCGGACTGGGATGCCACCTACGACGCGGTGGGTGCGGCCAACAATGGACTCGATCTGGAGATGCCTGACGGCAAGTTCATGAATCGGAAAAGTCTGCTGCCCGCCATTAAGAACGGCAAGGTCACAACCGCAACCATCGACGAGAAAGTGCGCCGCATTTTCGTGACCGCTCTGCGCTTTCATTTCCTTGACCGCCCGCAGATGAATCTGAATCTCCCCCTCTATAGCCACGAGGGTTCCAAGGTCGCGCTTGAGGGCGCGCTCGAAGGCATTACCCTTTTGAAGAATGAGGGCGGCCTGCTGCCGCTGAGCGCTGATAAGGTCAAGACCATCGCGGTATTCGGCCCGGACGCCTGGCCTGCCGTTCCCGGAGCAGGCGGCAGTTCGACCGCAACGCCGTTTGAATCGGTAAGCATCATGACCGGACTCAGCAGCTTTGCGCCCGACAAGGTGAAGGTGCTCTACGCCCGGGGCCTGCCGACCTTCGACGAGATTCTAGATCAGACAAAATACGACCACGACGTTAAGCTCGAAACCTTTGACAACGATAAATTCACCGGAACACCCAAAGTGAGCACGGCACCGCGTATTGTGTCGTCAAGCGTATACAAGTGGACTCCGAACCCTCCCAAGCAAATCGCCGTCCGTTACACGGCCAGCTACACGCCGGCAAAGAGCGGAGATTATTTTTTTGTGGTGGCAGGATCAGGTTCTGACACCTACAAGTTGACCGTCAATGACAAGCCGTGGCTGGAGCAGGCCCGCAGCGAGGGCCAAGCGCCGCGATCGGCAGAGGTGCCACTCGATGCGGGCAAGCCTGCGTCGATCCGGCTTGACTACACCGGCGATGCTGCTACGCCTCACATCAGCCTCGGCATACGCTCCGCAGACGACATGCTCACGCCGGACAGTAAGAAGATGGCCGCTCTCGCCGATGTCTCGGTAATCGCCGTAGGGTTTGACGGCTCGACCGAAAGTGAAGGCCTCGACCGCACCTTCCAGCTGCCGTGGGGTCAGGACTCGTTGATCAAATCCGTTGCCGCGATCAATAAAAAGATCATCGTCGCCATCACCGCTGGTGGTGGCGTGGATATGCGGCAATGGATCGACCAGGTTCCCGTCCTGCTCCACAATTGGTATCCCGGAGAGGAAGGCGGCACGGCTCTAGCTGAAATTCTCTTTGGAACGCATGATCCTGAAGGCAAACTGCCAGCTACCTTTGACCGCTCCTGGGAGGAAAGCCCCGTCCACGACAGCTATTACGCCACGCTTGCTGCGGATGGAGTTCCCCACGTGAAGTACACAGAAGGTCTGTTCTACGGCTACCGTTACTACGCGTCCGCCAACAAGAAGCCACTCTTCCCCTTCGGATTTGGCCTTTCTTATACGACATTCAGCTTCTCCGATCTGCAAATCGCACCCATCAGCTTCAATGCCGGCGATGAAGTCACGGTTTCGTTCGACGTCACGAATACTGGCGCTCACGATGGTGCGGAGGTAGCGCAACTCTATGTCGCCGATCCCTCGGCTACGGTGAAGCGTCCGGTCATGGAGCTGAAGGGATTCGAGAAGGTTCGCCTGGCGGCTGGCGAGAAAAAGCATGTCACTCTCAAGCTCAGCGACCGCTCTTTCTCTTACTACGACGTGGCGTCGCACGATTGGAAGATTGATCCAGGCAAGTTCACTATCCTTGTTGGCAACTCTTCAGAAAACACTCCGCTGAAAGGTGATCTGACAATCAGCAAGTGAAGCCATGATTTGTTATCAAGTTGTAGGCGGGTCGTTTGCGCCGGGTTTCGACCTGCCTACAAAACGTGCTTATCGGGTTTGGGCAGGCCTGAAGAACCACGCAACGGCCAGCACCAGCATCATGGGAAGCTCAAATGCAATCTGCCGCGTTATTGTGCTCATCAGTTTGGTGAGGTCGGACGGTGGAGCATCCGCCAGTATCCTGCCCTTTGCAACGACGATGACGCGATTGCAGACCTGCTCTACAACCTCCAGCACGTGCGAGATGTAGAGAATGGCTTTGCCCTCTGCCGCTAGCAACTTGAGGAGGTCTTTGACAAACGTGCGGAGACCACGTCCATGCCAGAGAGTGGTTCATCGAAGATCAACAGCTTCGGATCGTGCAGCAGGCCGCGGCGATCAGCACGCGCTGGCGCATGCCCTTCGAGTAAGAAGTGAGAGGCGAATATTGCGAGGACTCGAGGTTCAGGAGCTTTAGCAATCCGGTGGCTCTCGCTTCGATGAGAGATTCGCCGAATCCGCGCAGTCTGCCGACAGGTTGAAGATATTCGAGTCCGGACACTTAGTTATATAGATGGGCTTCTTCCGGAACGTAACCGAAGGCGCTACGAAAGGCGACCATGTCTTTGCGGATACCTTGGTCTTCGAAAAGTACGTGTCCATCGTTCGGACGCAATATTCCCGTGATGATCTTGACTGTTGTTGATTTGCCAGCCCCATTCGGACCTAGAAAGCCCACAAGCTCACCCGCTGAAACCGTAAAGCTGACGTTCTTGATCGCGAGAATGCTGCGGTAGTTTCTGCATAGATTCTATAATTCAAGCATGTCGCTTCCCTGCCGTTCATGTACCTTAGCCCCGGCCAGCTT
The DNA here is from genome assembly GCA_025355385.1 of Acidobacteriaceae bacterium. Taxonomy (GTDB): domain Bacteria; phylum Acidobacteriota; class Terriglobia; order Terriglobales; family Acidobacteriaceae; genus JANXZS01. The sequence continues at coordinate 737 of JANXZS010000013.1, read as the reverse complement.
TCGAGGAGCGGGTAGCGTTTGTGAGACGCTTCAAGCGTTATCTTTCCCGTCGCCGTCAATTTGTAGTATTTTCTCGCCGGCCTTTGCTCTGCGTCGGCAATTGATTCCCTCCGAAGAATCGAAATCCGTATGAGGGCACTTCTGAGTTGGGTCTTTCGCGTTTTTGATTTGAGCTTTCTGCGGGGTATTTTCCTCCTTGTACCGATGCACGAGCGAACGGAATGGTCTCGAGAGTGGCACGCGGAATTGTGGCATGTGCGGCAGGATCGTGTACCGACGGGTACCGCTTCCTGGCATGGCGAATGTGAGGTTACCTCGTTCTGCTTGGGCGCGCTTCAGGATGCACTCTGCCTCAGGCAGCACACCTGGCAACGAAGATCGCAGCTCGGCGATCCGCAGGGATCGCCAATGATATGCATTCTCATCCTGGCCGTTTCACTGGCCGCATAACTCGTGCTGCTCAAGAAGGTGGCGGAAGCGAAGGATCGTTGTCTCATCGGGCGCTGCGGCCCGGCCTAGGTCGACGCCCGCAAAGCGACGCAAAGCCGGCGAATCATAGAGCGCTTCTTCCGCACCTGGATCCGATACGTTGAACCACTGCTGAAGAAAGTAAACCCGCAGCATGATGGGCAGGCCGACAGGCTGGCGGCCGTTGCCTGCCTTGGGATAGTGCGGCTCGATCAATGCTTCCAGTTCGCGCCACGGAATGACCCCGTCCATCGTTTCCAGAAACTGCT
>JANXZS010000134.1 GCA_025355385.1 Acidobacteriaceae bacterium | reverse complement strand
GAAGCCGCGGCGAACTTCCACCTGGCGCTTGTTGGGCAACAACACTATCAGCGTGCGGGGAAAGATCTGCGCATCGAACGACAGGCACCGGAGCGGATAACTCCACAGCTACCAGACGACTCCGCTCGATGCCCTTGCTGCGCGAATCGCTGTGCCTGCTCCGCTGTTTTCTCAAGTGGCGTCCCAGCGTGCTGACCGCCATCTCATGACTGAGGCAGAACTCGCTACGTCTCATTCCACTCGATCGATATAGAACTACAAGCCGCTCAATCTCCGCACGGCTACGACGAACAAGTAACAATTCAGTATCCACACTCATGAACAGAATTCATCACAAACACTACCGCTCCAAAAGATGCGCTGCTCTTACGCTTACACTCAAACTCTGGTTTGGGAGCGGATGAAATAAGGAGTGAGCCCACACCTGCGAGGGTGGTTGGTGGGGAGCCTTCAGTTGCTGGTTTGTAGACTTCGCCGCGTGGCAGAGTTCGATTGCAGCATGTGGCAAACGACGGAGGTGGCAGTATTCGTTCTATCAGCGATAGTATTCCGAGTGTGTCCAGCAACTTTTCCTCCCTCGGGTTACGGCTTGGGCGGAGTGGCCACGGTGACACCCGGCTGCTGGATCGCGTCGGCGTGAAACTTCTGATAGTTGTCGTTCTGGACGTGAATGTTCTGCCGAAGTCCCTTCAATATCATCACCCGGGCGGCAACATGGATATCGGCTGCGGTAGGCAGCCAAAGTTCATGGTTCACCAATTCCTGTTCAAAGGTAAAGCTGCTGCCCTTCTGAACCGATGCTACCAATCCACCACCGACGCGAAGGTTGTCATCAATCCGCGCATCCATTCGAGTCACCTGGCGATCCTTTTCATCGATCCACACAGTGCCAGAGAGTTTCTTCGAGATGTCTTCCGTTATGCCGTGTGTTTTGGTATGGGGATCGCCCACGAATTCGAATGCGATGGTGGGACGATTTTTGTACATAAGGCGTTGCGGATTGCGAATCGACATGATCTGGAGCAAGCGCTGGACCGTAATTGCGTCGCCATGGAGGGGCTCGCCGGGAGGCTTTTTCAGGGCGGTTTCGACCTCTTTGGTCACGCGGGACTGCTCCTTCTTCTGTTCGTCCGCGCTCAGTTCCTTACCTTGTTTTCGCACTTGCCGGCGAATGGGGTGGCTATTGACGTAGAAGACTTCCAGTTCCACAGTCTCGGTCCTCTTCACCTTTCCGCTGCCATCGAGTTCCTCGGTGCGTGTGATCTCCCGGTAGGTATAGTCTTCGCGCATTTTTTCGACTTGCTTCTGGTGCGCCTCCACTTCCAGCAGCAGTGCGTGCACGTCCTGAACAGCGGGCTCAAGGGAAGCGCTGCGGGCCTGGGCCGGGGCGAGCATGGTCATCAAGAGGCAAATCATCACCAGCAGCCGCAATTGCAATTCCTCCCACGTTCACGGTTCTTAAGGTACTCTAGTCACGTCTTTCTTCTGTTGTGAGATGTGGGTAGCGCCGCTTCGTTCACGCTTTGTTTGGCGAAACAATCGCGGACTACTTCACGCCTGAGCCGGCTCTAGATTTCTGCCCGCGCGAAGTGGGAATCGGGACGTTGATCTGGGCCAATGAACGAGGTTTGCAACCATGATTCTGCTCTTGCACTGGCTGCTGAATGCGGTGGCCTTACTGATTGTTGGCCGCTATATACCTGGGTTTGAAGTGCAAAGCCTTGGTTACGCATTGCTGGCGGTCCTCGTGATCGGCCTGCTGAATGCCACGATCGGGCTCTTCCTCAAAATCATCACCTTTCCATTGAGCATCCTTACGCTCGGTCTGTTCCTATTGGTGATCAACGCAATTATTCTGCTCTTCGCCAGCAAGATTATGCCGGGTTTTGAAATCCATGGATTTATGCCTGCGCTGATTGGCGCGATTGCATTAGCACTCATCAGTATGCTGTTTCACTTCATAGGACGTCGGCTTAAGACGCAACGCACTAGTCAACGGATTCGGTAGCCGCCGGAGGCCGACATCACGTCGCCGCTTCTCCGGTATCGTGGGTACTCGTCCAGCGACGCGTGGATCCTTGAGGCGGAGAAGCCGGATCATCCCTGCCCTCGTGGGATGCATCCGTGGGATGATGCGGGACCGCGACGCCGCGGGGCAGCACGATATGTCGTGCGATAGTGTGGCGACCGCCTCCCAATTGATGGACAGCGCGTCCGCCTGTAAGTTGTCCAGCTTAGCCTCGGATGCCGAGGATTCTTGCTCCCTCCATTGCGAGGCCTGATGGCGGCGTGTGGTCGGGTCGGTCATTCGTGGCTCTTCTCCAGCAAGCCTGGGAGCAGGCGGCGTGCGCGGAACAGGCGCGAACGAACAGAGGAATCTGTGGTGCCCACGACGGCTGCGATCTGCGGCGTCGAGAGCTCCTCGAAGGCTGAGAGGAGCAGCACCTCACGCTCTTTCCGGGGCAGTCGTTCGATGAGCCTCAGGACGTGGGCGTGCTGTTGCGCGGCGATTACGCGCTCATCCGCCTTGAGGCCGTGGGCGGGAAGCAGGTGCGCGAGATCGGCGATATCCTCCGTCTCCGGCCGGATCTTGGTGCGACGCTTACGATCGAGGACGACATTCCACGTAATCCGAACCAGC
>JANXZS010000286.1 GCA_025355385.1 Acidobacteriaceae bacterium | reverse complement strand
GTGCCGTAGTCGCACTCGAAGGCGTGATTACCACGGGAGAAGTAATGGTCGCGGTAGTCGCTGCGATACTGCCGCTGCCGTCTGCCGCCGTCGCACTAATAGTGCAGGAACCCGGCGCTAAGGGTGCGGTGTATAGTCCAGCCGTCATGTCAATGCTTCCGCACGTAGTAGTCCAGGTTGCCACAACGTCGGACGTGAACTGTTGTGTTGCGCCTTCGCTTAAGGTTGGGCTAAGGGGCGAAATCGTCAGCGCCAACAGGCTGGGAACGCCCGCCGAAAATAGGAACGCGGATACTATCGAACGCAGATAGGGGAGAGCAATTCGCATATGACTCCGCAGCCTTTTACAGCATGCCGTCAACAGGCATTCGTTCTTGTAACGAGCAATCGTCTTTGCTGTCTTGAGAGATCGTCTTGGGAATCGCCGATACAGGCCGCAGCAGGTAAAAGCAGATCCGGCGGTAGTGAACGAAAAGTTCTTGCCGCGCTCGGCAATCCGACCAGTGATATTTCACTCGTCGTGATTGTCGCCGCTCGATATATTGGCAAAACAAGGAAGTATTCAGTGGAAGCCGGCCCATTCATTTCACCTGTGATGCGCGCAGGATGGTGCGACGCGCACGCCAGGCGTTTCACGCGAAAGAATTGGTATCATGGCCATTGGATCTAGGTATTGCAAACTTTGGTAATAGCTTGGGAGTTACCGCCGCATTAACAGCCGGGGACCTCCAAAGCCGCGCGTTGGGAGCGCTATGGCACACGGGCAATAGGGGCGGTACTTAGAGACTCCGGACACTCGCAGGTTAAATGGTATCGGGCATAGAAGATTATAGGATGGATAGAAATTTTCTATCTAAAGGATCCTGACGACAGGGCACCCTATACTGGCATTACTTCTGAATCCAGTGTGGACGCTTGACACAACGGTGCTTTGTGCCCGGACGCCCGGGGTTATTCTCCTGTAATCATGCGTACTTGAATTTCACGAGTCGTATCTATCTAGACTGATCCGCCCAAGCTTGGAGGATGTTCAATGAGACGTATTCTTAGTGTTCTGGCACTCTGCATCGCACTGACTGTCGTTGTTTCTAGCCACGCGCAACCGGCCTCGCAGGCTAAGGCGGGCAAGATGGGCAAGCAACAGTTGCTCTCTTTAATTGCCACAGCCAAGACACCAGCGGAACATCGGCGCATTGCCAAATACTACGAGGCCGAGGCCAAGAGCTATCTTGAGCAAGCCAAGGAACACGAAGATCTGGCTGCGGCATACAAGAAGAATCCCGTCACGAGCTCGTCGAAATATGCGACGGGAACATTGAATCATTGCGACTACTTCGCCCATTCATTCAAGGACGACGCCGCGAAGATGCAGGAACTCGCAGAAATGCATGAACAGATGGCAAAGGACGCCGAACATAAGTGATGGCTTCTTGGGAAGGCCATTAAATCTTCCCAAAGCGGATGTCTAAAAACCGCCCTTGCCAATATCCATGCCCGCCGGCAAGGGATTGCCCTCGTCGATGTACTGCTCGATTGCGTTCTCCAACTGCCCCTTCGACTTCAGGATGAACTCTACTGCATCGCGTCCTGCTCCGTGGCCGCCACTATTCTCGGTGACGAAGTGTGCCGCGGCCTTGACCTGCTCGCGGGCGTTAGCCACCGCAATTGCCAGTCCGCACGCGCGCATCACCGGCAGGTCAATCACGTCGTCGCCAACATAGGCTATCTCTTCCAGCGTGACGCTTTCCTTAGCCATGATCTCGCGCACGGCCTGCATCTTGTACGCCTGGCCCATATAGACAAACTCCAGCCGCAGGTCGCGGGCGCGTAGTGCTACCGTATCCGAGATTCGTTTGGTGATCACGCCGCATTTCATTCCTGCAATGCGGGCCAGCGAAATTGCCGTGCCGTCGTGCGCGCTAAAGCCCTTCGCCTCCACCATGTTGGCGGAGGTGAGAGCGTGGCCACTCGAGCTGCTCGTCGGCTGCGGATGATCTGCTGTAGCCGAGGCAGCGGCTGGCGCGGGAAACAGCCAGATACTACCGTCGGTAAGAACTCCATCTACGTCGAATAGGACAATTTTGATGCGCCGGGCGCGGTCTTCCGCGGAGATCTGCATCTTGCCATTTTAGCGGCATGTTCAAGGAGCGACATGTTTTTTGGCAAGCCTCTCAAGGAAGATAGGCGCAGGGCGAACAAAAAACGAATTCCGCGCTAGAATACCGCAATGCCCTCGGCCGCCACTTCCTCTCCCGACGTCTTCGGCGCCCCTCCAGGCAACGATCTGGAATGGGCTCACCCGGTTGTGCGCGAGTGGTTTTTAAGGCGCTTTGGATCCGCGACAGAACCGCAGCAGCAGGGGTGGCCGCAGATTCTTGCGGGTAAAGCGACACTCATCTCCGCACCCACCGGCTCAGGCAAAACGCTGGCGGCCTTTCTTATCTGTATCGACGCACTCTTGCGCAAAGCTATTGCCGGACGACTCGATGCGGAAACAGAGGTCGTCTACGTTTCACCGCTCAAGGCGCTCTCGAACGACGTGCAAAAGAATCTGCAACAGCCCTTAGGCGAGATTCAACAACTCGCGTTGGAGATGGGTTTTCTCTGCCCGGAAATTCGCACAGCCGTACGTACCGGGGACACACTGGCCTCCGAGCGCCGCGCGATGTTGAAACGCCCGCCGCATATCCTGGTCACCACGCCGGAATCGCTCTACATTCTGCTTACAGCGGAGAAGTCGCGCCAGAATCTGCGTCGCGTGCGCACCGTAATAGTAGACGAAATTCACGCCGTGGCCGATGACAAGCGCGGCGCGCATCTGGCGCTCACGCTGGAGCGGCTCGATGCGCTGGTCTGCGGTGAAAACGGGTTGGCGCCCGGCGCCTCGATCACCGGGCTCGCCACACCGCCGCTGCGCATCGGTCTTTCGGCCACGCAGAATCCCATCGAACTGGTAGCGCAATTCCTTACAGGTAAGGCAGCGAACGAAGTGGCGATTGTGCAGGTGGGGCAGCGCCGTACGCTGGATCTTGCTATTGAAGTTCCTGATGATGAGCTGGGCTGCGTAGCAACCAACGCCATCTGGGATACGATCTACGCGCGGCTCGCGCAGCTCGCGCTGGAACATCGTTCGACTCTCGTATTCGTGAACACACGGCGCATGGTGGAGCGGCTGGCGTTTGCACTCAGCGAGCGGATAGGCGTGGAGAATGTGGCCGCGCACCATGGCAGCTTGTCGCGCGGAATGCGGCACGAAGCCGAACGTAGATTGAAGGCCGGCGAAATTCGACTGCTGGTGGCGACCGCGTCGCTGGAACTTGGCATCGATATCGGCACTATTGACCTCGTCTGCCAGATCAACTCACCGCGTGCGATCGGCGTGGGCGTGCAGCGCATAGGCCGTGCCGGACACTGGCGGGGGGCGATCCCCAAAGGGCGCTTTTTTGTTACTACGCGCGATGATCTGGTGGAAACGGCAGCCCTGCTACGTGCCATGCAAACCGGTGCGCTCGATCGCCTGGAGATTCCTGACAAGCCTCTCGATGTACTGATGCAGCAGATCGTCGCAGCCTGCGCGGCGGAACCCTGGCACGAGGATGACTTATTTCGCGTTCTCTCTCGCGCGTATCCCTATCGTGACCTCACGCGAGCCGAGTTTGAAGAATTACTCTGCCTGCTCTCCGATGGCATTGAAGTCACACGTGGTCGATACGGCGCGTACCTGTTGCGCGATCGTGTGCATGGACATCTGCAGGCGCGTCGCGGCGCACGGATGGTAGCAGTCTCGAATGGCGGCACTATACCGGATACCGCGCTCTTCGCCGTGATCGTTCAGCCCGAAGGTGTGCAGATTGCAACGCTCGATGAAGACTTCGCGGTAGAGTCGTCGGCGGGCGACGTCATCCTGCTGGGTAATACCAGCTGGCGCATCCAGCGGGTGGAGAGCGCAGGCCGCGTGTATGTGGAAGACGCCCACGGGCAGCCGCCCAGCGTTCCGTTCTGGCGGGGGGAGGCTCCGCAGCGCACACCGGCGCTGTGCACTTTCGTCTCCGATCTGCGCGATGAGATCGGACTTCGCGTGCCAAATGCATTGCCGGGATACATCAGCCAGAGCGACGCGGATGTAGCGGCCGCCGTGACGTGGTTGAAGCACGAGTGCTGCGTGGCCGACGCTGGCGCCGAACAGTTAATAGGCTACGTGATCGCCGGTCGAGCCGTACTGGGCGCGGTGCCGACGCTCACCACGATCATCGCCGAGCGCTTCTTTGACGAGGGCGGAGGTATGCAGCTCATCCTGCACGCGCCCTTCGGCGGCCGCATCAACAAGGCCTGGGGACTGGCGTTACGCAAACGATTCTGTCGCGGTTTCAACTTCGAACTGCAGGCCGCCGCGACGGACAACGGCTTGAACATCTCGCTGGCTGAGCAGCACAGCTTCCCACTTAACGATGTATTTCAGTTTTTGACGGAAGAGACGGTGACGGAGTTGCTGGAGCAGGCCTCGCTGGCCTCGCCAATCTTCAAGTCGCGCTGGCGCTGGGATGCGGGTCGCAGTTTGCAACTGTTGAGGTTTCGAAATGGCAAGAAGATTCCGCCGCAGATCCAGCGCACGCGTTCCGATGATTTACTGGCGAGTGTTTTTCCGCAAGCAGCCGCTTGCTTTGAAAATATCGAGGGCGATATTCAAATCCCCAACCATCCACTGATTCGGGAAGTAATGAAGGACGTGCTTGGGGAAGCTATGGATCTGGTTGGACTCCGGCAGGTACTCAGCGGAATTCGCAGCGGATCCATTCGCTGCCTCGCCGTGGACACGACTACTCCCTCGCAGTTTGCGCATGAAATACTAAATGCAAATCCGTATGCCTTCCTCGACGATGCACCCCTTGAGGAGCGCCGTGCGCGCGCGGTGCACTTGCGCGGCACGGTTCCAGACAGCGTGCTGGGCGACGCGGGCCGGTTGGATCCTTCGGCTATTGCCGAGATTCGCGAAGAGGTATGGCCCGATCTTCGCGATGAACACGAGTTTCACGATTTATTGTGCGCGCTGGTAATTGTTCCAGTAGCTGTTACAGAACATCCAAATGCCCGCGACTGGCAGCTATTCTTTTCGCGACTGATGGGTTCGGGGCGGGCAACGCTGGCGTCGGTAAGCGCGCCAGCCGGATTGTGTGAGTATATTGTCGCCGCGGAGCGCGTCGAGTACATGCGCCTGCTCTGGCCCGAAGCGCGCTTCGCGCAAACGCTCTCAGTCTCCCTCGCAGCGGAGACACCCACTGCGCCCGAGGTCGTCCGCAGGGCTGTGCAGGGATGGCTCGGAATCCTGGGGCCGGTGACTTCCGGCGACCTCTCTTCAGCACTTGGCATTGAACCTGCGGCGGTGCTTGAGGCAATGCTGCAAATGGAGATGGCAGGCACCGTATTGCGCGGCACCTTTGAAGAACCCGCAGAAGGCCTTGCGCACGATTCGACCGCTGCACCGGATGAACACCACGTGCAGTGGTGCGAGCGCCGGCTGCTGCAGCGCATCCACAAGCGCACGCTCGCCACTTTGCGCAAACAGATTGAGCCGGTCACGCCAGCGACGTACATGCGCTGGCTTCTGCACTGGCAGCATCTTGCGCCGCAGTCGCTATTGTCCGGTGAACAGGGTGTTCTCGAGGCTCTGCGCAGCCTGGAAGGATTTGAAGCCCCGGCCATCGAGTGGGAGCGCGCACTGCTGCCGCAGCGGGTGGCGAACTACGATCCGCGCTGGCTCGACAGCCTTTGCTTGATGGGCACGGTGGGTTGGGGCCGCATCTCACCGCATCCCGCATTCTACTCCGCCGTTTCAGGAGGTCCCCGCCGCGTGGTGCCGACAAGCATGGCGCCCATTACGTTTTTCGTGCGCGAGGAGGCCCAATGGATGGATTTGTGTATGGCCGGGCGCCAGGTGCCGGAAGCAGCGCTGTCTGAGAGCCTTAGCGACCTGGCCCTGCGCGTCCGGGCCACCTTGGCGCAATGCGGAGCATCGTTTGCGGGAGACCTGATCCGTCGTTTGGGCGCACCCGAGACGGAGGTCAGTCGCGCATTGTGGGAATTGGTGGCGGCAGGCCTGGCCACGGCGGACGGTTTCGATTCCCTGAGAGCGCTGATCGATCCGCGCAGGAAATCGGTTTCGCAGCAGTTCGCGCGAACGAAGACGGCAAATCAACCTCGTCATTTGACCGGGCGATGGAGCCTCCTCTGCTCGCCTCCCGAGGAGGACCTCCGCGATCCGCAGAGTATGGCGGAGACCCGGGAAATGCGTATCGATTCCGCATGCCGGGTGCTGCTTCGCCGCTATGGAGTAGTGTTTCGCGACCTGCTGCAGCGGGAGACAACGGTACCGCGATGGCGCGATCTGCTGGGAATCTTTCGCAGGATGGAAGCGCGTGGAGAAGTTCGCGGCGGGCGCTTTCTTTCCGGTTTTGGAGGCGAGCAATTCGCGCTGCCGGAAGCATTGGAGTCGCTGCGTGCGATGCGCCGCGCTTCTTCCCTGGACGAAGAGATCAGCGTGGCGGCTGCTGACCCTATGAATCTTGTCGGCATTGTCGTGCCGGGAGACCGCATAGCCGCGTTCCCGGGCCGTAGCGTGTCTTTTGTCAACGGCGCGTGCCCGCAAGCGACTACATCAGAATTGTTGCGCGATGAAACGCTTTTACTCCCGGGACCGCTACAATCTCAAATATGTCTGGAAGAATTGCAACATGACGGCGCCAGCAACCACTAGATTGAACCAATCCTCCGCACCCGCCCAGACCTCGCTGCGGGAGGGCGAGGATTTCTACCTTGATGGCTCGTACATGGTTTTCACCGCGGCTTATCATCTTCGTCGTGGCAGCTGCTGCAAATCAGATTGTAGACACTGTCCTTTCCGGAAGACCGAGAGCGAAAAGTAATTCCTATTCGCGATAGTCATAGGGGATTCCGAGCCTACATAGGTTAAACTTTTGGAAATGTCTACGCCGCATTCTCACGCCCACGCTCACACTGAGACGCACTTTGAATCCAGCGAGACGGTCCGCGATGTTGTCATTGGCATGGCAGACGGACTGACGGTACCCTTTGCTCTTGCCGCCGGCCTTTCTGGTGCAGTGAACTCTACCCACGTAGTGGTGCTTGCGGGTCTGGCCGAGATTGCCGCCGGATCGATTGCGATGGGGCTGGGAGGATATCTGGCAGCCCGCGGAGACGCCGAGCACTACGGCAACGAGCGACTGCGAGAAGAGCGCGAAGTTGTTGAGCGCGTCAAAGATGAAGAGGAAGAGGTTTATACCATCTTCGAGGAATACGGAGTGGAACGCAGCGAAAGCGAGTCGGTACTGCAGGCATTGAAGCGCAATCCCACCGCTTGGGTGGACTTCATGATGCGCTTCGAGCTGGGCCTGGAGCAGCCGGAAAAGAATCGTGCCAGTCAAAGTGCGCTCACAATCGCTATCTCCTACATCCTCGGCGGCATGATTCCTCTGTTGCCCTACATGCTTGCGCCCAGCGCCTCTGAGGCGCTGCTGATATCGGTGGGAATCACCCTATTCGCTTTACTCGTCTTTGGTGCCGTGAAAGGCCGACTTACTGGTGCGGGAACAGTACGAAGCGGCATGCAAACGATGCTCATCGGCGGGTTAGCCGCGGGAGTGGCCTACGCGCTGGCGCGAGCGCTGAATCGCCAGTAGTCTTCTAGCGGCGGATTTCCCCCAGAGCAACTCCACCGCCCTCGGTCTGCGTGAGAGTAACGAATAGCGGCTTGCAAGAAGGTAAGCCCGGCCCTTAGGATCCCTCATATACAGCGTAATGAATTGACTCGTGCGCTTTTGCGCTTTACGCATCCGGTGATATTCATCTCGGGCAACAGGTGGCCGTGGCTGCCCTCTAAGTAGTTGAGGAACTTGTAGACATGAATCCAGTAATGAGCTCTTCTCCCGCTCTAGCGAAGCATTTTTCTGCCGTCCGCAAGCAGACTGAAGACCTCTGCGCTCCGCTCTCGGCAGAAGACATGATGGTGCAGTCTTCAGCCGACGCCAGCCCCGTTAAGTGGCACCTGGCGCATACCAGCTGGTTCTTCGAGGTATTCATCCTTAGGGAATTCGTGCCGGGCTACCGCGAGTTCAATCCGGATTTTATCTGGCTCTTCAACAGTTACTACAAATCGCTTGGGGAGCACCCGGAAAAGAAGTTGAGGGCGTCGTTCTCGCGGCCCGGGCTGGCCACGGTTCTCGATTATCGGTGTCATGTCGAAGAGGCCATTCACAAGTTTATTGAAAGCGGCATGCCCCTTGAGGCCGAAAATCGGATCATTCTTGGCGTCAACCACGAGCAGCAGCATCAGGAGTTGATTGCAACCGACATCAAGCACGCACTCTGGATGGATCCGCTTCACCCCGCTTACCTGAGCACTCCCTTGCTTCGCGACGCCGAGGCTGCACAGGAACTCTGTTGGGCTTCCTATCCCGAAGGAATTCGCGAGGTAGGTTCCGACGGCAGCAGCTTCTGCTTCGACAACGAAATGCCGAGACACCGGGAGTTTATTGAAGCCTTCCGCATCGCCCGGAGAACAGTGACGTGTGCAGAATATTTTCAGTTCATGAAAGATGGGGGCTATCGACGTCCCGAGTTGTGGCTTTCAGAGGGATGGGACACCATTTTGAGTCAGGGCTGGGCTGCTCCCCTTTACTGGCATGGGCACGGCGATAGCATAGAGGATTGGAGCGTGTTCACCATGCACGGCGATCGACCCCTTGCCGAATTGGCCGAGACTCCGGTTTGCCACGTCAGCTGCTTTGAAGCGGAAGCCTATGCGCGAGCGGCCGGCAAACGGCTCCCCACAGAAGCAGAGTGGGAGATCGCGGCTTCACCCTTGCCGATCGAGGGCAATCTGCTGGAGGGCGCGTGCTTCCATCCGCGGGTCGCGGCTGACGCGATCCCTTCGATACTGTCGCAGATGTTCGGCGACGTCTGGGAGTGGACGCGCAGCCCATACGTTGGCTACCCCGGCTATGAGTCCTTGCCTGGAGCTCTGGGCGAATACAACGGAAAGTTTATGTGCAATCAGATGGTCCTTCGTGGAGGGTCGGTGGTGACGCCGGCATCGCACCTGCGTGCTACGTACAGGAACTTTTTTGCACCGCCTGCGCGCTGGCAATTTTCCGGTATTAGACTAGCGGATGTTGAACCGTAGTGCGATTGCCTGCATCCAAGCCAGAACGATGAATGCGCTCTCTTTACTCTCCCGCCTGCCGGAAGCCGCCCAAACTCCCCTCGGGGCTGAAGTGTACTTCGGCCTTACCAAGATACACAAGACGCTGTCGCCCTGGCTCTTTTATGACGATGAAGGCTCTCGTCTATTCGAAAGGATCACCGAGTTGGACGAGTATTACCCGACTCGCACTGAACGCGACATCTTCGCAGAATATGGGGATGACATTCTGGAAGCTGCTGCGGGAGACTTTCGGCTGCAGATGATTGAATTAGGGGCCGGGACTGCTACTAAGACTGGGCTTCTGCTCGAGGCAGCGGTTCGCCGCCAGGGAAGTGTGCTGTACGAGCCCATGGACGTGTCTTCTACTGCGCTCGAAGAGGCCACAATCCGCATCGAGGAGCGACTCCCGCAAGTGACGGTATTGCCGCGGGTAGCTGACTATACCGACGGGCTGAGCGCAAGTGCGCAGGAAGAAGGGCACCGGCGACTCGTGCTTTACATCGGCTCGAGTATGGGCAATTTTGAGCCTGATGATCGGCTACAACTCCTCAAGGATATTCGCAGGCAGCTTTCAGAGGGCGACACCTTGCTATTGGGAGTCGACCTCGTCAAGCCGGAATCGGTGCTTATTCCCGCGTATGACGACTCGTCTGGAATTACAGCGGAATTCAATTTGAACGTTCTGCGCCGTATCAACCGGGAACTGGGAGCAAACTTTAATTTAGATTGCTTTGTTCACCGCGCAGTCTGGAATCGAGCGGAATCACGTATCGAGATGCACCTCGAGAGCACCGTCGCTCAGCAAGTATCCATCCCCGGTCTTGAAATAGAAGTGCGGTTTCGGGACGGAGAAACAATTCACACCGAGAACAGTTACAAATTCACCCCCACAGGTGTCCTGGATCTCCTCGCCAAAAGCGGCTTTCATTCAGAGAAACGATGGTATGACGAGCGGAAATGGTTTGGAGTATTCCTGGCTGTGGTTCCCTGATAGCTCTCCTCAGGCGTAAGAAAGCGGCGTGCGCCGGGTTGGCG
>JANXZS010000279.1 GCA_025355385.1 Acidobacteriaceae bacterium | reverse complement strand
GCAGTAGTGGGGGTTACTGGAAACCAGAAGTCTGCCTGTGGCCCGGTCATCATCCATTTCAAATCGGGCAGCTTCCCTCCGGGCGGGGCCGGCCTTCGCCACGGTAAGCCAGTCTGGCTCCGATACTGAATACCGCTGCCGCCACCATGCTCCACCTTGATCTCGAGCTTTAGATCAAAATCTTTCGCTTGCAAGCCCCGATACGAGATGTAACTGTTGGCGAGCGGCTTTTCTGTCGTCGAGTCACCTACGATAGCGCCATCCTCGACATGCCAGGTGCCTGGATCGCCGTCCCAGTCCTTCAGGCTGGCGCCGTCGAAGATCCGTGAATACCCAGTGTGATCGTCGAATTCCAGCGGTTCAGGCTCATAGAAGCCGGTGTCGCGCCTGGTCCGCTTATCCATCTTGTCGCTCGCTGGCTTGTCGCTCGCTGGATTCGCGGGTTCCCCACTTACTGCGGCTGTTTGTGCCCGGGCTGCGGCCCCGCCCGTCTTTACGAGCGTTCCCGCACTAACGACGATCAGCAGGAATATCGCGCTCCTTATGCAGATATGCCGAATATTTCTTACCCTAGTCAAGGTTTCCTCCAACCATCCTGGCGTATTGTGGCGTGGCAAATTCTGATTTACATTTGTCTTTCTAAGGTCCCCGTTACTTTCGCCATTGCCGGGAATCCGGCAGACCTTTCCCGCGAGCTAAGGCATCTTGTTTTCGCTCCAATGTATGGGTATTCATGTTGGGCTGTCAATTGTCCTCTATCGCTTCCCGCAACTCACTTCTCTGCCGCGCCGCATCGGCTGTAGAGTAAATGCAATGGCAACACAAAGAGGACTGGCCGAGTTGCCCGGAGTATCTACCGGCAACGTCACCAACGTGAAGGGCCGGACGGATATGTTCGCTGCCAGGCAGATTGCTAAGGTCCACTTCGATAATTCAGGAGCTAACGTGAAACTGTGTCTGGACACGACTGCCACTTATTACCGTCGGTACGCATTGGCGTTACTTCTCATGACCATGGGAGTGATTGTGCTGTTGACGTTTACGCGAACATCGGTCGCGGCGGGCCAGAGCACTGCCACCGAACAGTCACCACCTCACCCCGAGTTTCCAGCAGGCGAGGGCAGAGATACCTTGATGCGGCTGTGCGTCAAGTGTCACTCCCCGAATATTATTTTGGCTTCGGGACAAAACCGGCTGGGCTGGGAGAACACGGTCACCAAAATGGTACGCCTGGGTGCGGTGGGCACGGACGAAGACTTCAGCGAGATCGTAAATTATCTTACCGACAAGTTCCCGCCGTCAGCCATTCAGAAGATCTTTGTGAACATGGCTAACGATAGGCAGATCGCTTCCGTTCTAGAAATCAGCTCAGACGACGCAAAAGCGATCATTGTCTACCGCGATAAAGTAAAAGGCTTCAAGTCGATTGAGGAAATGAAGAAAATTCCCGGCGTGGATAGGAAGAAGATCGATGCAAAGATAAACAATCTCGTCTTCTAGATCATTTTCCCTGTTGCTGTGTAACAGTTTAGACTGGCGATATGCGGCTTTTCTTAACGGAAAAGCTGCGCCATCCCTCACTTCTCCGGTCTGCACCTACAGGCAGAACGATTTAGCTCGCCACGGTTCAGATCTCGGGCCAGGTGAGAGGTTCCGGTGTGACATCAGCGATTTGGCTCGTAATCCAATACTCAGCTTCGAGGCGCCCTCGGGAAGTTATCCATTTGTAAGTTGGAGTATCGAGGAGCCGGTTGCGATCCACCATCTGTCGTCTGGACTCAGGGAATGGCGAGACACCGAATTCCATCCCGCGCGTCACGGCCCGACCGTCCCAAGGAGAACTCTGGCGGCTGCAATTCTCTTCCCAAATGCCTAACCATGGGAAGTCCAGGCGCCTCCAGATGTAGCCAAATGCAAGCCTGAATTGTGGTGCAAAGGCTGAGAAGTACGCATGATCGCTTTGTGAATCGGCGAGGTGTGCTGTGTAGCCGCTCGCGGGGCTCGTCTTGTTCATCTGGCACAAGTTTGCTTGTCCTCCATCCAAGCGCGGAGCCATTGGCCAAATGAACTCCTCCCCTGGACTCAGGTATGCATCGAAGCCCGGGTCCGTTTCCGAGACGATCGACCGAGTCAAAGAGGCACGGAACTGGGTCGTCGCGGGATCGAGAAAGGGCGGACTCAGCGTGACATGTTGTGTCCATGCAAGGGGGCGGTCAATCGCACTGAGATTTTCCACCACTTCTCGAATCCTCACCTTTTGCGAGTAAAGGTGAATGGATCGTGAGAACTTCAGTTGAGCCAGGGGAAGCGCCAGCTCCATGATCAGTTCATCGGGAGATTGCGTGATCTTGTAGCAATCAACAGAGGCTTCACCATGTACCGTGAGGCCGGCTAAAGATTCCTCCGGCGAGGGCCCGCCAAAGATGTCCAGGCAAAGATTGTGACCCATAATTCCAGCGAGAAGCCTGGCGTCTGCGTCCGTTCCAAACTGGCCGGGCCGATCACGCGCAAAGTCGGATGGCTCAAGCGATTTCCAGTGCGGGATCCATAGCGGACTGACGCCAGCCCGCTTGTCGAAAACCTCTGCAATGTGGCCACCCTCCTGGAGAACAGTGACACGCAGAAATTCGTTTTCAAGTTGGGCCGCTTTACGACCCTTGAAGATGATTCCGGTCACATTCGTTTCCCGCACAGCTGGTTCTGGCAAAGTTGAGAGTGGAGGAGCGGCTCCCGCGGGACCGCGAGCATTCAGGGAAGCTTCTTTAGCCAAATGTTGCGATGGCGGATTTTGAGATTGCCCGAGCCTTCAATTTCCAACGCGATCAAGCCTTTCGTCTGGCTGAATTTCGGATCCGTGTCAATGAGGACGGACATGATGTGTCCATTGATGATGTGGATGAGCGTGTTGCCGTCCGCGATAATCTCCACCTGATTCCACTCGCTCGGTTTGATCACTGCTTTTAAATCATTCGAGCTACCGAGAGTGGCGAGCAGGGTTGGCTTTTTGCCTGGCTCCGTGGCTACCACTTGGCCCCGCCAGGCGATAATGCCACGAGGAGAGCCTTGCTCATACAGCTGTCCTGTGTATTGATTGTTGAAGTCGAAATCCGCCTGGTAGCCGGAAAGATTCCACTGAGCGTGTTTTTTTGCAAGTTCCAGTTCTTGCTGCTTTCGTGTCCGTTGCTCCGGTGTCAAATCTGCAGGTAGCGGGTCGAGCCTTGGAGGAACACTGAGGCTGCGATACTGAATCCCTCCGTTGGCGCCGCTTCCCTCAAGCTTCATCTCCAGCTTGAGTTCGAAGTTCGCGGGCGCTCCGCCGCGCCAAAGGATGTTCGTAGTGCCGGAAGGGTGCCGAGGACTTGATTCTCCGACGATGGCTCCCTCCTCGACATGCCACACGTCGGTGTCTCCATCCCAACCCTTCAGGGTTTTGCCGTCAAAGATCTGAGTCCATCCATCGTGATCATTGAAGTTGATCGGCTCTGGCTGGACGAAGTGGAAGGTTGGTGGAGGAAGGCGTGCGGACGATGGCTGCTGCCCGCTCGCGGGATTTGGGTGTATCCAGCTGACCAAGGCCGCCGCTACTACGGCCGAAGCCAGAAACACTCCCGCTGTAACTCGGTTCTGACTGCGAGATCGAAGTGCCATCATTCCTCCTTACAGCGAGCCGACGCTGCGGTCACGCGACGGGTATCTCTACCCATTGTTTTGTTTTTGCGGATTTCAAAACCGCATCCGTCACATACTCAGTGGCGAGCCCATCCCGGAAGGTGGGGGCTGCCGCACGGCCTGCACCGAGGGCGAGGATGAAATCAGCGACTTGGTGAATAAATGTATGTTCATATCCAATCTGTAGGCCGGGTACCCACCAGTTCTTCATGTACGGATGGTCCCCGTCTGTAACGTGAATGCTCTTCCATCCGCGCAGTTGACCCTCATCGCGATAATCAAAGTATTCGAGACGGTGCAGATCGTGGAGATTCCACGAAGCAGAGGCGTTTTCCCCGTTGATTTCCAAACTGAACAGCGCTTTGTGCCCGCGGGCGTAACGAGTCGCCTCGAAGAGAGCCAGCGAGCCATTTTCAAATCGGCATAGAAACGCGCTGGCATCGTCTATCTTGACCGGCTCAACCTGGCCCGTCAGGCTATGTTTCCGCTCCTTGATAAAGGTCTCGGTCATCGCCGAGACCTCGGTGATAGGCCCGTTCAGCCAGAGTGCGAGATCTATATTGTGGGCGAGCAAGTCACCGGTAACCCCGCTTCCGGAAATGGCGCTATCCAATCGCCACAGACCCTCGCCACCCTGGGGTAGATCCTTCGAAATCGTCCAATCCTGCAGGAACTGCGACCGGTAGTGAAAGATTCGGCCAAAGCGATTTTCGTCGAGTAGATGCTTCAGCATCACTACAGCGGGAACTCGGCGGTAGTTGTACCAGACCATGTTGGGTACATTCGCGGATTCGACTGCCGCAACCATGGCTTTTGCCTCTGATGCCGTTCTTCCGAGAGGCTTTTCACAGAGGACCATTTTGCCGGCCTTCGCGGCGGCAATCGCGATCTCGGAATGAGTGTCGTTTGGGCTGGCAATATCGATGAGATCGATATCGCTCCGCGCAACCAGCGCGCGCCAGTCGGTCTCCACTGACTGATATCCCCAATTCTCGGCAAATCCTCTTGTGCGATCTGCATTGCGCGCACAAACTGCTTTGAGTATCGGGCGATATGCGAGGTCGAAAAATCGCGGTGCCTGAAGGAACGCATTCGAATGTGTGCGTCCCATGAAGCCGTACCCTACGATGCCAATATTCAGATCTTTCTTCGTCGACACTTCTCTGCTCTCCGTCATTAGCTCGGATTTCCTATTGCTGTGTACCACCTTTTTACTTCAGAGCGGCTTTCTCCACGGAAAGCCGCGCCAGGCTCGGTGGCTTCGGCATACACCTATAGAAAATTCGATCTAGTCCCACCCATGCGCGTCGCGCACCTGAATCATCGTCGCGAGAATTTTCACCCATGTGTCGGGCGATGTCATCATTGTGTTCGGAAACATACATCCGTCCCAGCAGATATGCTGGTATGCTCGCGTCGCAGTGCCGTCCTCATTGGTCATCCAGAGCCCGGCGATTTCAACGATATTCATCTTGCCATTGGGATCGTCAGGCGGACAATGGCGTCCAGTCTTATCGTGTGAGCCCGAACCTTTGACCGTTCCGTCGTTCTGTGCCACGTGGAAGTCGATGGTCCACGGACGCAATGCAATGGCGACCTTGCGCAGCGCATCGGTAAGGACGCTTGGATCCGACCAATCGAAACCCTCGGGAAGCAGCCGGCTCTCGGTGGAGTTGAAGCCCATCGTGTAGAGCATGGTATGCGCCATATCAGCTTGAAAGCCAAGGGTCTTGGGTCGATCTACCAACTCCAGCAGTTCTATCATGTGTTTCCAGCCGTGCATGCCGCCCCAGCAGATCTCGCCCTCTGCAGCCAGCCGTTCCCCGTATCCTTCGGCTATGGTGCACGCCTCGCGAAACGTCTCCGCAATACGCTGGGTGTT
Organism: Acidobacteriaceae bacterium; assembly: GCA_025355385.1. Lineage (GTDB taxonomy): Bacteria > Acidobacteriota > Terriglobia > Terriglobales > Acidobacteriaceae > JANXZS01. The sequence continues at coordinate 2,349 of JANXZS010000279.1, read as the reverse complement.
CTCGAGCGGCTTTTTAGCCCAATCGGCAGGGCTCGCAGCCGAATCGATTCGCACCACGCCATACCTGCGGACGCCCAAACCACGAAGTTTCTGGCCAATGGCGCACGCCTTGCGAACCTGAGTTAGAAAGCGTGCACGCTCCTCCTGCGATCCCATCGCCGAGCCTCCGCCGAGGGGAGGCCAAACGGGAGCAACAAGGGAACCAGCTACGAATTTGTGCGCGGCCAGCTTATCGGCCAACTGCTTCAAGTCGTCATCTGACGAATCGATGTCCGTATGAGGCGCCGACAAAAACAGATCGACGCCGTCGAATGTGATCCCATCCACCTCGGCCGCCGCAGTCAGATCGAGCATAGTGTCGAGATCGATCGTAGCTTCCGAGTCCGTTCCTTTGCCAACGATGCCAGGCCACATCGCATTGTGAATGGCAGGGAACTTGTGTTTGGAGATGCTCATTGCAATTCCTCTTCCTAGCGGTCTCTTATCAGCGGCTCCGCGTCCGGATTGCCCGGGCCAAAATGCTTCAAAATTACCAGTGGGTCCGTGGCGCTTGGATTTACGATGCGCACGCCTTCCTTGGCCGCAGAAGCTGTAACGAAGAGCTCATCTTCGGTGAGTTCGCCAAACCGAATCATGGATGGAGTGGAGATAGGAGCCTTGCCAAGCTTGCCGTACCCCTGCGTAAGGATCAATCCATATGCAGCCGCGTCCTTGATGGTTACGCTGCGATTCGGCAAAACGGTGAGTTCCTTGGCGGAGTAGTGAGCGCCCCCGTAAGTAATCCAAACTTCGCGGTATCCCGCGTCCGCCATCTCTTCGATCGGACGAACGGCCTTCGGATGCCTCTTGTTACTCTTTGCAAACTCCGGATTCACGTTGGCATCCCAATCGAGCATACTTATTAAGTAGTCGAGATCATGATGGAACTCAGGCGGGACGTCCTTGGTCAGAAGGCTCCAGTCGACGATGCGCCCCTCCACCTCGGATTGGAACATCGCGAACACGTCGCTGTTAACCTGCGGCTCGTAGGTCACAAGAGAGCCCGGTGCGTGCAGGATTCCCGGATTTACCTGCCATCCGCTGCCCGGCTCGAGACGGTAAGCGCGGGAGTGGAGCAGGATGCCATTGTCACCACGGTTCCACCTCTCAAGGCAGCCGCGGATATCTTCCTTTGTAGTCCAGGGTTCAAGTCCCATGTAGGTGTGGGGAAAGTTGTTGCTCAGCAGGTTATATTGCGGAGGGAAGTAGTAAGCCTCTGGCTTGCCCTTGCGACCTACCAGTTTGGCAAACTCATCGCTCTGGTGCATGTGGTGCGGGATAGGCCCCATGTTATCGAAGAACTTGCAGAGCAGGTTCCAGCCGCCTTCCCGCTCCATAACATCGGCGCCAAGTAGAATGTCGCCGGCACAGTCGACTGCGTCCTTAAGAAGGAATTTCCCGCCCGCTGCAGGATGAACGTAGCTGAGACCTTCGTCTGGCGTGGTCGCGGGACCATTCGAGGCTTGTGTGGTTGACGAGAACCATCGCTCGTTGATTCCGCCCCTTTGAGCGCCAAAGGAATAAAGATCGTCCGGATGAAGCTTTAATCTTCGCCCCGGAATCATGAAGGAGCGAGGCACCCACGACGGCTCTAGCCTGAGCACACCGGCACCTGCGTTGACGGCTTCCTGAACAGTCACTCGACCTAGCATTTCGTGTTCTCCTAACTCATCATCTAACTGCTCAACGGAACGAATGCGTTCAGCTCATCTAGCTCAACCACTGAACTCATATATTGCTCAACCATGGAACAGGTCGAGCGAATTTCTTAATGCTCCAGCCCAATTCCAAAGGAATAGAGCACGTTATCGTGATCCGTAAAAAATGCGTGACTATCTCCTATAGCGACGCCAGTCAGCTGAGTGTAGGTGGGGATTGCATCTTTACTGGAATAGAGCTCCGCCCCGGTTGCAGCATTTAGTACACGAAGAATGGCGTGTGTCGCTTCATTTCCGCCGGCGAGAGCAATCACTACCCCGTTGGCGATCCGTGGAGGGGCTGGATTCACCATGTCTTGAGAGATCCAGACAGGATTGAGAACAAGGTTCCCGTTTGTGTCATCGACCCTGAATGCGACAATTCCTCCATGCGGCGTGGGACCGTGCAGCTTGACGGTGCTCTCATTCAGAGCTATCGCGGCAGAAACGGATGCGAAGACCCATACTGTGCCGTCCTTGTCCTCCCAGCTCGCGAGACCATCCCAAAAGTGCTTTGCACCCGGCCTAGAGATAGAAGTTGTTTCAAAGAGTGGAGTATGGTGATCAGCGCCGCCAAGCGATGCCACGTCCAGGAGGGCGAGGCTTCCCACTT
>JANXZS010000149.1 GCA_025355385.1 Acidobacteriaceae bacterium | reverse complement strand
TCCTCGCCATGCAGTTAGTCGGGAAGCATGTGCAGGTCGGCCACATTGGCTGCCGTGGTGCAAACCGAGTGCACAATGCCTTCGTTGCTATCAACTCCGATATGCGCCTTGGCCCCGAAGTAATACTGGTTGCCCTTCTTCACCGATTGACTTTGGCACTTGGAACATTCCAGACGGTACGAATTGGAGACGCCGCAGGTCCTCGGTTTACGGTCTGTGCGGGCGTTGTGTAGTTCTGCTTAGCTTCGCTTCGCCGCGCATTCAGTACAAATGTTCTAATCCGGGTTCCTTGTCCACTCGGAAGCCGCCGTATACCCGGCATCGACGACAACAGATGTGCCAGTGATGCCCGACGATTGCTCGCTGGAAAGATACAGAATCGTATCGGCAACCTCTCGCGGCGCCAGCGCCCGCGCCAGCGGAACACGATCAATCCTCTTCCGCAGAGTGTGCTCTGGATCGGCGGTCGCATTCACGTGATAGCGAAACATCGGTGTGTCGGTAATTCCCGGACAGACGCAATTCACGCGAATTCCATATCTGGCTAGGTCCAGCGCCAGCGCCTTTGAAAGCATCAACGCTCCGCCCTTCGAGGCCACGTAGGCTGGCGTGTCCGCTTGCGCAGTAAAGGAACTAACCGACCCAAGGTTCACTATCGTCGCATGGAGCGAAATTCGTAGGGACGGCAGGGAGTACTTTGTCATCAAGAAAATAGATCGCAAATTTACATTTAAGACACGATCCCACTCATCCGCCGAGCACTCTTCAATGCCTTTTACCAGAACCGTCCCCGCGTTGTTGACCAGATGATCGACGTGGCCAAACTTGTTCACGACCTTATTGAGCGCTTGAATGATCTCCTGTTCCACCCCAAGATCCGCATGGTAGAACTCGCAAACTCCTCCTGAAGCCCTGATCGCACTAGCAGCATCCTGGCCGGCTTCCGCGTTCTGGTCCACCAGAGCCACCAGCGCACCCTCTTCTGCAAAGCGCTGCGCTGCAGCAAATCCGATTCCCGAACCAGCACCCGTCACCAGCGCCACGCGTTGTTCAAAGCTGCGCTCACTCATGCCAGCACGCCACCTTGATGTCGCACAAATACTTCAGGATCATAGATTGAGGCGATGATCTTCCCCTGCCGCCGAATGCGCGCCCAGCTGGCATCCGCTTCCATCATGCTTTCCATCACGCCCAGATAATGCCCCTTTTCTATGTTGCCGTACTTGAAGAATGAGTCAGTGATGATTACATTTCCCTTGTTGGTGTCGATACAGACACCCAGTGAGGAGCGGTGGTGCACGCCAGCCCAGAATGTTTCTAGTCCGGGCAAAATCTCCGCTTCGTCTGCGAGTAGGCGGACCTTCTCCCATCCTTCATTCTGAAGATATTCATTTACGTCGGGAGGAATTCGCAGATGCCTGGGCACATGCAGATGGTAGTAAGGAGCCTGGAAGTCTTCGATCCATCCCTTACGCGAAATATGAATCTGCGCGTTACGGAACAGAGGAATATTGGCGGTAGCATAAGCTTGCAGGGGTGTCACGATCACGTCCGTGATTTCTTCGGGGGAGAGTCCTTGGGATTGAAGAATATTGTGCGGACGTTGATCATCGGACCGCACAATCTGCGCCTCCGGAAACCCAAAGAAACCTAGCCACGCTTCATTGAGTATTGCTAGATCCGCGGGAGGCCCGGTATTAATTAAAATAGTGCGCCCGCCGCCTCGAACCAGGTAGATGAGCACGTTCATTTCCTCACGCGTTCCCCAGCCCTGCATCCAGTAAACCTCCGGCCCCGGAACCCAGAATGTCCCTGCGCTGAACGCCTGTACTGAATACTTCATTTCGTGACCCCTCCCTGCAGCCCGATCTTCTCAGCCATGGAACGCGTGACAGCGTGATGAAATGTCTGTACTCCATTCAGGAAGAGTCCAATATCGCTCCCCAAGCTGAGGGCGCAAAAACCCTTATCTATCCAGTGCGAGGCTGCTTCGGGCGTGGCCGGCAGAAATCCGGGCGCCACGTGGTTTCGACGGCAGCAGTCAACCAGCGTATCCATCGCCGCAAGAAACCGTGGGTGTTCGAATTGCGTTGGTATGCCCATCGAAACCGTCAGATCGTAGTGTCCTACCCACGCAATGTCTATCCCTGGAACGGACAATATATCTTCGAGATTCTCAAAGGCTTTCACCGTTTCCAGCAAAAGAATTACGATCGTCTCTTCGTTGGCTTTTGCAAAAAACTCCACGCCACCGGCCTGGTACAAGTCGTGTGCTATTCCCAGCGCCACGCTGCGACGTCCCATCGGCGGATACCTCAACTGTGCAACAATCTCCTCCGCTTGGGCTCTAGTTTCTACTCGCGGCACCATCACCCCGCGTGCGCCTATATCAAGAACTCGCGACAACGGACGAAAGTCAAAGTCCGGAACACGAACCATCGGAACAATGTCGCTTCCGCGGCAGGAGGCAACCATCTCGGCGAGCAGCGCGATATCGCAGCGACCATGCTCCATGTCGTAGAGCACAAAATCCAATCCAGAAGCGGCCAGCATGGGGCCGATGCCTGGCGTGAACAACTCGAGCACCATCTGGCCCAGGATCACCTCTCCCTCACGCAGTCGGGTCCGTAGCTGCTTCATTTCTTCCTCTCAGCGAATGAGGATCTGTAACCCTCAAGCTTCTTTAAAAAGCCAGGCCGCTGCAGTACGTCCGGATTGACAACGTGTTCCGGTACGTCACCGCGCAGGACTGCCAGTGCGCCTTCACAGTCGGCCCGGCCCATATCGCGAAACAATTCCTGCGTCCATGCTAGGGAGTGGGATGTCAAAATCACAGTATCGAGTGTAAGCAGGGGCGAGTCGCCATCGAGAGGTTCCGTTGCAAATACATCCAAAGCCGCTCCACGTATCTGTCCGGCCTGCAGCGCACGGATGAGAGACTGCTGATCGATAATTGGGCCACGAGCCGTGTTGACAATAACCGCGCTCGGCTTCATGAGGCTCAGTTCACGTTCCCCAATAAGCCCACGCGTCGCCGGGGTGAGCGCGCAATTGACCAACACATAGTCCGCCTGGCGCAACAGTTCATCCAGCGAAGTAATCTCTACGCCGAGTTCTTCGGCTTTTTCCTGCGCAACATAGGGGTCGAAGGCGAGAACCCGTGCGGGTCCAAATGGACGTAAGAGACGGATCGCTTCCGCCGCGATGTTTCCCAACCCCACGGTGCCCACGATCCGGTCCCTTGGTTCCGTCCCAAGTTGCCGCGTACTTTCTGGCCATTGCCCCCTACGCACCATCCGGTCCTTCAAAACCAGGTTGTGTGAGAGCGCCAGAATGAGGAGCACAATCGACTCCGCCACTGGACGCACCACGGCAGTTGGCGTAATGAAGACTGCAATATCCTTTTCGGTGCAGGCGGTCAGATCAACGTTGTCATAGCCAACGCCGCATCTGCCAATGGCGCACAGTCGTTCCACTCCATCCAGCGAAGCAGCCGTAACTCGTGGTTTGAGCGAGATGACTACATCAAGGTTGCGAAGTTGATCCGGTAGATATTCGGCACGATAGTTGCTTAGAAATTCATACGAGAGTGCAGCGCTTTTATCGAAAAGTGATAGGCCAATATCTGGGAATACAAGTGATCCGTTTTCGTCCACGAAGTCTGCGGAGAAGCCCACATGAAATAGTCTGTCATTGCTCACGTTCACAATATGTCGCTCTCCTCTGTTGCAAACTCGGGGAACTCGCCAATAGTTGGTCGCACCCCGACTTACTGCCCACTACTCGGATCCTGGTTCTTGGGTTGCCCGCAGCAAGGGGGCTTTGCCTAGGGCTCGCTTCTCCGTGCTCGAACCACGATATCGTTCTCGAACGCGGGCAAAGTCAGAGTGGCGTCTCGCCCCCCCTCAATCAGAACAGCAGGCGAGTACCCACCAGTTACTGGCGAATACAAACTTACCTCGTACTTGCCCGCAGGCAGCGACAGATTGATCCTTCCGTTGATCGGTTTTCCCGCGGTCGAATCTGTCGTCTCTCGTAAATCCCCGAGGTAGGCAACATAGTCGTGGCCCGACACGGATAGGCCGGATGCGATCACGTGTGCCGGTAATTCGTGGACCCATGTGGCGTTCAGAGTTGAGTGCACATAGTCGAAGCTGCTAATGAACTCAGAGAGATGCTGCATCCAGCTGCGTATTTGTTGCCGAGACTCGGTAGTTCCAGTTTCACTTCCCACCGTAATCGAAAAATCGATGTAATCATAATGCGAACCGCTCAACAGCGCTGTCCATGCGCGCTTACGATGAATCGTCCATCCCACGGCATCGCGATAAATACTCGCTGTATTGTCTTCATCCAGGACAACTGGTTTCTTTTGTGGGTAAACATCATCAACGAACCGCGCCACCTCAGACAACATCAGTTCCTTCGACATGAAGTTACCCAACTGGTAGCTCTGTCCTCCAAAGACGGTGTCTGGCAAAGGATGAACGTTAACGATGTCGAAGAGTGGCTGCGAAAACGTTTCGTCCAGTGCGAAGCGGAATTTAGGGCTATACGTAAACGCTTGCTGCCCTGCAATGAGATGTGGTCGATTCAGCCGAAGTAACTCCTCGCGAACCACGCGTGCAATCTCGGTCTGCCAGGCATCGATGTCTGTATGGGATGCATGTCCGGGTATGTCCCCGCCCGGCTCGTTGGAAATCTCGTAATAGACGTTATCAAACTGACTGGTTTCCTGGACAATCTTGCGGGCATATTCCTTCTGCCGCCTCGCCAGCTCGGGATTCTTCAAAGACAGATAATCCTGCCATGAAATCTTCTCCACGGCTTGTTTATTGTTCTCGGCCCTGAATGGGTTCAGCTCCCATATATTGTCGGCGTACGTGTTACTGAAGAGCGTCAATTCCACGATGATTCCACGACGGGATGCGCCCTCCAGAAACCGATGGAGCCGGTCAAAGTATTCCGGATTCCATTGGTCGAGGTCATAGATCGGCTCACCATCCATCGCCGTGCCCGGTCCAGTTCGCGGAAATGGTGCGACGTAATCCGGGGATTCGGGCTTGCACGGGGAAGACGGATTACGCGCCCCTTGCAACTCGCGAAACAGAAGGAAGGTGCGGGTCAAAGTTATCTTGTGTTTCGCCGCATCGTCCAGATATCTCTCAAAATCAAAAGGCCTGTTCATCACCGAACCATAGTGTTCGCTAGCGGTGATGAGAGCCATAGGCCTCCCTCTGAACAAGAAATATTTTGGGTTCTCCGGGTGGATACTGATGGCTGGCACCGCCTGACCCCAGGTCGAGGGCAGGGCCAGGAACAGCGCGATAAGGAAGCTAGTCGCTCTCATATAATCTCGAGTAATTCAGACGAGACTTGTTCCCTCAATCTGAGCACTGACTATTCCACAGAACGCCGGAGAGGGCAAATGTCGCTGATCGAGATTCAACGAATGCACTATTTGGTACTGAAAGATCCAACGCCACTTCTCCGCTGATAGGCTGGTCCAATCATGAACGATCATCTGACAGATGCGTCTTGGACTTTGTGGTCCAACCGATAGGTGGTACAGGGAAGCCTGTTGCTCCGCCAATTCAACCCATCCCTTGACCTCAATCGCGAGTCATGGCTAATATCCAAGTGTCATATCATCCAACTAACTAGATTGTTGAGCGTGCTAACAGGTGAAAATCGATGCACCGTAGGGCAGACGCCAACGAAGTGATCTTTTCCGGTCAATGCGAACCTCTGAAAAGCTCACCGGACGGCATCGAGCTACGGATGTTTGCCTCATCCGACTGTGGAGCGGCGGGATTCAGCACCGGCACGGCGACCTTTCGCGGAGGCGCTGAATTGCCGTGCCACCTGCACAATTGTGCCGAGGCGGTAACCGTACTTAAAGGCGTCGCCGTAGCCGTCGTTGAATGCAGGGCATATCGATTGACCCCTCTGGATTGCCTGTTCATCCCCGCTGGCTATAGGCACAGTGTTGCAAACGGGACATTAGACTCCGCTATGTTGGCTCACTGCTCCTTTTCATCTGCACAACCGACCAGAACCTTCGTGGATGCCCCTAACTTGGTCATCGAGGATCGCGGCACTGGCCAGCCTCAGCCAGCGGACCCGGAGAAATTGAGCCGGTTTTCGGAGATGCCAGTCTATGAACTTTCCAACGGCACCTTCTTTACCGATCTCTTCGCCAAACGCCTGGGAGCCTCGGGTATTTGCGGAGGCTATGGCCGGTTCGCAACGGGCGCATCTTTGCCCTGTCACTTCCACGAGTACGACGAGTCGATCACGATCCTTGGCGGCGAAGCGCACTGTCTCGTGCAGGGTGCCTCCTTCCATCTCAATAACCTCGATACCGCATTCATTCCGACGGGGAAGCCGCATCGTTTTCTGAACCAGGGTGATACAGAGATGGCAATGATCTGGGTGTATGCCGGCGACGAACCTGACCGTACGATCGTTGGTAATGATTATTGTTCCGGAGCTCTTTGCTGGCCATCTGAAGCCACAGTAAAACCTTGACAAATAGTCCATTGGCACCGAATATCTGGGGGTTTGATTGATGGAGTGCTATGAGTGAATCCGTGTCACGCCGAATATTTTTGAAAAGCATGGCTGTAGCTTCATTAGCCCATTCAACTGCCGGGGCTGCGGGGCTCGGTAGCGTTGTGGCGGCTCAAGGCTGTCCGGCCGAGTGGTCCTACACCAGTGCAAAACAGTATTCCGATCCGTTCAACGATCTTGAGCTGGATGTTGTGATCACCTTGCCGTCGGGCAGGGAAGAGCGCGTGCCCGCCTTCTGGGCTGGCGGCACAACCTGGCGGGTCCGATATGCCGCTTCGGAAAGTGGACACTATCGTTTGCGCTCCAGCTGCAGCGACTCCTCGAACAAGGACCTTCACGGACAGGTTTCCACATTGGACGTTGTGCCCTACGTGGGCAAGAACGGACTTTACAAACATGGAAGTCTCAAGGTCGCTAGCGATCGTCGACATTTTGAGCATGCCGACGGCACTCCTTTCTTCTGGTTGGGCGATACGTGGTGGATGGGCTTGTGTAAACGTCTTTCCTGGCCTGACGACTTCCAAACGCTCACAACGGATCGAGTACGCAAGGGATTCACCGTGGTCCAGATTGTGGCGGGACTCTATCCAGATATGGAGCCCTACGATCCCCGCGGAGCAAATGAGGCCGGGTTTGCATGGGAAGAGGGATACGCTGCGATCAATCCCGCGTATTTCGATATGGCCGACATCCGCATGCAGTACCTGGCTGATCATGGTTTAGTAGCTTGCGTAGTTGGCTGTTGGGGTTACTTTCTTCCTCTTATGGGATTGAAGAAGATGAAGCAGCATTGGCGCTACCTGATCGCGAGATGGGGAGCGTACCCAGTCGTCTGGTGTCTGGCGGGAGAGGGAACCATGCCTTACTACCTTTCAAAGACGCAGGAGCAGGATGCCCAGATTCAGCGGCACGGCTGGACGGAACTTGCCCGTTATGTGCGCGCCACTGACCCGCACCAGCACCCTATAACTATCCATCCATCCAGCAGCGCAAGAGATTGTGTAGACGATCCATCGGTCCTCGATTTCGACATGTTGCAAACGGGCCATGATGATCGAAAGAGCGTGCCGAACACCATTGAAACTTTGAATCGCTCTCTGACGTTGAGCCCGAAGATGCCGGTCTTGATTGGCGAAGTTTGCTACGAGGGCATTCAGGAGGCGAGCCGGCAGGAAGTACAGCGGTTTCTGTTCTGGTCATCCATTTTGAGTGGCTCGGGCGGACATACGTACGGAGCCAACGGAATCTGGCAGGTGAATACGAGAGAGAAGCCCTACGGCATGTCGCCCCATGGACATTCGTGGGGAGGTCCTTCGTGGGACATTGCGGCGCAGCTCCCGGGATCGGCGCAGGTCGGACTCGCAAAACTTCTACTATCGCGATATTCGTGGTGGAAGCTGGAGCCCCAACCGGACCTCGTAGCGCCTCGCTGGAGTAAATCGGACTATTGGCAGCCATACGCGGGCCAGATTCCCGGAGAAGCCGTTTTTGTTTTTTGTCCATCTGGTATGGAGGCTATCCAATTCAACGGGCTGAACGACGGACCCTACAAGGCTTTCTTCTTCAACCCCAGTGATGGTTCAGAGCAAACAATTGGCGAGATCGCAATAGATGCTTCCCACGCTTGGAAAGCGCCCGAGTTCCCCATATTCCAAGATTGGGTCATAGTTCTGGAGCGGAAACTGCGGAACTGATTGGGAAGGGTAGCTCGTCTATTGCTCGATTGCGGCTTGGTCCACGTGATAAAAAATGAAATGTCGACCAATTTCTTCGGGACATCTCGTGGTACATGCAGACTGAGTTCTGAATCTCTTCGAGGCTCTCAGATGAGAGCCAGGCATTCGATCGCGCGGCTTCTCGATCTGTCCGCAGCTGTGAAATCCATGTGAAAGTCGAGCGCCAATTTGTAATAGGGGAATTGTTTCAATGCGTAATTTTTCTCTTTCGAGTGGAATCTTTTTGGTGTTATGATCCACGGCGCTGGTAAGACCTTTCGCATTACACGATGCTGAGGAGCGCGTGAAGAGATGACTGAGTATCAGAAGGCTACGAAG
>JANXZS010000142.1 GCA_025355385.1 Acidobacteriaceae bacterium | reverse complement strand
GGAATATTTCCAAAGCCAAACCTAAAACGAGAATCTCCAGTTATGACTGGTTGAGAAAAACGGGGCAGGTCACGAGGACCCTCAGACTTCTCTCCGGCACTCGGAACTGTCCAATGAAAATTTGGCAGAGAGCTATTCCATCTTGGAATAGCTGTGGGTCGTTTAAGAACTTGGTGTTTGAGGTCGCCGAGGTTGTGGCCGTACTCCGTTCGTTAGATCGAAGAGGCAACCCGGTCCTCCAAGATTGCGCATCGAATAAGCCTGCGATAATTTGAATTGCGCAGCCAGTTCTTCAGTGAGGGACCATGTCTGATATCGACACAAAGTGGTTGCGGGCTGCAGTAGTTCTTGCAGATGAACTGAACTTTTGCCGTGCAGCACAGAAGCTACATATCGGGCAATCCACGTTGACGAAACAAATCATGGCACTCGAGCATTTCCTTGGTCATGCGTTGTTCATCCGAGATAGCCGCCGGGTTTCACTGACACCTGCTGGTGAGAAGTTTGTTCCCGAGGCGCGAATCGCTCTCATTCATACAGAACGCGCGGTGCAATTTGCCCGCAAAGCGAATCGAGACCATGAAATCACCCTACACATCGGAAAGTCTCCTTACACAGATCCTTATCTCTTGAGCAATTTGCTTTCGTTTCGCCTGCCTCTCTTTCCAAACCTCAAGATCAAGTTGTGCAGCAAACTGGCAGCCGACCTCTCGCACGATCTGCTAAACGGAACTCTCGATATGGTATTTCTTACAGGGATGCCGGCGACATCGCGCATCAGCTCTGCGCCAGTCTCAAATCAATCATTCTTCGTCGCTATGTTAGAAGATGACGATCTCGCGCTACGCCCTGCAGTGATCCACGACCAACTCGCCGAAGTGTCTTGCATACTGTTCGAGCGGCACGTCCATCCGACGCTCTATGATGCCCTATACAAAGCCGCAAAGCCGGCGACAAAACCTGGAACCTCGATTCATCATGTAATGACTGCCGAAGATGCTTCCCAGTTCGTCTTGAGGGGGCTCGGCGTAGCGGTCTTGACACAAGCCGGAGCGTGGAGAATCGCTCGCAATGGCATCACGATAAGGCCATTGGATATTGATGGGTTGAGACTGGAGACGCGGCTGGCTTGCAGGTCGGACAGTCAAGTTCATGTTGTAAGTGAGTTCCTGCGAGGCTTTGTGCGTCGCCTGAAGGAACGTACGAATCCCAAACAACTTCGTTTAGGACTTGTCCATTAGCTACTGCTTCTGCGGCAAAATCAGGATGCGAAGCGGTCCGATGTGCGAACACACCTTGCACTCGATTACCCCCGTCACATTCACGTCCTCATTGACTTGATCGGGACGGAATCGGGTTTCGCACTTCTCGCAGACATGCACTGCTTCTAACTTTGCAGGTGTTTCACCTTCATGATTTTCCATCCGTCCCAACCTCGTTCGTGCTGTACTTAGGGCGACATAAAGTGATCTTGCTGCATACAAATGTATGCAGCAAGATCACAAGTGAAGGCTGTTTCGCTAACCCTCAAACTCCAGTTCTGGTTCTGGCAAAACATCGTTTTTGCCAGCGATCCAGACGTAGAGAGTGGGGAGGAGGAAGATGCTCATCACAAGGTCGGAGATCAAGCCTCCAACGATCACGATGGCAAAGGGCCGTTGGGAGTCCGAACCGATTCCATGCGATAGCGCTGCGGGAGTGAGCCCAAGAGTAGCGACCAACATGGTCATCATGATCGGGCGGAGTCTAAGAACAGCACCCTCGATCGCAGATTCCTCGATTGAATGACCGCGCACTCGAAGTTGGTTCATGTACTCCAACATGATGACGCCAGTCTGGACTGAGACTCCAAACAAAGCAAGGAAGCCGACGCTGGAAGAAACGCTGATGTTCGTATGGGTGACCCACAATGCCAACAAGCCGCCAACGCGGGCCAGGGCAACATTGATGAGGATCAAGAACGCCCATTTGAACGACTTGAACATCATGTAAAGAATGATGAAGATCAGTAGAATAGTAATGGGTACGATCAGTGCCAACCGCTTGTCCGCGCGCTGTTTGCTCTCGTACTCGCCGGCCCAAACGAAGTGATAGCCCGTGGGTAAAGAAACCTTTTCGTTTACAGTCTTAATCGCTTCCTCAACCGTACTTCCCAAATCGCGATCACGCGCACTGTACTTCACCGCAATATATCGCTGCCCTCCTTCGCGGTAGATTTCCTCTGCGCCGTCCGTTGTGTCCTCTTTGGTCAATTGAGCCAAGGAGACTCGTTCTCCGCTGGGGGATAGCAGCCTCACATTCTCGATGGCCTGGCGGGTGTCGCGATACTGCTTTTGGTAGCGCAGCAGCAGATCGTATCGGGCCTCGCCTTGCAGTACCTGAGTTACGGCGTTCCCGCCGACCGCAGTCTGTATCGCATCTTGCACGTCCGCCACATTGATTCCCCAACGCGCCGCCGCTTGGCGATCTACGGTAAAGGTGAGATTGGGCTGACCGATGATGCGGAAGAGGCCCAGGTCCTTCACGCCTGGCATCTTGCTCATCACACTCACCACTTGATTGCCCTTTGCTTCGAGAATTTTGAGATCGTCACCATATATCTTGACGGACAGTTCACCCTTGACTCCGCTAACAGCCTCTTCCATGTTGTCTTGAATCGGTTGCGAGAAACCCCAGATGACTCCGGGGATTGTCTGTAGCTGTTGATTCATGGAGGCGATAAGGTCGTCTTTGTCTTGGTGAAATACCGGTCGCCATTGCTCCTTAGGCTTCAACTCAACGAAGTATTCCGTGTTGAAGAATCCTGTCCAATCCGTTCCGTCGTCGGGGCGACCGATCTGACTTATTACCTTTGTCACCTCTGGGAAGTCGGCCAGTGCAATTCGCGCCTTGTTTGAAATCGCAAGGCTCTCATCGGGCCCAGTGGATGGAGCGAGTGAGCCTCTCACCCAAAGAGCACCTTCGTCGAGGTGAGGCAGAAACTCGGACCCAATAACGCCGCTATAAAGAAGGAAGATGGCTAATCCCAATCCCGCGATACCGATGCCAACAGTGATGCTGCGATGCTCAATAGCTTCCTTCACCCTCTTGCGGTAGGTCTCTGTGAGGAAGTTCATCACAGGGTTGTGCCACTCCTTGGCTCCCTTGCGGAAGAGGAAGCTCGCCAGCACCGGCGCAATAATCATTGAAAAGATCAGCGCACCCAGCAGAGCGAACGCTACCGTCCAAGCCATCGGCTTGAAAAGGCGGCCTTCGACCGCTTGTAGCGTAAAGATTGGGAGGTAAGCGGTGATGATGATGCCGATGGCGTAGAACACGGGCCGTTGGACCTCGTGTGCTGCGCTGCGAATTTTGTCCTGAATCGTTTCGTTGCCGGTGCCAGCTCGATTCAAGTGTCGGACGATATTCTCGATCATGACCACCGAACCGTCCACAACCATGCCGAAATCCAACGCTCCCAGAGAGAGCAGATTAGCTGGAATGTGGCGGAGGTCGAGACAGATAGATGCGAAGAGCAGTGCAAATGGGATGGTCAGCGCAACGATGATTGCCCCTCTCACATTGCCAAGAAACAGCATTAGGATGATAACGACCAGAATGATGCCTTCGGTCAGGTTGTGCAGCACCGTGTGAGTCGTTAGATGAATCAAATCGCCGCGATCAAGGAACGGTACAACTTTTACGCCGGGCGGGAGTAAGCCGTGCTTGGCGGGGACGGCTGGCTTGGCCCGATGAAACAGGCCGCCGGGGACGGCTGGCTTAGCCTCAGTGCCGTTGAGTTCGATGACCTTCGCTTCAATTCCTTTGAGTGTAGGGTCGGCATCAGCGCCCTTTTGCATGAGCAATGCGCCTTCGACGACATCTGGATTGTCTATGAGTTTGCCGTCTTCGGAGCGGTAGGTCTTGGAAATCTGACCCAGACGGATCTTCGGCCCTTGCTCTACTACGGCGATATCTCTTATGCGTAGTGCCGTACCATTCTGAGTCTTAACGACTGTGTTCTCGATCTGCTGGACGTTCGAGAACAAACCGACAGCCTGTACGTTGATTTGTTGGGCACCCGCAACAATGAAGCTGCCGCCTGCATTTGTATTGTTGTTGGTGAGTTGTTGCTCAACTTAAGAGATGCTCAACCCATAGGAGATGAGCTTATCGGCGTCCAGCCGAATTTGATACTCCTTCGTCACGCCACCGAAACTTGCAACGTCCACGACGCCGGGGACGCTCTTGAACTGCTTCTCTAGGGTCCAATCTTCGACCGATTTCTGCTCCATCACATCGAAGTTGGGGTTCTTGCTCTCGACGGTATACCAGTAGATCTGCCCCGCCGGGCTCCAATCGGTTTGGAGTTGCGGCGTAAGACCGGCGGGGAGCGTGACCATCGTGAGCCGTTCAAGGACACGTTCACGATTCCAATTGTTATCGGAAGAATCGCTGAAATTCATGACGATGCTGGAGATTCCAGCCAGACTGAAAGACCGAAGAGTCTTCATCTCTGGAACTCCCGCCATTTGAATCTCGGTGGGAACGGTGATTTGTTTTTCGATATCTTCGGCTGAGTGCCCTGGCCATTGCGTAATGATGTTTACATAATTATCGGCAACGTCGGGATAAGCATCGACTGGTAGATTATGGAAGGAGATGGCTCCCCAAGCGAAGAGAAGGATCGCGAGGGCAAGAATTAGAAGGCGGCTGCGAAGCGCAAAATCCACCAGATTCTTGATCATTGGGCCTCCAACGTCGCTTCGAGCTGGAGCACATTCGAAACGACTTGCTGGCCGGGTGCGATGCCCGATAACAACTCCTGCCGGTTATCGGAAAGCATTTGCCCGCCATGTACTTTAACCCGCTTGAATTTCTTGTCTCCGGCAGGTACGAAGACCCACTCTCGATCGTGCAGATGCAGGATGGCGGAGGCGGGAACCACTGGATGAATCTCATTCGTCTTTCCGCCGAATGTCGCGTTGACGAACATACCCAGTTTGAGAAATCCGGGGTTGGCTACCTCGATGCGAACCTTTGCGGTTCTTATCGTAGGATCGAGCGTCGGATCGATCTCAGAGATTTTTCCAGTGAGAAGTTTATCCGGATAGCCGTTGATCTTAATCTTGGCAGTCTGTCCCAGTGAGATTTTGGGCAGATCGTTTTCATACACGTCGCATAAGACCCATACCGTGCTCAGGTCGGCCACTGTGAAGGCAGTTGACGACCCTGAGTAGGTGACGCCAACAGCAGCTGAGTTCGTAACATTCTGCGAGATAATGACGCCTGAGATCGGAGCGTAGACGGGGACGATGCTGCTCGGATGGTTCTTATCAACGCCAAGCGTTTTTAACTGCTCCTCGGCGGCAGTTAGATCCGCTTTTGCATCTTTTTCGCTGTCTTCAGCTTGCTCAAGCCCGCTGAGGGGAACGGCACCATGCTCATAGAGGTCTTTGGCGCGAACGTATGCTTTGTTGGCAAGCTGCTCATCATTGACGGCCTTCAGGTAGGCATCGAAGGCGTTGGTGATGTCGTTGCTCTGGACCTGCAATAGAAGCTGCCCCTTCTTCACTTCATTACCTAGACGTGTCTTTATGTCGATCACACGTCCGCTGGCGAGGGAGATGACGGGCACCTCCCTCGCAACATCGGGATTCACAGCTCCCGTGACATTCAACTCTGAGGGCGCTTCCATCTGACTTGCCGCGACCAAAGGAAACAAGTCTGGTTTGTCCACCGTAACAAGGCTCATGTCGCCCGTCTCGGTAGGCTGAGTGGCCTTGGGCGTACCATCGGCGGGGTTGAACTTCTTTTTTTCGCAAGCCGTCAACGAAAGGCACAATGCCACACACGCGGCCAAATTGACTGCTGACTTCGTATTCGTCATTGAATCACCTCGCGACCGACAGCAAGATTAAGCTGACCAGCGGCTGTCAGATAAGTACCGATGAGTTGGAGATAGGCCAACTCCACAGAGCGAAAGTCGTTCTGCGCATTGAGCAGATCAAGGAGAGAAGCCCCCCCCCGCGCTGGTAGGCATAGGTCACCGTGTCGCGGACACGAGTTGCCTGATCCAGATAATGACTCTTGTAAGGCCGCAGGAGGTTGAGAGTGCTATCGACCTGAACATAGGCGGAGTCAACATCCGCGAACACCTGGGCGTTCGTCGCATCTTCTTGACGTTTATTCTTAGCGATGTCGATTTCTGTGCGCGCCTTTTCACCCTGATTGCGGTCGAAGATGCGTAGCGGAATCTGCACACTCAATCCCAAGGTTTGTATGCCATTCGGGTTGTTGTTGGAGGAGTTGTATGTATACCAAGCACCGTAGGTTGGGTCGGTCGAACCGTTGGCAACGGCTAACCTGTGGTTGGTGAATGCCTGCTGAACTGACTGATAGGCTGCTTTCAGATCCGGGCGATTGTCCACCGCAATTTGTTGGAATGCCTCAACCGTCTGCAGTTGGCTGGTGAAGTCAAAGTCGCCTTTGATGTCGAACTTCTCTACGGGAGTCTTGTCGTTTAGGAGTTGAAGCAGGACAATCTTCGCCTGCCGCAGATTTACGATGGCAGTTTCAAGATCGGACTCGTACTGCACTCGCTGAAGCTCGATGCGATCAAAGTCGATTTGTGCAATATCGCCCTTTTGCCATCGCAGTCGGCTGATCTGGATCAGGTGATCGTAGTAGTCAAGCTCTTCCTTTGTCAGAGCCAAGATAGCCTTCGCCTGTAGCGTCGCTACAAATTGAGATCGGAGATTGAAAAGCAGGGTGCGTTCGAGGTCCGCATGTTGCGAGGCCGCTATCTGTGTGCCTTGTTGTGCGCTTTCGAGTCGTAATTCACGTTTGCCTTGGCGCTCATGCAGGTAATTGACATTAGGTACCAGATAGGTGCCCCTCAACGGCTGCCAGACACCGCTGCGCGGGGCGATCTGCGTACCGTCTTGGGTCATCGTGAACTGCGGATTCGGCCGTAGGTACGCTGTGATTTCTTGAGCCTTCATCTCCTGCACGTTGAGGGCATCAGCTTGAAGCGTGGGATTGCCCGCTTCGAACTTAGCCTTGATGTCGTCCCAGTTCAAGCCCGACGGATTAGAAGCCGCCGCTTGTGCTTCCTTAGCGGATTGTGTGGGCTGATTGGGTAGACCGGCCACCCCCGTCTGCCCAGGTTGCTGCACCTGCGTCTGTGGCGGAGTACCCGCCTGCGCTCTGGCGCTATCCGCTCCATACGCTATCTGCATTATGAGCAGCGCAAATGACGCCGTTTCCTTCAGAAATCTGGGAGTTCTCATTTACTGAAGGCTAGATGGATTCGCGATCTCGCAGAGGCTATCTTTTGTCCTGGACAGGCTATCTTTTGGTTGAGAGTCGCCTCTGAAGCTCCTTGAGGAAGCATCATCACGTCAGGGTTAGAGGAATCAGACCTTCATGATGAGACGTTCCACAAGGACGACAGCCTCCGATAGACTTGGCGCTCACGCTCCCGATGCCTGGAGGGGAGAGCAAGGTGGATCTATGTTGCCATTCGTCTTTCGCGGAAGTCAGCGTTCTACGCTCACTTGGTCAATCATTCTCATTGCGTTGATTGCATTTGTTGATTGGAGAGTCATCGAGGACCTTCCTCTCGGGTTCCTTTACCTTCTTCCAATGCTGATGCTCGGAAGGGTGCTAAAACCCTGGCAGACGCTGCTCGCAGCGGGACTCTGTACCTACCTCACAGAGGAGTTCGATCAGTTTGCATGGAATCTTCGGACGGGACTTCCGCGCGATGTTCTTTATTTCATGGCGTTCTTTGCAATCGGTCTGTTTGTGCATGAGATGAACCGTAACCGGCAGATAGTCATAGAACAGCTTCATGAAATCGAGCGACAAAGCGCCGCCCGGTTGGAGGCCGAGCAGCAGTTGAAAGCTTTGATTGAGAGTAGTCCCGCTGCGATCATTACAGCGGACTCCGATGGATGTGTGTTGATGGCAAACGAAGCGGCACATCGTCTTCTTCAAGTGGAAGAGCCGCTGCTCTTGGGACGATCAATCCAGCGCTACTTTCCATCGTTGGCGAACTTGTCCGGTCGCGAGACAACTCAACAGTTGTTCCGTACCGTGATGCAATCGCGCGGTCATCGCGAGGACGGCGACTCATTTCTGGCGGACATATGCTTTTCAACGTTCCGCTCCGTCTCTGGGTCGCGATTCGCAGCGATGATTCTCGATGCTTCAGAAGAGTTACGGAGCCGCGAGGAGTCTAGCCTTCATCAGATGTTGGCGGGATCTCGCATCGCAGTGGGCGCGGTGTCCCACGAGGTGAGGAACATCTGTGGTGCTATCGCGGTCGTGCACCAGAACTTAGCTCGAACCAACGCATTCCTCCGAAATAAGGACTTCGACGCGCTTGAAAATCTCGTTTTGGCCTTGGAGCGAATCGCCTCTGTAGAACTGCGGCCCTATACCGAGCAAACCTCCGAGGTTGATCTAAACGCCGTACTCGACGATTTGAAGATCGTGATTTCGCCTACGTTGAGCGAGCACGATATCTCCTGTGAATGGAAGGTGGATTCACAGTTGCCCTTGGTATGGGCCGACGGCATCAACTTGATACAGGTCTTCTTGAATCTCACCACGAACAGCATTCGCGTGTTGTCGGAACAAGAATCCGATAGGCGACTGTACATCTCTGCGACGGTTGATGGACCTCGGGCAATCGTAGAAGTTCTCGACAATGGCGCCGGCGTGTTGCATCCAGAGGAACTTTTTCACCCGTTTCAAACAGGAGCGCGGAGCACGGGGTTAGGTCTGTATCTCTCTCGCGCCTTTGCGAGGTCATTTGGCGGTAACCTGCATTACAAGCCTACCCCTAGTGGCGCATGTTTCACAGTAGAACTGGCAGCCGTAGATGAGACGAAGCAGGCACAATGACCGAGCAAATCAGAATTCTTTTTATCGATGACCATACGCTCTTTCGCGAAAGTGTGGTTCGGTTGCTTGAACGAGAACCGGAACTAAACGTGGTTGGCCATTGTGCGACATTGACCGAGGCGAACCGGATGATTACGACAGTCGAAGTCGATGTCGTTTTGCTTGATTACGATCTCGGTGTGGAGGTCGGCACCGATTTTCTGAATGGACTCCGGCAAGCAGACAGCCAAGCGAAGGTGCTGATGGTCACGGGTGGGATGGGGTCTAGCGTCACCCTCAAGGCGGTTGACGCGGGGATTGCCGGCCTCATTCTTAAACATAGCGATCCACGCCAACTCATAGAAGCTATCCGCAGGGTTAATGCCGACGAAACCTGGTGGGACACGGCAGTTCTGCGGTTATTGGGAGATAGATCGAATGAGTCGTCAACGCCCGTGGAGAACGCCAAGTCTCTTACTGATCGGCAACGGCAAGTCCTTCGTAGCATCCTGGATGGCCTAACGAACAAAGAAATCGCAACGAGGATTCACGCCTCCGAGGCTGCCATCAAAGCCAGCATTCAGGAACTGTTTTTGAAGGCGGGAGTAAGAACTCGCAGCCAGCTTGTAAGGGTCGCGATCGAAAGGTACTCTTCGGAGTGGCTGCAAGATGTCAAGCAAATTCGAGGGTGAGCTGCTCTGCCCGATGGGTGACTTGCAGCCATCCACCACGAATACTGGCAAGTACAGTCGATAATCTCGTTAACTTCCGTCCGGGCCTCATCCTTAGCAACCGTAGGTAGAAGAAACCTTGGTTTCACCGACTGCAAAGCGAAGCTACTGAGAGTTAGACTTGTTGCTGTTCTTATTCCAAGGACGCCAAGGGTGAGACGGAAGGGCCCGCCTCCGCGAAGGATGAGAGCGCCAAGCCGAAGGACAAAGGCGCACCGACAAAATCAAGAGGCAAGTAGGGCGGCGGGCTCGTCGCGCAGCCGCAGTGACTTCCTGGGCAACGCGAACGTCCACGATCCGGGCGGCGCGTCGCGCTTCGTACTCGCCATGTCCCGGCATCGCCGCCAGCCGGCGAAGGCCGCTTGCCGATGCGCGGCTCAGCCGAGGACGAGCGGGGGCACACGCCCCGCCCAGGGGCGCGCCACTTCGAGCTGGGCGGCGAGGCGGAAGAGAGTGGCCTCGTCCCCGAACCGCGCGGCGAACTGCACGCCGATGGGGAGGCCGGCGGTGCTCCAGTGCAGCGGGACGCTCATCGCCGGCTGGCCGGTGATGTTGA
>JANXZS010000110.1 GCA_025355385.1 Acidobacteriaceae bacterium | reverse complement strand
TCTCGCCCGCGGGCGTGGTCTCTTTCGAGTGAACGACTGCACCATTGAGCAAATCCGTCCCGGTGCCTTTAACCGGGATAGCGCCCTTTACCATCTGTGGGCCCGCAAGGGCGTAGGGTGAAATCAAGGCAATGCAGAGACCATAAGGGGTCACCTCAAGATAGGGATTTTTTAGCACGCCAAGGAACTGCACGCATCTGATTTATTTAAGATCGTCGGCAGCCCTGTTAGCCGATTGAGAAAGGTGGTGGCCCGAAACCGCAACTGCATGACTTTATTAATTGTGCGGCGCCGCTATCGTACGTTCTGATCCGAATCTTGAGGTGACCCCTAATTGACGCCGGCCAACGGGACGAATCACTAGGATTTAGGACAAAAGCCGGCCAGCGAAGCTCATCCACCAATCGGTGGCTACCCCAAATTGGGCCAAATGAAGTGCGGCTATATTTAGGCCTCCGCCCCAAGCCAAGACTGGATTTAGCCTGCGGTGCCGGAGGGTGTCCAGAATGATGCACGCCACCACGCAAAGATCTGTCAGAAGCAAAGAGATTACAAAACTATCGCTGATGAAGGTAATGGGAATACGCGACATCGGAGGCCATACGAGGCTCAACGTGGCTAGCAGCATGAGTCTCTTATGCGCCTCAGGCCGGCGACGCAACAAGAGGGCCGCGGCCACAAAACCTGCAAAAAGTGTGAAAATCACCGAATCAACACCGAAGATTCCCATCTGCAGTGCATGAGCTTCGGGATCGCTTTGGGGCGCCGTCACGAAGCGCACCAAGGTTGGAATACCCACAAAGATGATCGACGCGGCGAGGAAGCCGCCGAATATTCCAAAGCGACGATGCAGATCGACTCGATGGGATGCGATGAAGCGGGACTGCACGAAAAATAAGGCGAACCAGACCGTAAGCAGAAGTCCATGTAGATGGACCAGCCAAGTAAGAGAGGGGGTGCCAAACACGACCTTGAGGTAATAAGTGCGAGCAAAGCCGAGCACCAAGATCGCGCCCAGCGCTGCGGCGAGCCAGACGTAAAAACTGCGTCGAGGGCCCACCGATTCGGCAGGAATGGAGTTAACCACGGTCATTCTTTATTCCTTTCCTTATATACCACATGGCAAGTCCGAACGCGCCACACACACATATGTTTTCCCACCCGTCCAGATTACGCCGCCCGAACCTCTTGTAGACCCAAGCGCGCTAGACATTTCGGACCCATGAAATCGCGGCGGTCCACCACGAAAAACTGGGGGAAACGAGAAAGCTCACGTGTTGAAGCACGAGAACTGTCAATAAAATTAGGTACGGCGCGCGAATGCCTCCGTGCCGATAGTCATCGAACAATAAAATCGCAACGATGGCCTCGCAAATGAAGTAACTCCCATGCAGAGCCGCCTCAAATGAGTCGATTCCCGGGATAAAGCCCGCAACACGTACAAGCGTGGGCGGCAAAAGCAGGATTGCCGTCGATGCCATGTATCGGGCATGTAACTGTGTTTTTCTTCGAAAGCGTATCGCCAGCGAATAGGCTACCGAGAAATAACACATGGTGATGATATCGATAAATGCGAGGCGTTCCCCGAACGCCAGGGACGCTTCATCGTTTTTGGTCAACATGACATGCACGACCAAAAGGCCCGAAATGACAAAAAGCGGGGCAACCAGAAGCGACATTCTACCAATCGTCCGATGTGCCGAAATCATTCTCTCGCGGATGAGCCACGATTGTGTGATCAGCCCGAGCATCCAAATGGTGGCCACAATTCCGTGGAAATGATGAACCGCGTCGGTATTGCGCAGATTTCCGAAATATGAAGGGAAAAATCCAATGACGGCAAGGAGGAGAGCCAGCGCGAAGTAGATAAACGCGTTTCGGTAAATGCCAGAACCGCCGCGATGGAATCTTGCGTCGATCCATAACTTCTCCTTCAGTTGCGGAGCGGGTTCCTTCTCAACGACACTGTCAGGAATGCGGTCTGTGGAATTCATTGTTGGGTCTTCTTCCAAAGGATCTCGCAATTGCAGTCAGATCCCTGTCAATATCCCTTGGCCACCATATACACATCGCCCTTGCTGTCGGCAAGACCAAAATTCTCCGCCGTCAGCGAGTTACCAACGGACGCCCACCAGGCGCGGCGGTGGCAAGCCACCATCGATTGCATTCATCGCGACGGTGCTTCGTTCCAGCGTAAAAATCTCGCGGCATTATCATGAAGGATGTCGCGCTTTTGATCCTCAGTGAGAAATTTAGCTGACTGAATTGCATCGATTGCGAGCCCAATCGTCTCGGGCCAGACCATTTGGTCAGATCCGAACATCACGCGTTTTCCATAGCCCGCCTCGATAAGGCGTTGCAGATACAAATAAAACTCTGAGCGGGGTTGCGTGTAATCGATCACCGCCACATCGACATACACTTGTGGGTGTGCGTACAGCAGCGCGACCATTCGGTCGATCATCGGCCACCCAGCATGCATGACATACAAACGTAGGCGCGGGTGTCTGATCAGGACATCTTCGAGAAGCAAAGGATCCGACAGCCGCATCCGATATTTTGTCATTCCTAGGTAGGCGGCTCCCGGCGGCCCCGGTCCCATATGGATGCCAACAGGAACATCGAGTTCTTCCGCGAGTTCCCAGTAGGGTTCAAGTCGCGGATCCCCGGGTGCTACGCCATCATATTGGGTACCTATTTCACCGATTACTTTGAGCATCCCCGCCTTGTGCAGCGCGCGCAAGGAAGCAATCGAGGGGGCATCACTCATTCCGAACATGATGGCTGGAATAACGCGTTTGGGATCGGCTTCATGCCATTTTTTTACCATGGCCGGTTCGCCACTGGTCACGGCGATAATGTTGTAGCGGCGTAATGCAGCTAGCGATTCCGTTCGAAGCGCATCGTCGTCCCTTGCCGACCAAATCGGATGAGCGCAATCGGCCTTCTTCAAAAATGATTGGGCATACGAATCGATCGTCGCACCGGGTTCCCGTATCGGCATGGAATCATAAGGTGCGCAAACGACTACCGGCGGCGGACCCTGCCCGTCTGCCGCCAGTGCATGCAGATGCATGTCGATGATTGACGGCGGATCGGCATGTGCGGCCGCCACAAGACAAACTACTCCCAATAGTCCGACAATTGATTGTGTCCAATCCATCGGTCACCTCACAACGCCGACGGCAAGTTAATACCCTTGGGCGATTCGATACTCACCTTTTTCGCCATAGCTTCCCGCTCCCTCATTCACCGCGACACAGAGCCGATGCTTCTGCCCACAATGGGTGATGAGGATCTTCGCCCCGTGATCCTCGAGAGTCGCGATTGAGGCCTTTAGCTGTGCTTCTTCCGTGCGCAGCGTTGTTATCTCATCGGTACTCGGCAGATACAACCAGATCGCCGTCACCGTGACCAGACTCGCCGCAAGCGCGGCCATAAAATACTGTAGCCCCGCCCGCCACCAGGAGTGGCGTTTGATGTCCCAGACCAGCGCCCGCGCCCGCTCAATATCGGCCTCAAGCACTTTGAGCGCGCCCTGCATGCCCCGCTCCGCAGCGCTATGGACACTCCGCTCTAATCCCTTCCCCGTCGCCTGAAGCTCCGCGATCGCCCCCTGCAGCCGCTCCTGCGCCTGATCGGCTGCATCGAGGAGTGCCGCGATTTTAAGTTCCTGGTTGTCCTCGTCCATGAACGGCCCACCCCTTACATTCCTAAGTCCAAGCCCCGATCGAGCTCCCGCACCCGCTCTCGCCGCACGGCAAACCATTGCTCCAGTGCCCGCACCCTCTGCGGCTGCTGCGCCAGACTTTCCAACGCGCGACCCCGGGCCTTTGGCTCCAGGGCATTGAACCGTTCCACCTGCTCGCGAAGCTTTTCCGGGGTAGCCCGCCACTGCTCGCCTTTATCACCGTACCCCAAGGCCTTCGCCTCGCGCCGTGCAGCCAGTGATCTAAATTCCTGCACCGTCTGCTCGCGTTTGAGCTCCGCCCGCTTCTCGGCCTCCCGCTCGCGCACTAACCGTTGCTCTTCGGCCTGTTTCTGGTGCAGCGCCTGGCGCCACTCC
>JANXZS010000097.1 GCA_025355385.1 Acidobacteriaceae bacterium | reverse complement strand
CGTCTCAAAGCAACTGCTCCCGGTATACGACAAGCCTTTGATTTATTACCCATTAAGTGCGTTGATGCTCGCGGGTATTCGTGAAATCCTAGTCATCTCCACACCGCAGGATACGCCTCGTTTCGAGCAATTGTTAGGCGACGGACAGCAGTGGGGCCTGAATCTGAAGTACGCCGTGCAGCCGAGCCCCGACGGGCTTGCGCAGGCGTTCCTGATTGGGGAAGAGTTTCTTGACGGCAACCGGGCAGCGCTGGTGCTGGGCGACAATATTTTCTACGGGCACGATTTTTCCGGCCTCGTCCGCAGTGCCGTGCAAAGGGAGCAGGGCGCAACTGTCTTCGCCTACCTGGTAAATGATCCCCATCGCTACGGAGTGGTCGAATTCGACGAGGACGGCAAGGCCATCAGCATCGAGGAGAAGCCAAAAGCTCCACGCTCGAATTTTGCCGTGACCGGGCTATACTTCTACGACGAGAAGGTTGTGGAGTACGCCAAATCGCTGCGCCCGTCCGCGCGCGGCGAACTCGAAATCACCGATCTGAATCGCCTCTACCTTGAAGCTGGAACTTTGAGCGTGAAGTTGATGGGACGCGGTTACGCGTGGCTGGATACGGGGACGCATGAGTCTTTGCTGGACGCTGCGATGTTCATCCAGACGGTAGAAAAGCGGCAAGGCACCAAGATCGCCTGCCCGGAGGAGATTGCCTGGCGACTGGGATATATCGATACCGCCCAGCTGCTTGCGTTGGCTGTCCAAAATGAAAAGAACGGCTACGGGCAGTACCTCTTGAGAATCATGGAAGAGAAGAAAGTGTTTTCGGCTCATGCAGGGACCACATGAAGGTTTTGCAAACAAAGATTCCTGATGTAATCGTCCTAGAACCGGCAGTCTTTGGGGACGATCGGGGTTTCTTTCTCGAAAGTTATAACCAGCGAGTACTGAGCGATCTCGGAATCGGTCGGACTTTCGTACAGGACAATCATTCCCGCTCCTGCCGTGGAGTTTTGCGCGGACTTCACTACCAGTTAAAGCAGCCCCAGGGAAAATTGATCCGCGTAGTCGCAGGTTCCATATGGGATGTAGCCGTCGACATCCGGCGCAGTTCTCCGACCTTTGGCCAATGGACTGGGCAAGAATTGACGGCGGAGAACAAGCGAATTCTCTGGATCCCCGAAGGCTTCGCTCACGGCTTCGTCGTGCTCTCTGAGTCGGCCGATGTTCTATACAAGGCGAGTGACTTTTACGCTCCAGCCCACGAGCGATCATTGTTGTGGAACGACCCCGCGTTGAACATCGCCTGGCCGAGCGATATTGACCCAATCCTCTCCGCCAAAGACAAGGCTGGACTCTTGCTGAGGGATGCGCCAGTGTGTGATTGAGAGGAGGACTTGATGCGTATATTGCTGACCGGGGCAGCAGGACAGGTTGGCACTGAACTTGCCCCGCTTCTTCGGCAATTAGGGGACGTCGTAGCGGTCGATCGGCCAGAGTGCGACCTCGCTTCGCCCCGGGATGTACGAGCGCTGGTGGCGGAGATCCGTCCTTCGGTGGTGATTAATCCTGCTGCCTACACCGCGGTAAACGAGGCAGAGACGCAGGTCGATCTGGCTCGTGCGATCAATCAGACTGCTGTCGGGGTGCTTGCGGAAGAGGCCGGCAAACTCGGTGCGATGTTCGTCCACTACTCAACAGACTACGTCTTCAATGGCGAGAAGCAAGGGCCCTATGTCGAGACGGATGAGCCTGCTCCCCTGAACGTCTATGGCTCCAGCAAATTAGAAGGCGAACGTGCCGTGAGTCAGGCAGGAGGACGCTTCCTTATCCTGCGTACCAGTTGGGTGTACGGCCCGCACGGCAGCAACTTTCTTCTGACTATCAGAAAGTTGGCGATGGAGAGGGAAGAGCTGAAGATTGTCTCCGACCAGATTGGAGCGCCCACCAGCTCAGGGCAGATTGCGCGCGCAACGGCGCGGCTGGTTCAACAGTACGCGGCTGTGACAGAAGATCGCTTTCCGGCCGGTCTGTACCATATGACTGCGGCAGGAAGCACCTCGTGGTTTGGTTTTGCGAGGGCGATCACCGATTCTCTCCCCGGTCGTAAACTCGAACGGTTGCTGCCGGTTCCTACGATGGAGTATCCGACACCCGCACGACGGCCGATGAATTCTCTTCTCGACAACACCAAGTTCGAGCAGACGTTTGGTTTCCGTTTGAGCGACTGGAAGACGGCGACGGCAGCAGTACTTCGAGAGATCGAAGTGCGACAGCCAGTGAAAATTTAGAGCACTACCCGAGATAACTACCATGCACGATTCGATTATCGTTACCGGAGGCGCCGGATTCATCGGCTCTAATTTCGTTTGCCAGTGGATCGACGGCGGCGGGTCACAGGTCATCAATCTAGACAAGCTCACCTACGCGGGCAACCCCGGCAACCTCGCGGAGCTTGACGGGAACGACCGCCATTTATTCGTCAGGGGAGATATTTGCGACCGGGCGGTCGTTAAGGAACTATTCTCCAACTACAGGCCGCGCGCCGTCGTTCATTTTGCCGCCGAGAGCCATGTCGACCGCTCCATCCTCGGGCCGGAAGAATTTATTCAGACCAACGTCTTCGGCACGTTCACTTTGCTGGAGGAGGCGCTCTCCTACTGCCGCACCCTTGACGCGAGCGAGCAAGATCGCTTTCGTTTTCTGCACGTGTCCACGGATGAGGTCTATGGATCGCTTGGGTCGGGCAACCCGGCTTTTTCTGAACAGACGCCCTATTCTCCAAACAGCCCCTACTCGGCATCGAAGGCTGGATCAGATCACCTGGTGCGCGCCTACCACCACACCTACGGACTAAAAACTCTCACCACCAATTGCTCGAATAACTATGGTCCCTTCCAATTCCCTGAGAAATTGATTCCGCTGATAATCTCGAATGCGCTCGCCGGTAAACCGCTGCCCATTTACGGAGACGGGCAGAACGTGCGCGATTGGCTCTTCGTTGTGGATCATTGCGAGGCGATTCGGGTTGTGCTCGAAAAGGGAAGGCCCGGAGAGACCTACAACATCGGTGGAAATAATGAGAAGACGAATCTTCAGGTAGTGGAGACTGTCTGCTCCCTGCTGGATGAATTGCGGCCAAACCCAGCGGCGGGTTCCTATCGTTCGTTGATCACGTTTGTGAAGGACAGGCCCGGCCATGACCGCCGTTACGCGATTGACGCGGGTAAGATCGCGCAAGAGCTAGCCTGGCATCCCCGCGAGACTTTTGAGACGGGGATGCGCAAGGCGGTAGAGTGGTATCTCGCCAACCAGGCGTGGACCCAGCAGATCCTCTCCGGCGATTACAAACACTGGATCGAAAAGCAGTACGGCTCCACTCCGCGCCAGCGCGCCAAACTTTAGAGCAGATGCAGGGATCGTGTGATGTATCCAGCGTCAGCGATGTAGGCATTTTCTTGATGAAAATGCCTGCAGAGATCTGTGGCTCCGCTTAACAGTAACCCCTGCTTCTGCTCTAGTCCGGCGGTGCGGAGTAGCAATGCCACACGAAGGCGCTAGCCGCGAAGCCTCTTCTCGGTCGGCCTACAGCTCCATGGACTTGCTCGCGATAAGGCCTTCGATGTGTCTGAGAAAATCCGCAAAAGGCATCGATCCTCCATCGCCTTTGCCACGGGTTCTAACGCTGACTGCTTCTGCCTCTGCTTCCTTGTCGCCCATCACCAGCACATATGGCATCTTCTGCATCGTAAGATCGCGAATCTTTGCGTTCATTTTTTCGTTGCGCCCGTCCAGTTCCACGCGGATACCGGCCTTCTGTAACTGCTGCTGTATCTTTTCCGCGTAGGCAAGATGACGTTCGCTGATGGGCACCAGTCCAACCTGCACCGGCGCCAGCCAAAGCGGAAATGCACCCGCGTAATGCTCGATGAGAACGCCAAAGAATCGCTCCACCGAGCCAAAGAGTGCGCGGTGGACCATCACCGGCTGGTGGCGTTCGCCGTCCTCACCCGCATACTCCATTTCAAAGCGCGCGGGTAGAGTGAAGTCGAACTGCACCGTCGATAGCTGCCACAGACGGCCCAACACGTCGACAAGCTTGACGTCGATCTTGGGGCCATAGAAAGCAGCTTCGCCAGGAATCGTCTTATAAGGAATCTGCTTGCGCTGGAGCGCGTTTTCGAGCGAGTGAGTGGCGAGATCCCACTTCTCATCGGTGCCGGCGTAGTGTGCGCGAGCCTTCGGGTCCCAGGTAGACAGCTCAACTTTAAATTCGTTGAAGCCAAAGGTTTCGAGCACAGCCTGCGCAAAGTCGATGCAGGCTACCACCTCGTCTTCAATCTGTTCGGGAGTACAGAAAATGTGTGCGTCGTCCTGCGTGAAGCCGCGTACTCGCAACAATCCGTGCATGGTGCCGGAACGCTCGTAGCGATATACATTGCCCAGCTCCGCATAACGCACCGGCAGGTCGCGATAGCTCTTCGGTGAATTCTTGTAGATGAGTATGTGGAAGGGGCAGTTCATCGGCTTCATGCGGTAATCTGCATCGTCCAATTTCATGGGAGTGAACATGTTGTCCGCGTAGAAACCTTCATGACCGCTGGTCTGCCACAGGTTCACGCGCGCAACATGGGGGGTATAAACGAGCGAATAGCCCCGCCGGATGCACTCCTCGCGCATCCACTCCTCCATGATCTTGCGTATCATCGCTCCTTTAGGGTGCCAGAAAATGAGGCCCGGGCCGGCCAGATCTTGGATGGAGAAGAGATCCATCTGTTTGCCGATCACGCGGTGGTCGCGCTTGGCCGCCTCTTCTAGTCGCGCGAAGTGCGCGTCCATCTCCTTCTGCGAAAAGAAGGCCGTACCGTAGATGCGCTGCAATTGCGGATTCTTCTCATCTCCCAGCCAGTAGGCCCCGGCCAGGCTCAACACTTTGAATGCCTTCACACGGCCGGTGGAAGGCACGTGCGGCCCGCGGCAGAAGTCAACGAAGCTGCCGTTGCGATACAGCGAAATTTCGTCCCCGGGCTTGGTAAATTTCTCCACAAAGTGCACTTTCATGAAGTCGTTATCGGCCTTGAATTCTTCGAGGCCTTTTTCCCGCGGCTCTTGCTCAGATACAAACTTTTCGTCCCGCGCAACGATCTCGGCCATCTTCATTTCGATCGCCTTTAAGTCTTCCGGCGTGAAAGGTGTGGGGCGGTAAAAGTCGTAGAAGAATCCGGCTTCGGTGGCCGGACCGTGGCCTAGTTTTGCCTCGGGATAGAGCTCAAGCACAGCCGTAGCCAGCACATGTGCCGCGGAGTGACGCACCACCTGCAGTGATTCAGGATCCTTCTCCGTAAGGAGCTGGAGCTGCACGTCAACGTTGAGCGGCGCGCTCAAATCCACCAGCCTTTCTCGATTGGGATCGTTCGTCGAATACATGGATTCTTCTGTGGCCGATTGCTCGGTCGCCTCGTCTGAGGTCGCGGCCTGTAGCGGCTTGACGCGGGCGACTACGGATGCAGCAGCGAGGCGGGGGGAGATGCTGTTGGCAACGTCGAAAGCCGTCGCCCCGATGGGGAAGTTCTTCACTGTTCCGTCGGGAAGTTGAACCTGAATCGTACTCTGGATCGAATTTTCGAATGAACTCATAGTTTGTGCCGTGTTGGTTATTCCTTCCAGAATATTGGCTTGCGACCGCTACGTCGAGATGCGTTCGCGCTTTGACGAAATTTGCTGAATTCATAAAGAGGTTTTTGGGGAGCGGGGACACGCTGCCGCATTTATCAGTGCTCCCACCAGGTAGGTATAGGCTCCGTGTTGATCGCTCTCATAGTCGGTATAAACCGCCAGCAGATTTTTATCGGTCCGATGGGGGAGCTTCGCGGCAAGGTCCTCCTGTATCCAACGCGCCCACAGTAGTGGGATCTCTCCATTGCCTGCATCTCAGCCGTGTTTGTGGTCCTGGCGGAGATGCCTTCAATAGTTAGGGCGGGCTGCTCAGTGGTTTTCATCGGTGCACTCCCTGTTGAATGAGTGGCTACAGCGCGATCTGCCGCACGAGACTGTAGCGAAGTGCTCGTTTCTAAACGGACAGCCCTGCCGGACTCTGGCACTTCGGCTATAGCTGAATTAAATCTGCTCTAGCGGAGCCGGGTCCCTGTCATTCGCTCAAGAATCGCGACCGGCGAACTGGACGGATCTAACTGAGCTTCCGGGGATACTAGGAACGTCTGCTCCAGGGCGAACTGGCCAGCCAGCACAGCGTGGGGAACTGTATCCGAGTAGAGCATCCAACTCGAGCCCGGCAGAAATTGCGTGTGAATCTTCGAACAGCTCGCCTGATAAATCGAGTTCTCCTTCAAGAAGTTGTGGAAGCGCAGCATGAATTCGTCGTAGGGTGAGCGCTTGATTGACGGCAGGGCGCGGCTCAACCCCAGGGCCTGCCCCAGCGAACACAGGGTTCGAGCACAGATTTTCTTAGAGTGGGGAAGCGGAATCTGCTGCGGGGTAATACTGCCGACGATCGTCCCGAAGGGATCGCTGGTAATCCAGTCGCGCGTGCGGGTGGGATGAATGTTATTGAACAAGCGAAGAATACGCGCGCCATGCGTCGGCCGCGTCGGGAATGCGTCGGTATGCAGCAGGTCATTGCGACGGTGCAGCGTTTGGTCGCGGCCCTGCTCCTCCACCGGGCGAAAACTGGCGTAGTCCAGCTCCCACCGTGCCTGGTACGGCGCAAGAATGTCGCGCAGGACCTCCGTCGCGGCGTTGGAGTAGGCGCGCATGATGGAGTGGAGCCGCTTGACGGCGTGCGGCGGCACGCTCCCGGCGTCGAACCCTGTCAACAGATCTTTTTCCGGCCGGTAGGCGATGTTTTTGTGAAATACGCTCGTGGTCTGGTGCTGGCCGAGCAGGAACGCCACATCCTCGGCGGGAATCTTCAAGGGGCTCTCAGGGAAGTAGAGGATATCGCCCGCTTCGAGGCGCAGACACCACTCCCGATGCTGTTCTGCGGACCTGCTGTCGCGAGTGATCTCGTCGCGTAACGCGTCCGGCGGGATCGATACGATGGCCACGGCTAATTTCCTGCGAGCTTCCGCCGAATCCAAAGAAATCCGAGGACCAACAGGCCCACGACCAGCACGATCACGCCAGCCGGCAAGGCAATCAGCTTGTACGCAATAGAAAAGTCCACTGAGTGGTGGCCGACTGAGTTGTAGAAAAGAATGCCGAAAATGGCAAAAAAGGCCGTCAGAAAGAACGCTAAAAATCCAGAGGAGAACGCCATTAGCAGGCTGGCGAACAAGCCGAACTTTCCCAGCTTCAAGCCAAACACTTTCCCCTCTCGACTGGGGCGGGACGCGCTGTTGGGTGCCGGGCTGACAGCAGATTCTTCACCGGACCGGTTTGAGGTCATCATTGATTTCCTTTGCTCGAGCGGCGAGCCCATCCCTCAGTTAGAATACAGCGTTATGGCTGAAGCCGCCCAGATCGAGTTGCTCCCTGCCGCTAAGGTGGCGCAGGAGACCGCAGTCCAGCAGGCTACCAACGGCATCTGCTATGCCACTTATGGCGAAACCAACCTGGTGACCGCAGATTTGGAGCAGATTCTTCAGGCGGTCCCCCTGTCCATGGCCGCGGCTCTATCAAACCATGCCTACTACTTCGTTCCGCTCACGCTGGGAGAGACTGAGGAGCCAATGGTCGCACCCAGCTACACAGTTGACCTGGGCGACCGTGCCATCTGCCATCGCAACATCAAGTTCGGGAACGCGGATTGCGTCTTTATCTCGACGCGGCTCATGCAGGATCGCTTCGCGTTGGCATTTGAGTTCTTCATCAACGCGGGACACCAGTTTGTTGAGGCGGCCGGCGTGCCCAAGAGCTTCGCCGACCTGATCTGGTCGCAAGCCGAGGCAGATGTCCGCGGCGAGACCAGCCAGGATGCTTACGAGAATCGCCGCCGCGCACTGGATCGGCGTCGCACAGACGGCTCTGAAAGCCCGGTGGACGAAAAGGCCCGCAACAGCTTCCTGGAGGCGGCCTTCTCCGACGCAATCGCTGTATACCTGCTCGCGCTTACGCTGGACTTCGATTATTCCGACCTACGGGAACGGGAGTATCCGCTGTTGGCCGCTCCCGCCCTGGCAGAGAGGCTTCGCCATGTGGCCGGGCTCTTCCCGCCTAACCCCGGCTATGACTTCCAGATTCTCTACCGCCGTCGAGGCTAGATTGACTCGGCTCCTGTGGCGAAATGGGTGTCCTATGTCCCGATTTTGAGACGTGTGTTTCTCTCTCAGGATGCAATCCCGACCTCGCCGTTCGGGGCGAAATGGGTGCCCCATGTCTCGATTTTGAGACGTGGGTTTTTCTCTGAAATGCAATCACCTCGGCACCCTTCCACCTTCCATTGCTACGCGCGATACAATCGCCGCAATGATCGCACATCTAAACGGTAAGCTCTTTTCAAAGCAGCCCGGCCAGGCCATTGTGGAAGCGGGAGGCGTCGGCTACGACGTCGTCATCAGCGTGCCCACCTTTACCGCTCTGCCTGCGGAGGGTAAAGATGTTTCGCTCTTCATCTATACCCAGGTGGCCGAGGGAGTGCTCGCCCTCTATGGCTTCCTTGAGCGCAACGAAAAGCGCCTCTTTGAGCGCCTCATCAAGGTTAACGGAGTTGGTCCCAAACTGGCCGTGACCATCCTCAGCGGACTCAACCCCGAGCGCACCATTGCTGCCATCCGCGCGCAGGATCACGCCATGTTGACGCGTATCCCAGGCGTGGGGAAAAAGCTTGCAGAAAGGTTAGTTGTCGAACTCAAAGACAAGCTTGAGGACATGGCATCCGCACCCGTCCCCGCAGTCGGTGGCCCCGCGGCAGAGGACGTTCTCTCCGCGTTGACCAACCTTGGCTACCAGCGGGCCGCCGCGCAGAAGGCAATCGAGAGCGTCGTGGCCAGAAATCCGGCTGCCGCAAAGGATTTTGACGAGCTTTTCCGTGCTGCCATGCTGGTCATTCGCTAACTGGAGGGAATGGGATTAGTCCATTTGGGATGCACCAGCAGGGAATGGCCCTGATCACTGGCAGGCTCCAGCGTTTTTGCGCAACCTACGGCTCCTGGCGCGGCGGCCTCATCCCCGGGATGCGCACCGGTTTTGCGACGAATCGATCGCTGCACGCGCAACAACTCAGGGAACTCATAGTGCTTGCAGAGATTCAATTCCCAGGTATCGCCGGTGCGCGGGCTCACCGCGTACATCGCAAGCGTGCGGTCCTTCCCGGGCTGATGGGGATCCACCGCGATGAAAATAAAACTGAAGTAGCCGGCGACGAAGGGTCCGTTTCCATCCATCGAGTCCACGACTGTGTCGGCGTCGTCCACGTTGATCGCGTCGTGCCGGGCCACCAGCAGGGCCACGCTGCGTGCCTGCGCCGACGTGATCTGCTCGATTCCCGCGCTGGTTTTGGTGCCCAGCGCCAGCGCGAACGCGAGCAGTCCGAGTAGGATTCGACCGGCGTTGGTGGCGAAGAAACCTGGCATATCGGTATTGTGAGGCAAACCGTGATCTTGCGATGCTGCACGAAGGTTGCAGAAGCTTGATCGTGCTACGTCATAGGAAATGTGCTTCCGTGTCATCAAACCCACCGGCGAGCAGGGCATCTTCACGGCAGTATTGCGTCCAAAGGGTTTTAGAATCAGGTCTGATAATGCCAACGAGATCCGGAACTACATCGCTGCATAAAGAGGCGCATACGCCGAACGCCACGCCTGCCCGGTCCCAAACCCCGGCAAGACACCCGTCAACTGGCAAATCCGGCAAAGAAAGCACGTCCACTGAGTCGCGAGCCTACTTCTCCCCAGCCGCGTTGAAGTTCCTCCGTGGGTTGGAACGCAACAACCGGCGGGAATGGTTTGACCCGCGAAAGGGGGAGTTCGAGCGCGAGCTGAAGTACCCGATGCTCGAAATCATCGCGCAGGTAACGGCCGCGATGATAGATTTCGCCCCCGCGCATATGCGTCCGCCGCAAAAATGCATGATGCGCATCTACCGCGATACGCGCTTCTCTAGTGACAAGAGCCCCTACAAACGCCATATCGCTGCCTGGTGGTCGCGCGCCGGACTGGAGAAGACCTCCGGCGGCGGCTTCTACCTTCACGTCTCCGCGAAGGAAGTAGTCATCGCCGCGGGCGTCTACATGCCCGAGCGCGAGCAGCTCCTCGCAATCCGCGGCTTCCTCCTCGACCACCATGAGGAGGTGCGCCGGGCACTGCACGACAAAAAACTGCGGCGCCTGATGAACTCGTTTGAAGGTCTGCCCCTGACCCGCCCACCCAAGGGATTTGCTAAAGACCACCCAGCATTGGACCTGATTCTCTGCCGCCAATGGGGTCTGGCTGCTACGCTGCCCGCAACCGCCGCGTTGGAGCGCAACCTTGTGCGGGAAATCGTGACGCGCTTTCGCCTCGCATCTCCTCTGGTGGAGACGCTGAACACGCCTCTGCTAAGCGGTCCCGAGCGCAGGAAGAGAGTGCTGTTTCCCATGAACGGGCGCATGTTTGGATAGCAAATATGCCAAAGTTCTAGGAAAAGTGGTTAAAAACGGTACAAAACCCTAAAAAACCTGTGGAAATAGGCGTTTTGTCGTTGACAAAGATTTCTGCAAGTCGCATCGTAAACGGCGGTGGGGTTCTTTTAACCCGCATGAATACAGGGTTTCGCGCACATCGGACCACGGCCCGAACAAACGCAAAAAACTCTCCATGCTGGTCCAGAGCCCGGAAATCCAGCAGTACGCTGCACCAGAGAAAATTTCGAAGCGCACAGTCGCACTCTGGCGTGGCGAATGATACGCATCATCAGGAGGATTACATGGCAGCAGGTATGACCAAGACAGCACTAGTCCGGCATTTGGCCGAGAAGCTCGTACTCACGAACAAGCAAACAGCGGCTTTTCTCGATCTGCTGGCAGAAACCGCAGTGAAGGAAACCAAAAAGAACGGCGTATTTGTAATCCCCGGACTCGGCCGGTTGGTGAAGGCGGAGCGCAAGGCTCGCCTGGGCCGCAACCCGCAGACCGGCGAAACCATCAAGATTAAGGCGAAGACAGTCGTCAAGTTCCGCGTGGCCAAAGCCGCCAAGGACGTCATCGCTCCACCAAAGAAGTAGTCGTTCCGTATAAGCGATATCCTGAGTCCGCGAAAGCACTGCGGATAGGTGCTCGTTAACAGCATGCATGGGGGAGACGAAGGCAAGCGTCTCTCCCGCTTTTTTTCAATTCATCAATTTCTGTATTCGTCTTGAAACAGGCGGCTAAATCAGAAGCAGGGTCAGTGTAAGGTGAGCCACAGATCCCTGCAGCCATTTTCATCAAGAAAATGTCTACATCGCTGACGCTGGATACATCGAACCATCCCTGCTTCTGCTCTAAATCGGCCCTCATCTCGTCGAAGTCGCTGAACGCTTCAGCCGTCCCCGCCTCTATTCCTTACCCGGTTTCATCAGTGCCCTCACTACCAGCGAAAAACCAAAGCACACTATCAGGTAGCGGGTCAGCAGCCGGGCGTTGTAGCTCCAGGCGAGAAACGCAAAACAAACAGTAAAGCCCACCGGAAAGGCTTCGGCCATTAGCGCCTGTATCCATCGGGGTCGCAGGCCTGAATGCGAGACCGCAGCAACCGGCGTGGGAAAGAGGCGCGGAACCCGCGAACGGTAAGAGTGATAAGTTCCCCCCAGTTTCTCGCTGAGGTGCGATTCTTCTCCGCCGATGATGCGCAGCAAAAAGACTGACAGCATCAGGAAGACAAAGATTGCTCCCGCAACTGGCATCAAAATGCTGATAGGGACCGACAATAGCCACAGTCCGACGTAGAGCGGATTGCGAAGGTGACGATAGGGTCCCGAGACGACCATCTGTCCAGCGAGCATCTCGCTGCCCGTCATCGTTGTCGCTCCAAGATGTGCGGTTCCCCACACCCGTAGAGCTGTTCCGGCAACTCCACAAACAAGCGCAATGATTGTTACAAATAGGGTGGCAGTATTGAGAGTGAGCCAGTGGGTGCCAGCCAGTAGCGACGACAGAATGAGCCACGTTGTTTGACCGGTTGCGAGGCCGAGGGGGAAATACCAGAAAGCCGCGAAACCAAGGGCATAAATAACCCCGATGATGGCCACGCGATAACGAAATTCAAATCGTGTCGCCCTCATTAAACCGAACCTGCGGCTAGATCGTTTTCACTTCCCGTGCATACGAAGCAACCCGGCTCAGCGCGGTTTTTCCTCAAGAGAAGCCGCCCTTTGCTGCTCCTACCCGTACAGATTAGAAGCGAAACTGCTCTAATTCCTCTGGTCGGCACCTCTGTCACTTCTTATGTGCCTCGTCCTTGTAGACAACTCCCGATTTCATGACGAATGGAACGTTCTCCAGGATCTTGACGTCGGCCAGCGGATCACCAGGAACGGCGATGATGTCGGCCCATTTGCCGGGCTCCAGCGAACCCACTCGATCGGACCAGCCCATAAGGTCTGCGGCGTTCAGCGTAGCCGACTGTATCGCCGCCAGGGGCGTCATGCCCAATTCATTGACGTACACGTCCAATTCATGGGCATTCATTCCATGTGGATACACAGCGGCGTCCGTGCCCAGCGCAATCTTCACGCCGTTCTTGATAGCCTTGCGATAATTCTGAAACGCCACTGCGCTTACATCCTTGGCCTTTTGCTGATAGAACGGCGGCAGGTTGCCATAGACGGGAAGCCACGTTTCAAGGAACGCTGTCGGCACCAGGTAGGTTCCATTCTTTTTCATCACGGCTATTGTGGCGTCGTCAATGTAGGAGCCGTGTTCCACCGAATCCACTCCCGCCTCACTGGCCCACTGAGCGCCCTGCGCCCCATGCGCGTGCGCCGCAACCCTTCGCCCCAGGCGATGCGCGTCCGCCACGATCGCTTTCATCTCCTCCAGCGTGTATTGCGATGCCTGCGGATCGTCGCCCTTTGAGAGCACGCCGCCGGTCGCGCACACTTTGATCAGGTCTGCTCCATACTTGATGTTCTGCCGAACCTTCGCCTGCACAGCCGCGACGCCGTCCGCCACGCCATCCGCCACCACGTGATACTCAAATGGCAGCAGGTTATCGTCGCAGTGTCCGCCGGTAATGCCGAGTGCTGGTCCGCTAACCTGCATATGCGGCCCCTCCAGGTTTCCAGCATTGATGTCATCGCGCAGCGCCACATCGGCGTAGCCACTGGCGCCCACGTTGCGCACGGTGGTAAAGCCGGCCTGTAATGTGGTTCTCGCATTCCTCACACCGATCAGCGCCTCCTTGATCGGTGTTGTGGTCAATTCGTGATAAGGATCGAAGTTCGTATCCATGGTGATGTGCGTGTGCACATCGATCAGGCCGGGCAGGACCGTCATCGTGCGAAGATCGATCTCCTTGTCGCCCGCTCGCGCAGGCTCGTCCACGCCCACGGAAATGATTTTGTCACCACTGATTACAATTGCCTGATTAGCCGCCGTATGTCCGGTATGAACATCCAGCACGTGACCAGCGTGAATCACCGTGCGCTGGGGGTCCGCCGCCTTGGCCGGTTGTTGCGCAGCAGCGGTCGTTGCTATTAGTAACAGTAACAGTTTCAAATAGAAGGCGGGGTGAACGTTCATTCGAAAGATCCTC
Source organism: Acidobacteriaceae bacterium (assembly GCA_025355385.1). GTDB lineage: Bacteria > Acidobacteriota > Terriglobia > Terriglobales > Acidobacteriaceae > JANXZS01. Next base: position 23,418 of record JANXZS010000097.1, on the reverse strand, counting down.
GCAACGGAGTGGGAAAAGTGTAGCAGAGCACAAAGAAATGTATGGGTGAATTGCCAGGCCCTATTGCACGCATAGCCGCCGACCATGGAGGCTATTGCTATTGCCCGATGATTGCTTCCATCAGTGCATCGAAGTCTTCCAGTCGCGCGTACTCGATCACTACACGGCCACGGCCATTCTTATCTTCAATGCGCACCTTCAATCCCAGAGAGCGCTGTAATTTGTCCTGCGCCTCTTTCACATTGGGGTCCAGGGGAAGATCATTCTTGCTGTCTTTCTTCTTTTCCGGGTTCAGAAGCCCCTGCACGTAACTTTCTGTCTGCCGTACAGACATGGAGAGGGCTCCAACCTTTTTCGCCGCCTTCAAGATAGCCTCCGGCGACTCCAACGCCAGCAGCGTACGCGCATGCCCGAAGGTCAATTCACCCTTCTCCACCAGCACCTGGACTTCGGCGGGTAGCTTAAGCAAGCGCAGGAAATTTGCCACCGAAGCCCGGTCCTTGCCCGTGCGCTGGGCCATCTGCTCCTGGGTCATCTTGAAGTCGCGACTCAGCCGATCGTAGGCACGCGCCTGCTCGATTGGGTTCAGATCGGCGCGCTGCAGGTTCTCGACAATGGTCATCTCCATGGCCTGCTCGTCCGACACCTGGCGCAGAATGGCAGGAATGACGCTCTTCCCGGCCTTCTGCGATGCCAGCCACCGCCGCTCACCGGCAATTAATTGGAACCTGCCGTTGGGCAGCGATCGAACCAGGATCGGCTGCACCACGCCGGTGGCCGCGATCGAGGCGGCCAGTTCTCCGAGTTGCTGTTCGTCAAAGTGGCTGCGGGTCTGAAAGGGATTTTTGTCGATCTGGTCGAGAGCTATCTCGCGAGGCTTGCCGCTCTCCTGCGCCTGCGCTGGCGGGAAAGGGGGAGAAGTGGCTAGTGCTGGGGAATCAACCCGGGGCAGGAGCGATTCCAGCCCCTTACCCAAAGCGCGGCGTTTCAAATGATCGGTCGTGGTGCTCATTCGGATGGTCCTTCTCAGAAAATCAATGCTGGGGCTACAAATCTAAGCGTATGGCCAGAAGCGCACGGTAACTTCGTGCGGCTTCTCCTTAGCCTGCTTTAGGAGTTTCGGGCTCGTTATGCCATTTCGTTCCAGAATTTCCAGAGCCAGAGCGCGATAGCTCTCAGCGCCTCGGGAGCGGGGATCATACAGGGCGACGGGTTTGCCGTGACTTGGAGCCTCCGCCAACCTCACATTACGTGGGATAACGGTGTTGAACAGCTTCTCACCGAAGAATCCGCGAAGATTTTCTGTGACTTGTTGAGCCAGATTCGTCCGGTCGTCGTACATGGTGAGCAGAACGCCCTCGATGCTGAGATTTGGATTGAAAGCGGAGCGCACCCGCTCCAGTGTGCTAACCAGTTCGCTGATACCTTCCAGCGCGAAGTATTCCGCCTGCATCGGCACCAGCAATCGATCGGCAGCCACTAAAGCGTTAAGAGTCAGCAGGTCAAGTGCTGGCGGGCAATCCATGACAATGAAGTCATACTGATCCCGAATCGGCGCAATCGCGTCGCGCAGCCGTTCGGACCGGCGGTCCGCCTGCACAAGCTCGACATTGGCACCGATCAGGTTTTTGCTGCCCGGAGCCATTTTGAGGGTCTCAATTTCGGTGGGCAGGATGATCTCGGTCATCGTTGAATCGCCTACCAGCACGTCGTACATGGAAGCTCGTTGCTCGTCGCGAGCGAAGCCCAGCCCTCCCGTGGAATTTGCTTGCGGGTCGCAGTCCAGCAGGAGGCAATTCAGTCCTTCTAATGCAAGGGCGGCAGAGAGGTTGATCGCGGTGGTGGTTTTTCCCACCCCGCCTTTTTGATTGACGATTGCCAGTACTTTACCCATGAGCCCACAGACTATCGGGCGAGAGGATGTTCCGCAACGCTTCGGGCTGTGCAGAACGAGGCTGGATCTGTGGAGAACTTGAACGCCCGATTACGGGCTAACACCAAACCGCCTGTCCCTAGTGGCTTTCGTAATATTTGGGCTTGTGAGAGAGGCTGGTGACGTCGGTGGAAAACCTCCGCGATTAGCCAGCATGTTCCACGTGGAACGTCCAAGCGATAGTGTTCCACGTGGAACTAACTACGCATTCTCACAGTTAACAGGACATTTTGGTTAGAGTAGGGCAGGCTTACAGGATCGCTCCAATTAAGTGTCGCGTATCTCTCAGGAACTTCGCTCGATTTGCTTGTCAACACGACCAATATCCCTGCTGGAGCGGTGAGCTTCACTGCCGCCGAAACAGCCTCGTTCATCTTGTCAACGGCCCTCATCGCTACCGCGTCGAATGACGATGAAAGATCCTCAGCCCGGCCGGCATGGATATTTGCCTCAACGTCCAGTTCGCGAATTACTTCGCGAAGGAACGCGGACTTTTTCATCTGGGACTCAGCAAGAGTGACAGCGATCTCAGGGCGACAAAGCGCGATCGGTATTCCCGGGAAACCCGCCCCCGACCCAAAGTCCAGCAACGTTGAAATTCCGGAGGGCAGCTGCCGAGCGCAAAAGATGCACTCCACAAAATGACGGCGCAAAACTTCCTCTTCCGAGCGAATCCCGGACAAGTTCAATTTAGAGTTCCACTTAGCTAACAATAGCCAGTATCGGGAAAATCTCTCGCTGAGCTCGGCTGAAACGGGTTCCATCCCGGCCGCAGTTAGCAAAACGTTCAGCCGACTCATTTCTTGCAAGCGTCCACCAAAACCACCGATTCCTGAATCGGCTCCAGTTTCCATGCGGAGGCAGCGTCCACGAACGATTGGAAGAGAGCCCTCGACAGTGCATTGGTGCCAAACGTTCGCTCGGGGTGCCACTGGACGCCAACGACAAATTGCGAGCCGTGCGTCAGTTCCAGAGCCTCAATTACCCCGTCGTCGGGCGACAGGGCGACGATCTCCATGCCATCCCCGGAAATCTGCACCGATTGATGGTGGCTGGAGTTGACCCATACCGGTCCTTCAGGCGCATGCGAACGGTCGAGAGCCAAGGCAGTGCGCGAGCCCGCAGTCACCAAGACCGGGTGTACCGTCTCCAGCTTCGACTGCGCGTGGAGGCCGCCGCTGATATGCTGCCGCAGCGTTCCGTTTCGCCAGACGTTCAGCGCCTGCAGGCCGTAACAGATCCCGAAAATGGGCTTATGCAGGTTGAAGGCGTCTTGAAGAAGCAATTCGTCCACCGCCTCCCGATCCGGGTCTGGAGCAGCGGTCTCCGCCGCGGGTGACTGGTTGTATTTTTGGGGATTCACGTCGGCCGGGCTTCCCGGGAGCAGGATGCCGCAACACCCGCTGATCAACCGCGCCACGCTGGCTTGGCTCTCACCCAGTGGGACCGGGACGGCAACCCCTCCGCAGGAGCGAATGGCATGAGCGTACTGCGGCCAGGTTCGCTGATTGTATGCGGGAGCGGTGGAGGTAGGCTCAGGCAGCGCAATGCGGGCGGGTTTCATCGGCTGTGCTCCAAGGGAGTCGGCTCCGACGCCACTGCTATGGGAGGCGCTGTCGGGCAAGCAGCCATTCCACCGTGTTCATAGTACAAGCGGCACACATCCTGGCGCAGACGCTCGTTGAGAACATCGATCTGGCGAGTAGTGTAGCCTTCGGTCGGGATAGGCTCGCCAATCACAAGTTTCAGCGGGCGCGGATGGAACTGCCGGGCATGGATCGGCAACAGCCCATAGACGTCGATCAGCGCCATAGGCACCAGCGGCACCTGTGCGCGAAGCGCCAAATAGGCGGCTCCACTGAGGAAAGTCTGCGGATGACCCGTCATCGTTCGCCCTCCCTCGGGGAATACCACTAGGGGCATCCCGCCCTTCAAGGCCCGGACCCCCGCGCTCAAACTAGCTATCGAGGAACGCTGCGTAGTGGTGTCCACAGGAATCTGGCCAGACCTGTCCAGGTGCCAGCCGATGAAAGGCATCTTCCAAAGTTGTTGCTTAGCCAGGATGCGAAACTGGAACGGCAATGCGCTGAAGAGGACGGGAGTATCCATGTAAGAAGTGTGGTTGCACGCGTAAACCGCCACCGGCGCCCGGCGCAGATTTTCCTCTCCAATCATAGTCACCGGCGAAAGGCTCAGACGGATAGTGGTCCTCGCCCAGATCCGCGCGATTTTATGCTGAAAGCGCCCATCTCTATCCAAGAAAGAGGAGGCGATTGACAGACTGCCGAACCCGATTGTTGCCAAGGCAAATAATGGAGCCTGCACTACGTTTGAGAACATGCTGTAACGACGCGGTAGCGGCGAGGGGCGGGGGATCATGCGATCGTCCTCGCGGGCGCAGCCGCGGCATCCAGGGCGGGGATCAGTTCACGAACTTTCCCCACCAGGTAGATCGAGCCGCACGCAACGATCAATCCGTGCGCTGGTGCCTGGTCTATAGCGAGGCTTAGGGCCGTGCCGGCATCGGGCGCCGACTGATACTGTGCCCCGGTTGCCGCAGCCGCCAACTGCATTTCCGCCAGAGTCGCGGCTCGCGGCGAGTTCACCGGCATCAGGATCACCCGATCGAAGAGCGGAAACAGAATCTGCGCCATCTCAGCCACTGCTTTGTCGGCGAGACACCCAAAGATCAGCGTTCGATCCGTGTCTCCGGTCTCTCCCTGGGCAAGGGACGAGAGCGCCGAACGCAATGCCCAGATGCCGGCAGCATTGTGTGCCACATCCACAAGAATGTCGGCGCGCAAGCCATATCCGGCAAATCGCTCGAGTCGTCCGGGCCAGCACGTAGCGCGGATTCCAGCCTCGATTGCGGGCAATTCTATTTTGTAACCGTGATTGTTACGAATTTCCACGACGGTCGCGATAGCGAGCGCCAGGTTGCGTTGCTGATGCACTCCGGCGAGCGGCGAATCGACCTCTATCCTGCCGTCAAGCACCTCGATCGGATACCTGTTTCTCAATGCGCTGGCCGGGCGGGACGGAATGTAGTCCGTGGCGCTCACCCCCCGGACATGCAATGCCATGGCGGCTTCGCCTATAGCCTGGTTTGCCTCGGGATGCTGGGGCAACGTCACCAGCACGCCATCGCGCCGCAGAATTCCAGCCTTCTCGTGTGCGATAGCAGTTATGGTCGAGCCCAGCCACTCAGTGTGATCGAGCGAAATGTCGGTGATAACGCTGATCATCGGTTTGACGATGTTAGTCGCGTCCAGGCGCCCGCCCATGCCCACTTCAAGCACGGCTATCTCGATCCGTTCCTCCGCATAGGTCAGAAACGCAATGGCCGTCATGCTCTCGAAGAAGCTAGGCAGGCCGCCGAGTTCACCCTCGTTGACGAGCACCGTGGCAGCCTCGTGCATACGGAAGTACCGCTCCGCAAAACTGGCATCGGAGATGGTCTGGCCATCGATCTGAATGCGCTCATTCACCCGCGATAAGTGCGGCGAGGTATACAGGCCGGTGCGATATCCGGATGCCTTGAGAATGCTGGCCATGCTGGCGCAGGTGGATCCCTTGCCGTTCGTGCCCGCGACCAGCACAGAAGGGAAGCGAAGCTGCGGATCGCCCAGAGCAGCCATAAGCACACGCATGTCCTCAAGCCGAAACTTGCGGCGTGGCGTGCCGGGAGCAGAATGAAGCTCACCACTCAGCGCGAATAGATGATCAACCGCCGCTGCGTATGACATACCTGTATTTTAGCCGTCCGCGTATGGCTTTGGAGCGTTCACAGCATTTGCCTGGCAGCAGAGTCCCGCAGGCTATCAGGCAACCTGCTAAGAGTGAAATAAGCCGAAAACTCTACAGGCAAGAAGTCCCAGCCCGAACCCAATGTCTAGCCAACGCGCAGTTTGGTTAGACGGCTCGGCGTTCTGCGTCTTTTGCTGGGGCTCTGGCTTGTGGAGGTTCTTCCACCACAAATTCACCCCCAACCCGTTCAGTACGACTGCCACACCTCCAGCGATTGAAGCAGCATTCAAGAAGGTCATCGGTACACCAAGTGTTTCCGTCCAGATCAAACCAGGGTCGCAGTGACTGCATCTGCCACATGCGTGGTTCTACCTGGCTGCATAAACTCCAGCGCACGAATGATAAAGCTCTTCATGTCGCGCCGCTGTACCACTGCATCCAGCATGCCGTGCTCCAGCAGAAACTCCGAACGCTGGAAACCCTCTGGAAGCTTTTGGCGAATCGTCTGCTCGATTACGCGCGGTCCCGCAAATCCAATCAGCGCGCCGGGTTCGGCGATATTCAGGTCGCCCAGCATGGCGAAACTTGCGGTCACGCCGCCGGTAGTGGGATCGGTCATGACTGAGATGTAGGGGACACGGGCATCATCCAGCAGCGCCAGCCCGCTGGAGATCTTCGCCAGTTGCATCAGGCTCGCTACACCCTCCATCATGCGCGCACCTCCGGAGGAGGCGACGATGATCAGCGGATCACCGGTGTTGAGAGAGCGGTCAATCGCCCGGGCAATGGTCTCGCCCACTACGCAGCCCATGCTGCCGCCGATGAAGGCATACTCCATAACGCTCAGCACCACTTTGTGCGGCCCTATGGAGCCGAGTGCGTTGACTATGGCGTCGTTTAGGCCTGTAGCCTTGCGAGCTTTTTCCAGTCGCTCCGCATACGGCTTCACATCCGCAAACTTCAGCGGATCCGTCGATCGCAACTCCATGTCCACCAGTTCGTAGCCAGGATCGAGCAACATCTCAATGCGCTGCCGGGAACCGATGCGAAAGTGTTGATCGCACTTGGGGCAGACCATGAGGTTGGCCTCCAGATCGGCCTTCCAGATGACCTGGCGGCAGCGATCACATTTGATCCAGAGGCCCTCGGTCTTGACCCGCTTCTCTCCCGAGGCGTCAACGGAACTTTCAAAGGACGCCTCTCCCACGCCTTCCACCTCTGACCCCTGCCGCTTAAACCAGGACATAATCACCCTTTCCTTGCCTGTGCTCAGCTCTCAATATTCAATTCCGCGCTGGGCCAGAATGCCGCTTTCATACGCGTGCTTTACTTGGCGCATTTCGGTTACCGTGTCCGCAATTTCGACCAGGGAAGGATGCGCGTTCCGCCCCGTCAGGATTACGTGCACCATCTCCGGCCGCTGCTGCAAAGTCTGTACCACCCTACTAGGATCCAGCATGCCGTAGCCGATCGCATAGTTGATCTCATCCAGCACCACCAGGTCCCACTCGCCGGAGAGGATCGCGCCCCTTGCCTCTTCCCACGCTTCTTCAACCAGGCGCACATCCTCGGGATCGGTCTCCGCACCACCAACCTTCACGAATCCACGGCCCATCTGCTTCAGAATGAAGTTGTCACCGAAGGCCTTCACTGCGTCCAACTCTCCGTAGTGCCAGGAACCCTTCAGGAATTGCAGCATCAGAACGCGCATCCCGTTGCCCACCGCGCGCAGAGCCGTGCCCATGGCGGCGGTGGTCTTACCCTTGCCTGGCCCAGTGTTGATTAGGATCAGGCCCTTCCTCGACTCCGCTAACGCTGCCACCATGTGTCTGCCATCTCCCGGGCTTCGCGCAGCTTCTAGTGACCGCTGTGATACGGATGCCCCGCCAAAATTGTAAATGCACGGTAGAGCTGTTCCGCCAATACCACGCGAGCGAGTTCATGCGGTAGCGTCATGGATCCGAGAGAAAGCAGTGAGTCGGCCCGGGCCCGTCCTTCCGGCGTCCAGCCATCTGCCGACCCGATCGCAAATACGAGAGTCTGCGTTCCCATGTCGCGCTGCCTGCCGAGCCACTCCGCGAATTGCTCAGACGATGCTTGCTGTCCCCGGCTTTCCAGCATTGCGAGATAGGGTGGAGTCCGGGACCGCTGACGCTCGACCCAGGCGAAGAAAGCCGGCTCATCGCGGACAACCGTCGCCTCGACCTTGGCATATGCAGCGAGGCGGTCCAGATACAGCTTGGCTAACGCAGAGAAGGCGTCGTTTCGAGCCCGATTCGACAACGATACGACAAGGATTTTCACGATGACCTAAAGTTAGTGCGGGGCCCCCTTTTTGGAATCCGGGACCCTCAATCTCCCGCTTTACGTAGGCGGCCTTGGGATTAGTGCATCCATATTATGGAAGATTCATACCATATTACGAATCTTAGCGGCTAAGATATAACATTAAAGACAAACTTGTAGTTAGCCCTCGCCTACTAAATCGTGCGTTAGTCAGCAGCTTACGGGTTATTTTCATTCAAGTGCAAATTTAACGCGTTGCTACCCCTTGTGTGGCAGACAACATGCTTCCAATTTACTTTCCATTGCGATCCTGCGGTTTTAGCCTGGGCCCTTTTCAAAAGCTTTCAGGTCAACACACCTAAGCGGTGGAAATAATATCTCCGATTCTTTTGTTAGCAATAAATGAGGACACAGCATGCATTTAAAGAAACTGGCGACTGCCGTTTTAACTGGCGTTATTTCCGCCATGACCCCGGCACTCTTGGTAATCACGGCTCCATCTTCCTTTGCTCAGACAAGTAAAGGTATCCTCGCGGGCACAGTTCACGACTCCACGGGCGCTGTCGTCTCCGGCGCAAGCATTACCGCCACCAATCAGGATAACCACGAGGTTCGCACAGCCACCTCCGGGTCCGATGGTGCGTTCCGGCTCGACGCCCTGCAGCCCGGCCAGTACTCATTGGCCGCCTCGCAGGGGGGTTTTAGCGCCTTCAAGGCCGATAACCTGACCGTAAATCCGTCCGTTGTGACGACATATGACATTAGCTTCACGATCGGTGGCGAATCTCAGACAGTTACAGTTCAGGCTGAAAACTCTGGAATCAACACCGAGAACGGCCAAGTTGCCGGCGTTATCTCTACGCGCGAGCTTCGTGACTTGCCCATCTTCACGCTCAACCCGGTTGAGCTTGCCCTCACTGTTCCTGGCGTGCAGCCCGTCAGCCAGAATAGCGGGTTCAGCAACGGCCTCAACATTGAAGTAAATGGCGCGCGTCCCCGAGCCAACAACTTTCTTCTCGATGGTCAGGAGATTAACGACGTAGGCATCGGTGGACAGGCCTTCCAGCCCAATATCCCCGACCTCTTCCAATCCGTTACAGTGATCACCAATTCCGCCACAGCTGAGTACGGCCGCGCCGGTGGCGCCGTGGTCAATCTCGTCACCAAGACGGGCACTAACGCCATTCATGGTTCCGCCTTTGAGCGCTACATCGGCTCTGGCCTCAACTCACTCGACGGCGTAACCCGGCAGAACACAGTCCACGGCCCCAAGCCCGATGGCTATGTCCCACCCTCAAAGGCGCGCTTCAACCAGCATCAGTACGGATTCACTGCTGGCGTTCCAATCATCAGGGATAAGCTCTTTGCTTTTGGAGCTCTGCAGCTCTCCCGGTTCTATGGCAAAGAGACGCCAACTCGTCTGGAACTCCCCGATGCGGCCGGCTTCGCCCAGCTTCAGGCGATTGGTGGTCCGCAGGTCGCTGTGCTCAGCAAGTACCTGAGCAACGGTGATTACCTGAAGAGCTACGTTGCTTTCCCCAGCGCTGGCGTAGTGACCCAGATTAACGTCGGCGCACAAAACAATTGCCCAGCGCCCTGCACTGTCACCACGGGCTTCTTCCAGCGGCAGAATACGGCCGAGCAGAATCCGGACACGCAATGGATGTACCGCGTTGACTTCACCCCAAGAAGCGAGGACAGCTTCTCCTTCCGTTATCTCCATGATCGCAACAGTCTTAGCCCTGACTTCTTCAGCAATGGAACCGCGCTGGTCGGCTTCGATACCCAACAGGGTGGCCCCACCGAACTTGGGGCTGGCACCTGGACCCACGTATTTGGCCCTAATATCGTCAACGAGCTTCGCGCCTCCGAAACCCGGCTAGGCTTCACTTTCTCTCCCAGCGCCGCGTCGCTTGCGAATCCACTCTATGCCTTGGGCACCATTGGCATCACCAATGTTGCAGTTGACAACACCGGCCACTCGTCGCTCGGTCCAGACCAGAATTTCCCCCAAGGTCGGCATCAAGATCTGTATCAAATCCAGAATACGGTCTCCATTACCCGCGGCCGCCAAACTATGCGTGTCGGCTTCGATATCGGCCGAACCATCGAATCTGACTTAATATCCCTGAACGCCAAGGGAGAACTTGACTTTGCCTCGGGCGGGACGGGTGTCACCGCGCTCGGCAACTTTCTGCAAAACCAACTCGGCTCTTCAGGCACGGCTACAAAAACTTTCGGCAGCACCCGTGTTGATCCGCACGGCTATCGCAGCGGTGTCTTTGCGCAGGACGACGTCAAAGTTAGCCCTGACCTGACCCTCAATCTGGGAGTCCGCTACGACTACCTCACGAACCCTGAGAACTCCTTGAAGTTCCCCGCTATAGATCCGACGAACCCGTATCAGGCCATCGATACCGTTATCAAGGTAAAACACGACACCAAAAACATCGCACCCCGCTTTGGCTTCGCTTACTCTCCGCATGGGGATGGCTTCTTCGGCCACGGTAAGACTGTGGCGCGCGGTGGCTTTGGAATGTTTTACGATAGCCCCTTCAGCAACTTTGTCGTGAACGCGGCGCAGGCAACTCCTAATGCAGTCTCTGGGACCCTCACCTCCTCGGATGACAACGGCCTGCCAAACGCAAGCTCGCTGATCGCAACCATCACCCCTACACTTCTGCCTACATCCTCCGTGACCAGCGTGGTCAAGAACATGGTCAATCCGTTAACCTACCAGTTCAACCTGGGGGTCGAACGAGAGCTCCCCGGCTCCAACCTCATTGCGCTTCGCTATGTCGGTAGCCTTGGCAAGAAGCTCTACGCCAACCGGCAATTCAATTACAAGGATGGCACTGGGAAGCGCTTGAACCCTTCGCGTGGCGTCATCAACGCGCGTGGTAACTTCGCCTCCTCTGATTACAACGCGGCCCAGGTCGAATTCACTCACAGCTTCGCGCACGGTCTGCTGGTCAGCGCGAATTATGTATTTAGTAAGAGTCTCGATAACAGTTCGGAGATCTTTGCCACGGGCGGAGCAAATACCTCTTACCAAGCCGATCTGGGCCCCAACGGATTTGCTCAGGAATGGGGACCGTCCGCCTACGATCATCGCCAGTTCGTGTCGGCCAGCTACGTCTGGGCACCCGCTGGCTTTACGTCTGCTAACGGCTTCGCTAATGCGGCTCTCGGTGTCCTCTCTCGTCACTGGACCATCTCCGGCGTCGAGCAGTTTCAGACTGGCAGCTACAGCACCTTTGACAACATTGGATTCGATACTAATCGCGACGGCAGCTTAACTAACGATCGCCCACTTCTCGGAAACCGCAAAGCTCCGATCGCTACGGCAGGCATTGACGGACATTTCGTCGGCGGAACCAGGGGGACCTACTATGACGTGGCGACCGCAGTCAATGGCGATGGCTCGCTCAATCCAGTCGACCCCGGCTCAGTTCATTGGCTCATCCCTTTCCAGCCAAAAAACCAGAACCTTCATCAGGAGATCCGACGCAACAGCTTTTCCAACCCGGGCTCCACCACCAACAATATTGCGTTGGAGAAGGGCTTCGGTACCTCTTATCTGCATCTTGATCGCGGAGCGTTCCTAGTCCGTGCCGAGGTGGAAAACATTGGCAACCACAACGATGTCGGCATCCTCGATACCAACGTCGCCGATATCGGCAGCGGTAATTTTCTTAATCTGAAGAATGCCCGGCAGGCGTCTCCTCCGAACATTCCCTCGAACAACGCGGCTGGTCGAAGTATCGTCCTATGGGCCAAGTTCACCTTCTAACGGCAACTGAGAATGACGACAAGGGCGGCCACTTTGGCCCCCTTGTCGTTCTTGCAACTTGACTTAATTCCGAAGCCTGTCAAGTGCTTTGGCTCCCGCCAATGCGCAGGGCGAGGGATGCGCCTGGCGCAGCCTCTGCCGGAAATCAAGAGATTGTGTGATGGCTGGCACTTTCCATATTCTCTTTTTGCAATGGTATGGAAATTCATAGTATTACTTAGAAGTAAATAAGCGATTACGCTGCCGTTAGTCAGCTTACTAGTTTGGTTTGTAATAGTTACGATGCTGCCAACGCTGCCGACTCCTTTGGCGTGCCAATTGCACATTACTTACTGCGTATCCTAATCGTTGGGGCAGTAGGCGAAGGTGGACTGTTTAACGCGGCTAACCATTCCCTTCTCCATACTCCCGACTCTTTGACTAACCAAGAGGAAGGTCCACACTATGAGTTTTACCAAGAACATGGCAGTGCTTTTCTTAGGCGCCGGACTTGCAATTGGAACATTCGCGGTTCCATTTCTTTCCCAGAGTGCCTACGCTCAAACCATTACGACAGGCGATATTGTAGGTAGAGTTACAGATTCGACGGGTGCAGCGCTTGCGGGCGCGACTGTCAAGCTGACCAGTCTCGATACCGATGCCGTGCAGTCCGTCGTTGCAGGCTCTGATGGCGGCTATCGATTTGCACTCCTTCGCCCCGGCGCTTACTCTGTTGCCGTTGAGAGTCGTGGTCTTAGTGTCAAAGTCAAGTCTGTGGCCGTAAACGTTGGTCAGGCGGTCACCGTAAACCTGCAAGCGACGCCTCAGGGAGCCACCTCAACTGTTGAGGTGAATGCCACCGCGCCCATGCTGCAGACCCAGGACGCCAATATTTCCACCACCTTTGATGCTAGCCAGATTGACGCGTTGCCCATCCCGGGCGGCGACATCGCGGCCATTCCCAACACCGCTCCGGGTGTGAACTTCAGTCTCGGCGGCGGCTACGGAGGCTTCACGGCCTTCGGTTTGCCCGGAACTTCCAATCTCTACACGTTGAATGGTAGTGATGATGTCGATGCCTATCTCAACCTGAACAACTCCGGAGCCAGCAACCTGTCGCTGGGTATCAACGAAATCGCCGAAGTTGCCGTCGTCAATAATGGATATACCGGTCAGTACGGTCGCTTCGCAGGAACGCAGATCAACTACACGACCATGGCCGGCGGAAACAAGTTCCACGGCAACGCCAACTATTACTACAACGGCACCGCGATGAACTCCAACTCTTGGTTCACCAACCATAACGGTCAGGTCAGGCCACATTCCGTCAACAACGCTTGGGCAACCAGGGTTGGGGGTCCAATCTGGAGAGATAAGCTCTTCTTCCTGGGTGACTATGAGGGGCTCCGCTATGTTCTACCCGGCGGCGGCAATATCCAGTACCTTCCCTCGCCGGCATTTCTGGCAGCCACTCTTGCCAACGTGACTGCACTTCACCCCGAAGAAGCGGGTTACTACAAGCAGATTGCCGATCTCTATAACAATTCGGGAGCGGCCAAAGTGGCTACCCCAGTTGTAACCGACCCGGCCACCCAGCCTAACGGCAGCTGCTCAGACGTAGCCGGAGTGGCAAACGGTCTCTGCTCCCTGCAATTTGTCAATAGCGCGAACAGCCTGAATACAGAGAGGGTCTACTCAGTCCGCATCGACTGGAACCTTTCCCAGAAGGATAAGCTCTTCGGTCGCTATCGCAATGATACTGGTGTCCAAGCCACCAGCACAGATCCGATTAACCCGATCTTCAGTGCCAACAGCGTACAGCCGGAGTGGGAGACGCAGATCAACGAGACTCACCTATTCAGCCCCTCCGTGGTGAATAGCTTCGTCGGTGCCGGCATGCATTACAGCGCCATCTTCGGCCCACCGAACATCAAGGGATCGCTCGCAGTCTTCCCCACAACGTTGGTTTTCGCCACCGACTACTCTTTCGCTAACCTGGGCGGTACAAACTACAGTTATCCGCAAGGCCGAAATGTAACGCAGTGGCAATTGGTGGATGATCTATCACTCACTCGCGGTATTCACGCCTTCAAGGTCGGCTTCAACTACCGTCGTGACGACGTCAGCGATTACCGTTCAGGCGTCGAAACCAGCGGCGAAACAGACATCAATGCCCTATCCGATTTCTACAATGGAGATCTGAGCCCCGACAACGGCAGCTTGGTTTTCCAGCGCTTCTCGCCCTTCCACCAGGTGCCGATCGCATTCTGGCAACTGGGAGTCTATGCCCAGGATCAGATCGCGATAAGCCCGCAATTCAATGTGACTCTAGCCCTCCGCGCCGACCGCAATTCCAACCCGGTCTGCCACAAGAACTGCTTCTCACGCTTCAAGAGTCCGTTTGGGGAACTTAGTCACGACATCACGACTCCATATAACGCCTCGATCAATTCCAGCAATAACCAGGCGTTTTCGGGTATAGACGCGGTCGTAATCCAGCCGCGCGTCGGGTTTGCCTACACCCCGTCTGGTCCAGATGGCAAGACTGTAATTCGTGGCGGCGTCGGCCTCTTCAGTGACTTACCCCCGGGAACAGTTGTCGATCGTTTCCTCACGAACGCGCCAAATATCTCCTCCTTCAATATTAGCTCCACTTCAGGCGTCAATAATCTCACCGTTCTGCCAGGATCAGCTTCAAGCGCTTACGGTATCGCTGCTCAGTCGGCGGCCGCTTTCATAAGCGGTTTCGCCAACGGCGCGACCTTTGCGGACTTGCAGGCAGCGACAGGCGGTCTCTTCAGCGCTCCGAACTTCAACGACGTCAACCAAACTTTCAAGACGCCCAGATATCTGGAATGGAGCCTCGAAGTCCAGCGTGCTCTTTCACATAACGACGTCATTGACGTTGCCTACGTCGGCAACTACGGTTCCAACCTGGTGGAGTTATTCGGCCAGAGGAATGCTGCCTCTGCCTCTGGTTTCGGAGGTCTGCCGACCACCAAACCGGATCTGCGCTTCAAAGCGGTCACCAGTCTCACCAACCTGGGCCACTCCAATTACAACGGCGGTACTGTGTCTTACCGTCACCAGTTTACCTACGGCTTCCAAGGGGCGGTGAACTACACCTACAGCCACTCGCTTGACACGGTCTCTAATGGCGGCCTCCTCGACTTCGTTTACAACGGAAGCAGCGGATTAGGCAATCCCCAGGGAGTCATTGACCCCTACGCTATTAGCCGGTTGAACTATGGCAGCTCAGATTATGATGTCCGCCACTCGTTCTCCTCAAACTATATCTGGAACATACCAATCAAGCTGCAGAATGGACTCCTGAATGCGGCCGTGGCTGGATGGACAATTTCGGGCACTGCTTTTTGGCGCGATGGCTATCCCTACTCCGTAGTAAACAGCATTGGAAGCTCGAAGAAAACTAAGAGCACCAGCACGGGTACGGTATTTGGTGAGCAGATCGCCCCCGGTCTTGGGAAATGTGTGAATGGTAATAGCACTTGCTTGCTGCCCACACAGTTCTCAGCGCTCGCGGACCAGACCACCTTTGGTAACCGTTCACGCAACAGCTACAACAACGCGCCCCGCTATTTCGATACGGATCTGACGCTTGCCAAAACAACCAAGATTTGGGAGAGCGCCTCATTCAAAGTCGGAGCAAATGCGTTTAACGTTACCAATCACCCGAACTTCGCGCAGCCAGACAACAACCTGGCCGATGGCGGAACGTTCGGCACCATTCAAGGCACGCTGGTGCCGTACAGCAGTCCGTATGGATCATTCCAGGGTGCGAACGGTTCGGCTCGTATCCTGCAGGTCTTCGGCACCATTCAGTTCTAAGCGAAGCGTAGCAGTGCAATCAATCACCAACGGGCACCCACAGCTGGGTGCCCGTTGTACTGTTGCCTGTTGATAAGCTTGCTGCATAATTCAAGAACGAAACCCTCACAAAACGTCAGCCTGACCAGTCCCTCTTCATAGCAATACGAAGAGCGCTCACTTCGAGCGCCCTTCGCGTGGCTTATCTCGGCAGATTCTAGCCGTTGTCTGCAGCCTTCTTCTTACTCGCAACTTTTTTCTTTACGGGCGATTTCATCGCAGTCACGGTTACTTTTGTCGTTACCGCTTTCTTTGTGGCAGCCTTTACTGGAGCGGCTTTCGCTCCCTTCCTCGCTGGAATCTTTGGTTTCGTAACTGTCGCAGTTACTTTATTTCCTAAAGCAGTCTTTTTTCCCGCCGCTCTCTTTGCATTAGAGGGAACAACCTTCTTTGCCGGCGACTTTTTGCGGACGGCCTTCACCTTCTCGTTAAGAGCCGCGTTCAGTTGCGCCAGATCCACCAGCGTTGCCGACTTACGCAGCCGCTCAATGTCATAGAAAGCGCGCTTCTCAGTCAGGAATACGTGGACCACGAAATCTACGTAGTCCATCAACACCCACTCACCCTGCCTACGGCCTTCGACCGAGTTGGGATAGGTGGCGAATTCCCGCTTCATACGCATTTCAATCTCATCCGCGATCGCGACTACCTGCCGGGCATTGGTTCCGCTGGCGATGAGGAAGAAGTCAGTGAAACCGGAATCCATCGGGTCCAGTTCCAGAATGCGTGTATCTTCTGCCTTTTTGTCTTCGCAGGCTGCGGCGGCAGCAAGTACCATGCGGCGTGTCTCGAGGGATGCCATTCTGTTCGGTTGTTCTCCTGACTTCTCTTCCATCGTAGCTCGTGAGGCGAGAGGGGCGCCAGCTATGGTCTGGATTCTTCCCCGCTCCCGCGGTACAGCCCGTGAGTCCTAATATAAGTGATCACGGCAGCGGGTAGAACTGAATGCTCGTCGCATGGCCCCCCCTCAACCCCCACCAGGATAGCCTGGCGAATCTCGGTGGCGGAGATGTCCTCTTTCAGATCGGGCAGCACAAAGAGATGAGATCGACGTCGCGAGGGGTTCTCCAGCAGGACGGATAGGCAGCCCGGCGCTAGCAGTTTGGGCGTGCCCGATACACGCACTCCTTCTGGAAGAGCTGCGGCTAAATTGTTTAGCAGAAAACCCGGCCGGCCAGCCACCACGAAATCGCAGGCGAACAGCAGGTCCTCAGCTCCATGCCACTGCTTCAGCGTTAGGAAAGAGTCAGCGCCCACCAGGCAGAATAGTTCGTCCTCGGGGGCCAGCGCCTGCCGCAGTTCATGCAGTGTCCGCAGCGTGTAATTTGACTGGCCGTCGGCGCGGGGCGCGTCCAACATAGACACATCCAGCCTGGGGTCGCCTGCCACAGCAAGCTGCACCATCGCGAGGCGATCCGCAAAACCCGCCGGCTGCAACTCGCGCTTTAAAGGCTGTGTACCGACCGGGGCAAAGAGCACCCGATCAAGTGCCATGTGCTCGATCGCAGCCCGGGCGATTGCCAGATGACCGCAGTGAGGGGGATCGAAACTCCCGCCGAAAAAGGCAATGCGCATAGAAATCATCCTATCGGAATGGCTCAGCGCCGTGTGACCGGCGCCCGCGTAATCACTTGCCACCCGATGCCAGGCGGCACTCTGCCCACGGGCCCCACCGTTGCCGGCTTATGCACTATTTGCTGTCCGTGAAAGTGCGCGGTTCGCTCTTCTGCTCCACTCGTAAGACAATAGACACAGGATGATCCACCACGCCTACATCGCTCTCGGTTCCAACCTCGCTTCGCGCTGGGGTACTCCCGCCGATACCGTGCGGCGAGCGATAGAGGAACTGCGGGCCTTGGGCGCGGTGGAGGGGATATCTTCGCTCTACATCACCGAACCGATGGGAAACATGGATCAACCAGCCTTTGTCAATGCTGCCGTGTCCCTGCTAACGCAGCTGACAGCGCCTCAGCTAATGCAGAATCTGCTGGACCTCGAGCGCGCCTTCGGTCGGGATCGACTTACCACCACACCCAAAGGTCCGCGAAATCTCGACCTTGACCTGCTCTTCTTCGACGACCTCGTTCTCGATTCCCATGAACTCAATCTCCCGCATCCAGAGATTGCTGCGCGCAGGTTCGTACTGCAGCCGATGGCGGAGTTGGCTCCCACTCTGGTCCATCCAATCCTAAAAGTTACGATTGACGAATTACTCGAGGTTCTACCCGACGCAGGACCAAATCGTATCAGCGCAGTGAACAGAATTTAAGTTGCCATGATGCCAATGCAAAGATCGAATCTCCTGCTGATACTTTTCCTGTCGTGCGTCATGCCCCTGGCAGCACAGCAGCCGGTCAGCGGCATCGTCGTCGATGCCCAGGGCAGGCCGGTAGCCGGTGTATCCATCTCCGGCGCGACTGGGGCGGTAGCTACCACCAGTGCCAGCGGAAGCTTTGTCGCCCCCTCTGCCATCCCCTTGCGATTCGAAGATCCTCGGTTTGCAACCGTCACTGTAACGTTTAAATCGGGAGAAGCGGCACGCGTCGTTCTGAATGCGCCCCAGTCCAGGCAAGTCGTCACCGTCACCGCTTATCGCACGCCGCTGCCATCGGATGAGAGCCCCGCCAGTGTTCGCGTGCTGACCCAGGATGAATTGCGTCAGTCTGCTGCATTCTCGCTCGACGACAAGCTGCGGCAGGTTGCGGGAGCAGAGTTGTTCCGGCGGTCCAGCTCCCGCGTTGCCAATCCAACCTCGCAGGGAATTTCGCTGCGCGGCCTGGGTTCCACCGCGGCCAGTCGGACCCTTGTAGTTACCGACGACGTGCCGCAAAACGATCCCTTCGGAGGCTGGATTCATTGGCAGGAGTTGCCCGGCCTCACCATTCAATCAGTGGAGGTTGTGCGTGGAGGCGCGTCGGACCTTTACGGATCGAGCGCCATCGGCGGCGTGATCAACCTGATTCCAGTGCGCCCCAGCCTGGACGGTCTTTCGTTTCTGACCAGCTACGGAGGACAAAACACGCGCGAAGCAGTAGCGCTTGCCCAGGGTAAGTACAAATATTATGCGGGGCTGGCGAGCGCGGGCGTCTTTCGCACCGACGGTTTCATCCTGGTGGCGCCGGGATCGCGCGGACCGGTCGATGTTGCTTCGAACGTCCATGCTGAGAACGGACTCGTAGACCTTGAGCGGCAGTCTGCCACCACGAGGATATTTCTCCGCGGTAATGGCTTCAACGAGGCGCGCAGCAACGGAACTCCGTTGCAGAAAAATGGAACGCGGCTGTGGCGGTATGCAGGCGGCCTGGATTGGAGCGATGACAGTGGCGGGACGCGGGGCCTTCGCCTGTATGGCAGCACCGAGCACTATCGGCAGACTTTTTCGGCCATCTCGCCCAGCCGTTCCTCGGAGAGGCCGACGCGCGTCGCCCTCACGCCAGCCAGCGAACTGGGAGCCGTGGTGCACTGGCAGCAAACCCTGGGCAAAATTCTGGTGCTGGTGGCTGGCGGCGACGTGCGGGATATTCGCGCCCAGGACAACGAAAGCGTCCTTCCCAGTTTGCGGCAGACCGACATCAGCGCGCGTCAGCGTCAGATCGGCGCATACGTCGAGGCGCTTTGGAGTCCAAAACAATGGACCCTGACGGCGGGTACTCGCGTGGATCTCTTCCGCAACTTCGATGCCATCCAGAGTCCGCTCAGCCCTCTTCCCCTGCCGAAATTGAACGAGGATGTCTTCGATCCTCGTCTTGGTATTGTGCGCCGCATCGGTCCTCAATTCGCACTCACTGCCTCGGCCTTTCGCGCCTTTCGCGCACCTACGGCCAACGAACTTTACCGCAATGGTCAGGTGGGCCAGGAACTGACGCTCGCCAACCCCGGCCTGCGCACAGAGCGCGCCACGGGATGGGAAGCAGGCTCGCAAATTTCTCTGCCAGCCACGACCATGCGTGCAAGCTACTTCTGGACGCAGGTGAACCGCCCCATCACCGCCCTGACGCTCACCATCGCTCCCACGTCAATCTTGAAACAGCGCGAAAATCTCGGTCAGATTGAAAGCCGCGGTGTCGCCATCGATTTCGAGACAGCTCCGCGGCGCTGGATTTCGATCGGCGGTGGATACCAATTTGCCGACGCCACCGTGACGCGGTCGCAGCAGCAGCCTCGGCTCAAGGGCAACTGGATACCGCAGGTGCCCCGCAACATGGCGACTCTCCAGTCAACGTTGCGTTCCTCCAGATTCGGCGTCCTTAGCCTGCAGGCCCGGGGGTCCGGGCAGCAATACGATGACGATGCGAACCGCTTCCTGCTGCACGGATTCTTTCGTCTTGACGCCAACCTCTCGCGCAGCTTCGGCGGCCACGACGGCCACCGCTTTGAAGTCTTCGCGGCGGCAGAAAACATGTTCGATCATGCCATCGAGGTAGGCCGCACCCCGGTCTTGACACTGGGCACCCCAGCCACAGGCCGTGTAGGCCTGCGCCTGGCGCTCCCAGGCCGTTAGAAAGTCTCTCTCCTACTCGTCTCCCGTTAGGGCCCATTGCGGCATGCCCGTACAATGACAGGAAATGTCCCTCAGTTTTCACATTCACGCCACGGGAGGCCCCGCCCGCCGTGCCACAATGGTCCTCCCTCACCAGGCGGTGGAGACACCGGTCTTCATGCCCGTCGGAACGGTGGGGTCGGTGAAGGCGGTCCCCCAGCATCTGTTGGAAGATTTGGGTGCGGAAATCATCCTGGGCAATACCTATCATCTCTACCTGCGACCGGGCCACGATCTGGTCAAACGACTGGGTGGGCTGCACCGATTTATGAGTTGGCCGCGAGCGCTGCTTACTGACTCCGGTGGCTTCCAGGTGTTTAGCCTCAATGATTTACGAAAGGTCAGCGAAGAAGGCGTCCACTTCCGGTCGCACCTCGATGGCTCCTCCCACTTCTTCTCGCCTGAGCATTCCATGGATGTGCAGATCGCCCTCGGAGCCGACATCCTCATGGCCTTCGATGAGTGCACCGAGTACCCCGCAGATCGCTCCCGGGCGCAGGCCTCCCTGGAGTTGACCCTGCGCTGGGCCCGTCGCAGCAAAGACCACTTTGACGCCCACCAGCACGAAACCCCCTGGGCCGCTGAACTCCCTGGGCAGTCGCAGAGCCTCTTCGGCATCGTCCAGGGCGGGATGTATCCCGATCTTCGCCGCGAGTGCGCCGAACGCCTGGTCGAGATGGATTTTCCCGGCTATGCCATCGGAGGCTTGAGTGTCGGAGAGCCTCGGCCACTCACCCGGGAGATCATTGAGCAGACGCTACCGCTGCTGCCGGCGGACAAGCCTCGTTACGTCATGGGCGTGGGCTATCCCGATGAAATAGTGGAGTATGCCGCCATGGGCGTCGACATGATGGATTGCGTTCTGCCCACGCGCGCGGCCCGTCACGGACTGCTCTTCACCTCTCAGGGACGCTTGAACATCAAGAATCGCGCCTTCGCGGAAGATCAGGGACCAGCCGATCCCGAGTGTGGCTGCATGGTCTGCCGACGCTACAGCCGCGCCTATCTGCGCCACCTGATGGCGGCACAGGAACCCCTGTCGGCAGTGCTCAATACGTTGCACAATCTGGCCTTCTATCTTGACACGATGCGGCGCGTGCGTGATGCTATTGCCATAGGCACCCTTCCAGCATTACTGGCCCGTGTACGCGCGCTTGACGATTCGCGTTCCGGCCAGTAGGCGTGAGCGGTATCCTGTCGTAAGGAAGCAAGCAGGCAGTTGGGCACGTTTAGTTAGCGGAAAAAGATATCGAGGCCTCGGCCACGGTAGCACCAGACCGAGATTCCGGTTCATGCGTGGAACCCTTGGCTCTGCCCCTCCGGGGGATTCCCCGAACCTTGAGTGGCCCTCCTTCCCCGCCCCCGTGGAAATCAATCGTTGCTCCTGTGCACCAGCCGAGCGCGTTTGGCGGTTTCCCGAGTGCGGCCTTCCCCAGGACAAACTTGAAGATGTTTTGAGTGATTCGGCACTTTAGCGCACTCAAGAGAAGGATCGTGTTTTGGACTTTATGGCTCTATTTCTAGCCGGCGGCGCTGCGCAGGGATATATGACCTTCCTGCCATTCATCCTTATTATTGTTGTCTTTTACTTCATGCTCATCCGGCCCAATCAGCAGCGCCAGAAGAAATGGCAGGAGATGCTGGGCGGATTGAAGTCCGGGGATAAGGTTACGACCACTGGCGGTCTTCGGGGCACCATCATTTCCATCAAGGAAGATGCCATCCAGCTCCGCATTCCCCCTGACAATGTAAAGGTTGAAGTCGTGAAGACCGCCATCGCATCCGTCACCACACAAGAGGAAGTTAAGTAACCGTGTCCGTCCGTCCGATGAGCCAGAACCGCTCGACGCCGGTGGGTCACCCTGATTGCGATTCCCATGCGTAAGAATCTAGGCACCAAAACTATTCTGATCGTCGCGGTCCTGCTTGTTTTCATCTTCGGCATCTTTGGTATCCCCAAGGGCGTAGATGGCAAGGCGTGGAAGGCCGCGCTCACCGACCACATCCATCTCGGTCTCGATCTTCGCGGCGGCACTCACCTCATTCTGCAGGTAATGGTGGATGATGCCGTGAATGCCGAAACCGACAACACCATGAAGCGCATTGAGCAGGATATGCAGCAGGCCGGCCTGACCTTCAGTTCCGTCATCAAGCCCGACCTGAAGCACCCCGAGATAGTGCAGGTTCTCGGCACTCCCGCGGATCGCGGAGGCGACGTTCGCAGCACGCTCAACGCCAAATACTCGAACCAGTACGACGTGTCGTCTGGCGGGGACAACGCCTGGGTGTTGACGATGAAGCTCTCGCAATTGCAGACGATCCAGAAGCACGCACTGCAGCAGGCGATCGAGACCATTCGCGAACGAGTCGACAAGCTGGGAGTCAGCGAGCCCGTCATTCAGGAGTACGGCTTGGGGACGAATCAAATCCTGGTAGAGTTGCCCGGGGTAGACGATCCCGGCCGTGTGAAGGAAATCATCCAATCCACGGCGCGACTCGAGATTCACCATGTGTTGAGCAAATCCTTTCCCGACGAGGCATCGGCTTTGCAATCGCTCGGCGGGGTCGTTCCCCCGGATCAGGTATTGATGCACGGTTCCGGCATTATTTCCGGTGGAGACTCGGCTGACCAGGTATGGGTTCTCAAGCGCATCTCCGAGGTGGCTGGGAGCGACTTCCGCGATGCGCAGCCATCGGTTGACGAGAATCAGCGCCCTGACGTCACCTTCATCCTTACGCGGGAAGCCGGCGAACGCTTCTACCAGTTCACCAGCGCCAACATCGGCAGCTCCCTCGGAATCGTCCTCGACAATCGCGTGCGTGAGGTGGCGAACATTCAGCAGCCCATCCGCGATCAGGGGCGCATTACCGGCGGCTTCAACAAAGAGCAGTCGGCCGATCTCTCCCTGCTGCTTCGCACCGGTGCTTTGCCCGCCTCGATCCGCTACCTGGAAGAGCGTACCGTCGGTCCGTCGCTGGGCGCGGATTCCATCCATCAAGGCGTTCTGGCCTCGATCATCGGCATGCTGGCCGTCATGATCTTCATGCTGGTCTATTACCGTGGCGCGGGCATCAATGCCGACTTAGCGCTGTTTCTCAACCTCGTCATCCTGCTCGGATTTATGGGCTTTAGCCGCTCGGTGCTGACCCTTCCGGGAATCGCCGGCGTCATTCTGACGATTGGTATGGGCGTCGATTCCAACGTCCTCATTTTTGAACGCATTCGCGAAGAGCTGCGCGCCGGCAAGGCAC
>JANXZS010000109.1 GCA_025355385.1 Acidobacteriaceae bacterium | reverse complement strand
CACGGAATGACCCCGTCCATCGTTTCCAGAAACTGCTCACGCTTGCTCTTACGACCATACTTCTCGAAGCTCGACTGTGACCCAAAGGTAGACTGAACATCGCACCTCCTATCTACTGACAACTTTATCCAAGCTGCCTGTGGATCACGAACTTATGCAGAGTCTCCCTAAAGGTATTTTGGGAGCCATCCATGGCTTATAGTTTCAATGAATTACGATAGGGAGACTTACTTTCACGGCGATAAGACGGCTTGAAATCCCGTCCGGGACGCCAATCAAATCGGCAATTGCTACACCGTTCTGCGACGAATTTCTGACTCGATACCATGTGTCAGTCTGAATATCCATCTGAGGATGTCGTTCAAATGCCAGCTAATAGCGGTCCGTTGGGTAGTTCCCTACGGAACCGTATTCGCGCCGGATGTGGTGGATGAAACATATGTACCATCACCTTAGCTATCTTGCCAACGGGCTTAAGTGGCGTCCTGCCCGGGAGGAGCCGATGCCATACGCTCCCTAAGTCACTAGAATGCCTGCTAACGCGTTAACCATCGTTGTCGCTCGATTGACACTCTCATGAGTTGGAAGGTATCCGCGACTTCGGTCAAGCGCTGCTTGCGTAGTGCGAGGAACCGCCTGGCGGCAAGTCATCCTTGGCCACTTGCGAAAAAAGATATCATTCGGGTAGTAGTGCGTTCAGCGTCGGATTTGCGCGATGGTTAGCGCCTCTTCCGTTGACGACCGCGTAGGCGCCTAAATACTACACAGTGAGTTAACGTATGGTTGACCTTAGCCAGGCAAACACACCGACTCCTGTTTATTTGTTTAGCTTTTGGGCCAGAATATTCAGCTGATAACTCGTCAGCGCACTCTTCCTAAGGATTTCTGCAGGATTTGTGCGAAGCTGCAAGCACCTCAATAAATTAGATTAAGCGCCCTATACTGGAACCCCGATTTACAGGGCGCAGAGGGCGACACCAGATTTCGGAGGCAGCCGTATATGCGTGTATTTGACCATGAGTTGTCGCGGCGGCCCGCTACGGTCGGCAGCAGTATGCCCGGCAGCGTCTGTAACAAAATCGTCTCTGCACTATTTGCGGCGGCAATTTGCTGCGGATCTGGGTTGGCCACTGGCTACGCGAGCACAGGGCTGGAATCCACAACTGCGAACCAGACCGTCGCACTGACCGATGCCATCAGGTCCTATCAGAGACCTGGGATCTCGGGCAGCGCAGGGGGTGCCGTATCCACAGTACCCGCTGCCGGCGGGCTGTACTTTTATCATCAGATTGTGCTCGCGGAGAGCACTCAACTTCCGGTGACCATCACTAACAATCAATCCACGCCACTTAGGATCAGCCCTATTGCGTCGGCCGTCGATTATCCGTTTACTACCGACTGCACCAGCGGCGACACGGCACGCTCGCGCCTTACGCCACCTGCACCGTCGAGGCCTCCTTCTATCCCCAGGCCCTTGGCAAGATTGATGGAGTCCTCACCATTACGCACGACTCCACAGGGAGCCCGATCAGTATTCCGCTCACCGGCACCGGTATCGCTGGCGAACCTGGTGTCACTGTGACGGTTGGACCGCACGTGTCATGCACACTTCCCTCCCACACGGAGCAATTTACCGCGATCATTGGTGGGACAAGTAACAAAGCGGTCAATTGGTACGTGAATAATGTGCTCAATGAGAATAGCGACGTGAGACTTATTACCACAGACGGCTTATATACAGCTCCAGCAAACTTAGGCAGGTATCGCGTCAAAGCAGTAAGTCAATACTCGAGCAGCGGTTCCGGCGCCACCAAGGTCGAAGTATCCAATAGTCCCGGATTCACGATCTATCCTTACACCTCGTCGATTGCGCCGACCGGGCAGCAGACGTTCCAGCCCCAGATCTGCAGCGCGCACCGACGGGGGCTCCGTCACCTGGACCGTCGACAATATCCCTGACGGCGACGCCACCGTGGGAACAATTACCAATAGCGGCGCCTATACGGCCCCTCCCGTTCCCGGCAGACATACAGTACGAGTGACAGACCTCACCTTGAACAACACTACCGGAGCGGTTGTCACGGTCGTCCCGAATATTGCAGTCGACTTCGATTCGCGAACGAACACCGACTATCCGCTTCCCGCGGACATGTTCGGTGCAGGTCGTGGCGAGGCTTTGCACTCGCTTGAAAATAAGAAATTACTCACGCAGGCTGGTCTGACTGTATCCCGCCTCTACGCGCAGATCCCTCTTGTTTACGCAACACAAACGCCCGACTGGACGAAGATTGATCCGTTTATCGCAGAGGTCCAGAACGCGGGACAGAAGGTTCTTCTGCAACTGTCTCTGAGCCCGCCGTGGCTGCAGCCAAACTCGAATCCATGCGGAACTAACAGCGATTCGGTGGCTCCGACTGACCCGGTCAAGTGGGCGCAGATCGCCGCGTCGTATGTCGCCCACATGAATGCCACATTCCCCGGAATCGTTCAGGATTACGAAATTTGGAATGAGCCAGGCGCAACCGGATTGTGCGCTGGCAACCACCTCAAGTCCTACATAGACATTTACTCCGCCGCCGCTCCTTTGATGAAGCAGCAGGCGGCGTCGGATGGTGTAACCATACGTATCGGCGGCCCGGTATTGGCAACCTATTCGAGCCTATGGCTTACCACGCTGCTCAATGATCCTAGAACTGCTCCGTATATCGATTTTGTCAGCTATCACCAGTACATGTTTGGACGAGAAGCGCTCCAGGTGCAATGGGACAGCTACAACGGAGACGCGTCTCTCTATCAGAAAACTCAGGAATCTGACAATGGTGCGCAGCGGATCTATAGCAAGGTTTATGACGCCGTAAAGGCAGGAAGTCAGCCTCTCGGGGCAAACACTCCCATCTATATCAGCGAGTTCAATACCAATTGGGCGTTCTTTAAGGATTGCTGCCGCAAGATCCTACCTACGCGCCCCTCTGGAACGCTCTTTACGTCACGGATCTTCTGAATATTGCCTACAAGGGGATACCGGTACCGAATAAGATGATCTACTTTGCCAGCTCAGCTTATCCCTGGTTCTGCATGATAGGTGTTCTCGATCAGAATATGGATTGTCTCAACTCGTCCGAGAGCGTGCTCCAGCCATACCCGCAGTACTACACATTCCAGTTGTTGTCGTCGCGCAACTACCTCGGATTAGTGGACGGCGACTACCTGGCCAAATCGGTCGATCCTCCCTCAGGCGCTGGAGGATTGGCTGTAACCGCCTTTTACAACTCTCGTCAGAACGCTATTCTGATTACAAACCCAACGAGTGCTGCCTATTCGCAGACTAAGGTGACCTTACAGAACGTAGGATTCGGAACGCCTAACGCGACCCTTTATCAGATCGTCAACGGGGCCCTCATTAACTCTTCTTCTTTAGCTTTGAGCCCACAAGGGACCGGCTATTCCGCGACCGTCGACATTCATGCCTACTCCGTGCAGGCTATCTCCGTGAATGGGCCGTAGCAGCCATCACGAGGAAGATTCTGAACGTATCTAATGCATCCCATGTAGACCATCAACCATCAAATTCACCTGATCTAATTTTTAGTACGGTGTAGGAAGGATTTCCAATGAATTTCAAACAGGTCGTTGTTGTTCAAACCGTCCTGCTCACCCTTTTCTCCGCGGGCACACTATCAGCGCAGGACGCGCCATCTACCCAAACGACGACTACACCGGGTACGAGCCAGACCACGACGACGACGACGCAGTCGTCAACGACTAGCCCGCAGGATAATCCTCCCGCTCCGACTGCGGAGCCCATGACCAAGAAAGACATCAAAAGGCAGCATAAGCAAATGAAGCATCAGGAGAATGCGACGGCAGCGAACGCAAAGGCAGCGAAGCACCAGGCAGAGGCGAAGAAGCAGCAGGATAAGGCTATCCAAGAGCAGGAGAAGGGCGCGATCCCCTCGAACTGATTCTGCTTGTAGGGGGGCCAAATGGTGGTCGGAGTGGCAATCTTAGTGGAGAATCCCTAGGCGAATCCGGCAGGCCTGCAGAGCATGTTGTCATGAAAACCTTGACAGCACTCGCCGAAGGATTGACGAGTCAAGGCTCCATCGGATTTTGGCGAGGAATAAGCGAGGTTCATTTCTGATGGTCGGCACCGTCCCCGTGAAATTGGCGGATGTACTCGACTAGCCTCTGCACTTCCTCGCTGTCCATCTTCGTCCCAAAGGGTGGCATGGCATTTTTTCCTGTGCTAATAATCTGCGCTAGCGCAGCGGAGGTTTTCTCATGAACCTCCTTGCTGCGCAAATCCGGTACGTGTACACGATTCCCCAGGGTTGTTCCAGAGCCATCCGCGGCATGACAGACGGCGCAGTTCCTCTTAAACGTATCGACCGATTCGGTTTTGGCTGCGATTTGAGAACTGGAGACTGGGCCCATGGCTGCGAGCGCGAGTGCCCAACACACTGCAATCTTAAAGATGCGATTCGCAACAAACTTCCGGAGATCCATCATCATTCCAGCGGAGTCCTTTCTAGATCATTTTCCCTGTTGCTGTGCACTTTTTAGAATGGCTATATGCAGCTTTTGTTAACGGAAAAGCTGCGCCACCTCGCTTCTCCGGTCTACATCTACAAGGAAAATGACCTAGCCCCTCAAATTTAGAAAATCGCTGGCATGTCATACCATCGCTGGCAGGTCATACCAACGTCGGGGTGCCAATGGCTACACGCCCGGCACAGGTGGACATCCTGGGAAGTCGGTCAAAAACGTATTACCGACATAACCCAGATACTGGATACCAATTTTGCTGGTGAAGAAGCCGTCCGAGGTCAGGTTGCGCAAGAATGAGAAGAACTCGACCCCCTGGCTCAGACCAGCGTCCTGCGCGACATTTTTACGGTACGCGATTCGATCCAGTATTTCTTTCTGCTGTTCGGGAGCACAGTCGAGGTATCCCTTGCCATATCTGTCTACACATGTGGAGTCGAGCCACATCAACCCTCCACCCAAGGTCAACTGGTATGCAGGATTCTCGCTGGTAAGCAGGTCGATGAATTCGGGCGTGCCAGCCTCGACCGCACCTCCCGAATCTGCATCTGCAGGAAGAATGGTCTCGCACAGATTCTGCAATGTTTTGTACTGCTGTGCAGAGAAAAATTTAGGCATGTATCCGCCGGCTCTGGCGTCAGCTTTATCAGCCGCGATAAGACTGTGGGCGTACTCGGCGGCCTGGAGCGGAATGGTCCGCAGCACTGAGCCCGCGGCTGCCCCCATAGTTAGTGATTTCAATACATCGCGTCTCGATACGTGGTCTTGCGGCATGAGGTGCTCGCTAAAGCTCTCCCTTCCTGGCTTGGGAGAGGAGATACTCCGAAGTTCTCCACGATAAGGCCATGATGCTCAATGTAGGGTTTTTGTCAGGATTTGTTACAAAGGGAGCAGCATCGGCTACAAATAGGTTCCTGACATCGTGCGCCTGGCAATTCCTATTGAGAGCGGAAGTCTTTGGATCACTGCCCATGCGCACCGTGCCCAGTTCATGAATGATTGCTCCACCCTCCGAGATGTTGGCTCCTTCATCCGGTGCCGATTGGCCTAGGACGGTCCCTCCTGCGGTTTCTATAATGGACCGGAAAGTTTCCTGCATATCCTTGGCCATCTTTATCTCATTCTCACCCCATTGCCAGTGAAAGCGCAGCACCGGGATGCCCCAACGATCTACGACGTTTGGATCGAGTTCGCAGTAGCTGTTCTCGTTAGGAATCATCTCGCCCCGTCCGCTGAATCCGATGACTGTACCGTAGGAGCGACGGCAGGTCTGTTTTAGCGATGCTCCGTAGCCCTCATGCTGCGCGCAGACGCCATCGAAGTGGCCTACGCCAGGCAAATTTCGCCCACCACCGAACTCGATGTGATAGCCACGCAGGAAATCGTTCTTGCGTCCAAACCTCCACCAGGGCATGTACAAGTGCATGGCACCGACACCGTCATGATTGTGCGCGGGCATAGCCTCCAGTTGGGGGAAATACCCGGCCAGGTCGCTGCCCACAGAATCGGTGAGATAGCGTCCCACGACCCCAGATGAATTGCCGACTCCATTAGGAAAGATCGCGGAACGTGAATTCAGTAGCAGACGCGCAGATTCACACGCGCTTGCCGCCACGACAAAAGCTTTGGCGCGAACCCGACTTTCGCCACGCGTCGTTTTGTCGATGTACGAAACTGCTTCCACAGTCCCGTTTCTGCCAAGGATGAGTTCACGGGCCATCGCGTTGGCAATCAGCGTAAAGCGGCCTGTGGCTTGCGCCACGGGTATCATGACTTGGCTGGAACTGAAGTTAGAAGCGGTGATACACCCCCGGCCGCATTGAGCGCAGTAGTGACACGCATCCCGTCCATTCAGCGGCTTCGTCAGAATGGCAAGCCGAGACGGAATACACGTAATATTCAGATGGTCGCAGGCCTTCTTTACAAGGGTCTCCGTACAACGCGGCCTCGGCGGAGGAAGGAAAATTCCGTCCGGCGCGCTCGGAATATTCTCTTTCGAGCCGAAGACCCCGATATACGCTTCGACTTTGTCATAGTAAGGCGCAAGCTCTTCATAAGTGATCGGCCAGTCGTCGCCCATGCCATCGGTGGAGCGGCTCTTGAAGTCCGCAGGGCCGAAACGCAGCGCTATGCGCCCCCAGTGGTTTGTGCGGCCTCCTTCAACCCGTGATCGGAACCAGCGAAATTTTGAACCGGGCGCTGTGGTATACGGCTCGCCTTCTATGTCCCAAAAGCCATTGGGTGCCATAAACTCGTCGTTCATCTGGAGACGCCCTCTGCCTCCAACGTCTGCGCCACGATGGGTTAATTCGTAGGGCCACACATGTTCTTTGAAGTCTTTTTCGGGATGGAGCAGCGGACCCGCCTCCAGCATTACTACGCTCAGTCCACCCTCGCTCAG
>JANXZS010000108.1 GCA_025355385.1 Acidobacteriaceae bacterium | reverse complement strand
CCTGACGCCTTATGGGGTGTATCTGCAGCCTGCGGATCGAGAGCGCCAGCTCTTCCGCGACGCGGGCGACGGACGAGGCGTGCGGACCTTCATCCATCCGTTCAACAAGGAGGGCATTGTCCATGGCACGAGCTCGGTGTTGATGGGCCATGCCCATCTGCTGGCTAAAGCTGCCGCGCTGCTGGATCGCCCGGCATGGCGAGACGCAGCGGAGCGATTGCTGCATTGGTGCCTAGGCCACAATACTCTGAACCGCTCGCTGTTCAATGGCATTGGATATCGGCAGCCGGTAGGTTACTCGTATCGGATACCGCAGTTGCCAGAGGCCGCTGTTGTGGGATTCATCGGGCGTCCGGACGATTCCCCCTATCTGGAAGAATCCACGGCGATTGAATGGAATACGCTGGAGTACTGGAGTATTCCTTACATCCATGCAGCGCAAACAGCTAGCTGGCTTCGTCGATGAGCCTGCTTGACAGCGACTCCGTCCGAGCTTATGGTAAGTCCGTAATTCAAATGCGCGTTCTGCATTCCGAAACGAGAGTTCATTTCGGATGGTCTGGATAGCTTTTCGACTCTCAAGCTCCAACTAAACGGGCAACAATGTGTCTTTGATGACTTTAATCGACTCTGAAGAGCAACTAACCGCCGCCCTCGCTCAGCCGAACGAAGCTGATGTTGCGTTCGCGCAAGGGCTGACAGGTGACACAATCATCCTCGGCGCGGGCGGAAAGATGGGTCCCACCCTTGCGCACAGGTTGCGCCGCTCGCTCGATGCGGCCGGCAAAACATCCCGAGTGATAGCCGTCTCGCGATCCAGTTCCGTCGAGGCAGAGAGAGAAATGCAGGCTGGGGGCATCGAGACGATCGCCTGCGATCTGGTTGATCCGGATGGCGTCGCGTCCCTTCCCTACGTGCCCAACGTCCTCTTCCTCGCCGGCCGCAAATTTGGTTCTGCCGGTGATCCGGATTTGACTTGGGCGATGAACACGATAGTTCCAGCGCAGGTGGCGCAGCATTACAGGGATTCTCGAATCGTCGCGTTCTCTACAGGGAACGTGTACCCGTTTGTATCGCCCGAGCGCGGAGGCTGCATTGAATCGGACATGCCCGCTCCGATGGGCGAGTATGCACAGTCGTGCCTGGGACGGGAAAGAGTCTTCGAGTACTACTCCAAAAGGTTCAACACTCCGTGCCTGCTCTTCCGGCTGAATTACGCGATCGACCTTCGCTACGGTGTGCTGGTGGATATTGCGCGCGCTGTTTACGAGAGCAGGCCCGTGGATATGTCTGTTCCTGCTGCAAACGTTCTTTGGCAGGGTGATGCCAACTCTTATGCAATGCGGTCACTGGAACTCTGCACGTCGCCGGCCCGCGTTCTCAATGTCACCGGCCCGGAGACGATTTCGGTGCAGCGTGCCGCAGAGTTCTACTCTCAGCGCTTTCAGCGCGATCTTGTGTTGAAAGGTGAGTCTCGTGGGGTCGCGCTGCTCAGCAACGCCGGCGCGTGTCATGCTGCACTTGGATATCCATCGGTGACGGCAAGCGAGTTGATGGAAGCTGTCGCTGGATGGATCGAAGCCGGTGGAACCAGCCTAAACAAGGCCACAAAATTTCAGGTTACAGACGGAAAGTTCTAATGCCAGATAACACTGAACAATTTCGCACGCTTCTGCAGACGGGACTCGTGATTCCTGCGCACCCATTGGCTTTGACCGCAGACCTGAAGCTGGACGAGAGACGCCAACGGGGATTAACGCGCTACTACTGCGATGCGGGCAGTGGCGGTGTCGCAGTCGGAGTTCACACAACACAGTTCAACATCCGCGATCCGAAGGTCGGCCTGTTTGAGCCCGTTCTGGAACTTGCACTCGAAGAGATTCACGCCTTTGAGAGACGTTCCGGCAAGGTCATGGCCAAAATCGGCGGCGTCTGCGGTGAGACAGGTCAGGCTTGTAAAGAGGCCGAGACTCTCCGTCGGCTGGGCTATGACGGCGGCTTGCTCAGCCTCGCAGCGCTGACGGATGCGTCCAATGAAGTGCTGGTCGAGCATTGTCGAGCAGTGGGCGAAAATCTGCCCATCATCGGTTTCTACCTGCAGCCGGCGGTCGGTGGGCGTCCGCTGAATGCAGAGTTCTGGGAAAGATTTGTGGAGATCGAGTACGTCGTAGCAATCAAGGTCGCGTCGTTCGACCGATATCAGACGATGGAGGTTCTGCGCGCGGTTGCACACAGCGGGCGGGGCTCTGAGATTGCGCTTTATACGGGGAACGACGACAACATCGTTGCAGATTTGCTTACTGAGTTTCGCTTCGGCAATCGCGCGGCACACTTTGTCGGAGGGTTGCTGGGTCAGTGGGCAGTATGGACGCGACGCGCTGTCGAGTTGTTGCAGGCTGTGCAGGAGGTGAAGCGCAACCGTGCGCCGCTCGACATAGTTCTCGCCCGCGGCGCAGAGATTACAGATGCCAATGCTGCAATCTTCGACGCGCGGCATGAGTTTCGCGGCTGTATTCCCGGCATCCATGAGGTGCTGCGCAGGCAGGGGCTGCTTGCGGGAAGCTGGTGTCTCGATCCCGACGAAGAGCTTTCAGCGGGTCAACTTGACGAGATCGAGCGTGTGTACGCGTCCTATCCTTTGCTGAACGACGATCAGTTTGTAGCGGAAAATTTAGACCGATGGCTGTCTTAGTATTCAGTTCGCAGCGGGTCTGAACTTCAACCGACTTTGGACGACTTATCCCGATGAACGAAAAGATTATTGCAACCATCGCGCTCAGGGATCAAGGCTCCGCCGACCTGCAGGCTGTGCTTGGCGATGCCGCGCAAGGGGTTGAGCTTGCCGCGGCACAAGGGGCGGACCTCGCAGTACTTCCCGAGACGATCAATCTGCTGCACAGGATATCGGATGAGATTCCGTTGGAAGAGTACGCGCTGGAAGATTGGCGAACAGCCTCCACTGCCTTGATCGAAACGGCGATCAGGCACCAGATATCGCTGGTTCTTCCACTCCTGGTGCGTGACGGCGCGAGTCTTGCCAACCGCTTCTATGTACTTGGGCGGGACGGAACGGAGCTTGGGTTCTATCAGAAGCGCGTTCCCGCAGTCGGGGAGCGCCTGGCACACGTTGAGCCGGCAAACACCGGTCCGATCCGATGGGAAGGCATCAATGTGGGCGGAGGGATCTGCATCGACGTTTACTTCCCCGAGCAGGTCTTTCGGCCACAGCTCGCAGCTGGAGCGGACCTATTTGTCATTCCAAGCATGACACCGGCTGGAGCATTTCTGGATTCCTCTGCCGTCAACTACGGCGTTCCGTTTGTGCTTTCTTACTCGCCATGGAGCCGCATCATCGATCGCGATGGCAAGGAGTTGGCGGCCGGAGGTTATCGCTCTGAGAGTGTGCGCGCGGGCTATGGCTCACCGGTGCAGCAGGCGGCAATCAACTTCGACGCGGTGAGCCTATTTGCCGATTTCAACCAGGAAAAGCTGCGACAGGTTCAGAAGCACTACGGAGAAAAGGTGCGGGTGCGCTTCGATCAGTCCAACTGCGTTTTCGTGTTGGAATCGCGTTCAAGCAATCTTTCCGCGGACGAAGTGATGCGCCAGTTCGGTCTCGTCTCGCGGCGGGATTACTTTGCTCTGCTTGACCCCGGAGACCGCTCTTCGGACTTCTGCAAACCATAGCTCTAAAGGAATTCATTTCGCATGATGAGGAAACTGAACCAGAACGAATCGTTGCGAGTCGCTGTCGTCGGCTGCGGCTCGGTCGCTCGCGCACAACATATCCCCAATATCGTCCGGTCATCGAAGATGGAGCTGCATACCTGCGTGGACTTGAATGACGATGTGCTGGCGAAGTGTCGCGAGGTCTTCGGCGCGAAGCACATTCGCAAGAATTTTGAAGATGCCATCGCCGATCCTGAGGTGGACATGATCTGCCTCGCCGCCACTGAGAAGCTGCGGTTGCCTGTCATCCGCCTCGCTGCCGAGGCCGGAAAGCCTGTGTATGTAGAGAAGCCGCTGGCGAGGACGCTCGAAGAGATGAGTGAGATCCAGCGGGTTGTTCGGGCGTCCGGAATTCCGTTCTGTGTTGGGCATAACCGGCGTGCGAGCCCCGCCATGGTCGACGCGCAGCGCATCTTCCGGCAACATATGGAGCACCCGAAACCTAACCCCTGGCGTTGGATTCGGGAGGCCGAACTTTTGCCTTCTCTGCCCGACAATGGAGTTCCGTCGGTCTCTGTGCGAATTAATGATGACTGGTATAGCTGGAAGGGATGGGTGTTCGATAAAGCGCAGGCGCCGCACGGTCCGATGCTTTTCGAGATGACGCACTTCACGGATGTGTGTAACTGGTTTCTGGAGGATGCACCGGTGGAAGTCACAGCGGTCGAAACAGGAATGCTGAACATGGCTGTGATTGTGCGGTATCAGAGCGGGGCTTTGGCCACGATCGTTATCGGGAACAACGGTACGATGGGCTACTGCAAGGAGCTGTACGAGTTGATGGGCAACGGCGGTTATCTTGCCGTCGACCACATGCTTGAAGTCCGCACGGCCGGCATCGATGGAGCGCCGGCGAAGATTATGTACCCGATGCAGCATGACCTTCATCCACAGATCGGTCTTGAAGGTGGCGTCTCGGGTTGGCTTGCCAAGAAGCAGGCGGCTTGTGCAGAGGCCGCTGCCGCACACGATCCCCTCTTGCAGTTCACGGCCGAACCAGACAAGGGTCACGCCCACGCACTTGAGAGGTTCGCAGATCAGATCTTCGGCCACGGGCCCGAAGTATGCGGCATCGACTCCGCAGTGCTTGCGACCAAGGTTGCCTTCGCTGCCATAAGGTCTGCTCACGAAAAAAGACCAGTCTTACTCACTGAAATTGTGCCCTGACGGCTTGGAAGGAAGGTATCAATGAGGTTGGCGAACACTTACAAGTTAGCCGCACTGCTGACGCTCCTGGTCTTTTCGCTCGCGCTTCGAGTAGATCCAATCCTTGGACAGAAGAGTCCGTCGACGGCCGACCTTGCTTCGTTGGTGAACCCCATGATCGGCACGGGTGGCGATCCGAATGATGGCATCAACCTCTTCCCCGGCGCCGTAAGGCCATTCGGCATGGTGCAGCTTAGCCCGGATACAGAGGATCACGGCTCCGGCTATCACTACATCCAAAAGTACATCAAGGGCTTTAGCCTGACGCACATGAGCGGAGGAGGCTGCGCGACTGAGGGCGACGTATTCTTTACTCCCACTACGGGGCCCATCATGACGAAGGTCTCCGACTATCAGACGCCGTACTCGCACAATAGCGAAACGGCGGTTCCCGGCTTCTACCATGTGCAGCTACTGCAATGGGCAATCGAGGCGAAGCTGAGTGCCACGGAACGCACGGGCGTCGCTCAATTCACTTATCCTGCCGGCAAGGCTGCCAACATCCTGGTGCCAATCAGCCATACGCTCAACAGCACCGAGTCGGCTGTAGTCCGTGTCGTCGGCGACCGCCGTATCGAAGGCTTCGTTGAGAACCACGCCTTCTGCAACCGGAAGCCGACCTACAAAGTGCATTTCGTGATGCTCTTCGATCGCCCGTTCTCCACGTTCGGGACCTGGAATCGCGATCAGGACAACCTGGGAGAAACCCTTGCGGGCAAACGCATGGCGGATCAAACCGATCGCCAGCAATCGGTAGGTGCCTACGCGAGTTGGGCCGCAACAGAGCAGAAACAGACGATCACGGTTAAGATCGGCATTTCGTATGTCGATATCGCCGGTGCTGAACAAAATCTGCGAGCAGAGACGGCGGATAAGGACTTCGCAGCGATTCGCAGTGAAGCGGAGCGCGCTTGGAACAGGGAGTTATGCACCATCGAGGTCTCTGGCGGTACGGCTAAGCGGCGTCGCATCTTCTACACTGCTCTGTACCACAGCCTCCTGATGCCCTCTCTGTTCGAGGACGCGGACGGGCGTTATCTCGGGTTCGACGGCAAGACACGTAGCGTGGAGACTGGCCGTCACGTCTACGCCAATTTTTCGGGGTGGGACATCTACCGGAGTGAAATACCGCTGCTGGCGATGATCGAGCCGGCACGCATGCAGGATATGGCGCAGTCGGTCGTGTTGATGTATCAGCAGGGAGGGTGGATCGACCGATGGCCGCAAATGAATGTCTACACAAACGACATGGTTGGCAGTCCGCTTTCGATTGCGCTTGCGACGACGTGGCTGGACGGCCTTCATGGGTTCGACATCGAGACCGCCTGGGAAGGAATGCTGAAGGACGCCACTGAAGCGCCACCACCGGGCCGCCCATACGTCGGACAAGAGGGCATTGAGTCGATCAATAAAATCCACTACGTGCCGGCCAAAAAGCTTGACTACGACTCGGTTGCCAAGACCCTGGAGTATTCACTCGCGTATGCATCCCTGCACCATCTCGCCGCTGCGCTGGGCAAGGATAGGGACGCCAAACTCATGTACGACCGTGCCCTCTACTACCGCAATCTTTTTGATCCGGGCGAGAAGTTCTTCCGCCAACGGAACGCCGATGGCATCTGGGTGCCCGACTTCAATCCTGCACAGGACGGCCACGGATTTGTGGAAGGCACAGGCTGGCATTACTTGTCGTTCGCCCCGGCTGACCTTGCCTGGCTGGTCAAGGCGATGGGCAAAGAGACATTCAACGCTCGGATGAC
Source organism: Acidobacteriaceae bacterium (assembly GCA_025355385.1). Lineage (GTDB taxonomy): Bacteria > Acidobacteriota > Terriglobia > Terriglobales > Acidobacteriaceae > JANXZS01. The sequence goes on along the minus strand of JANXZS010000108.1, from coordinate 768 downwards.
CGAGTTTTTCGATTACCCGTTCCCCGGATGGTATGGGCAGTACTACGATCCCAATAACGAAACTGATCTGCAAGCGCCGTTCGTCTTCAACTTTTCAGGCCAACCCTGGAAATCGCAAAAGGTGGTCCGCCGCGTGCTGAATGAGAACTATCTTGATGACCCGGACGGCGTTCCCGGCAATGACGATTGTGGCGCGATGTCGTCGTGGGCGGTACTGACGATGATGGGCATCTACAGCGTAGACCCGCCCAGCCTTGCCTATGAGCTCGTCAGCCCAGTCTTTTCGAAGGTGATTATTCATCTTCAGCCTCCATACACCGGGAAGACCTTCACGATCACAACGTCGGCGAATCCGGACGCGACCTCATATATCCAACAGGTCAGCCTCGATGGTCGTGGGCAAAGCAGGAACTGGATTCCGTTCAACAAAATCGCGGAGGGCGGCACGCTGCAGTTCACGCTCGGCGCACATCCCAACACCCACTGGGGAGCTGCGCCGCAGGATGCGCCTCCATCGCTGAGCGACACACCGTAGAGAGGGCTATGCATGATGAGACGTCGCACGTTCGTCGGGCTGGCAGGGTTGGGATTGGCGAACAGCCTTGTTCCGCGAGCATTCGCCGGTGCGCCTCAGCCCCACGATGCGTCAGGCCGGGTCAATGACAAGCAAGGTACCGCGACAGACTATGGCTCAGGACATTTCGGACGTTGGGAGAAAGATGAGCATGGACTCCCGGCCTATCGTTACACGTGCGATCAGCTCAAAGA
>JANXZS010000064.1 GCA_025355385.1 Acidobacteriaceae bacterium | reverse complement strand
CGCACGCGCTGGGCCGAGGCGCGCCTCGGCCCAGCGCATGTCTGAGAGCAGGTGATTCGGCTGCATCGAGGCGATGATGTTGAGCGTCCTGAAACGTGAAATGTCGACCTCGTCGACCACCTGCGCATGCTCGATGCGATTGCGTGTGGATTGTTGTTGCGCAGGATTAGCTAGGGGCGGAGTCTTTTTGGAGACGGATTCGGCGGCTGTAAAGGCGTCCAGAGCCATCGCTGCAGCGCGATCGCCGATGGCGTGGAATCCGATCTGAAACCCCTCGTGCGCACGGGCAATCGTCATTTTGTTGAGCGTGGCCTGGTCATAACGGGGAATACCCGAGTTTCCACGATCGTCGGCATAGGGCAACTTCATCGCTGCCGTCTTCGAGCCCAGGGATCCATCCATGAAGCCCTTCAGCATGCCGGTGTGCAGGATGGGGTCAGTGGGATCGTGTGCGGATCTGTGCTGCTTGAGGAGATCGAGCGGCGCATCGAATGGCAGCCACTCGCTAACGCGCAAGGGCAGCTTGCCTTCGCGCTCCATCGTTTCCATCACCAGGAAGTCCTCCCAGTCGGAATTGTCCTGAACGGAGGTCACGCCATGAGCCACAGCGTCTGCCATGGCCAATTCAAGGCCGCGGCGTCGTTGTGCCTCGATCGGTTGCGGGATGTGCAGCCAGACTAGTTGCATGGCCGAGTCTTCGCGCAGGATGCCCGTGGGCTCCCTTTGCGGATCTCGATCGATCTTGCCGCCGAAGGGATCGCCGGTGCTGCGGCCGATGCCGGCCGCGGCGAGAGCAGCCGAATTCGCGACAGCAATGTGGCCGTCGATTCGACTGAAGATCGCAGGATGCCCCTCGGTGACCTGGTCGAGATCCGACCGCGCCGGTAGAGCCTTATCGGTCCAGAGGGTCTGGTCCCATCCCCCTCCCGTGAGCCATTGCCCCTGAGGTGCGCCCATGGCCGCCAGTCGCACGCGTTCTTTCATATCGTGCAGAGAAGTTGTTCCTGTGAGATCGACGGCCAGTTTGATTCGGCCTGCTTCGGCCAGATGGAGATGCGCATCGTTGAAGCCGGGCATGACGAAAGCACCAGCGAGATCGATCTTTCGGGTTGCGGGTCCCACAAGCTTCAACGCTGCAGCGTCGTTGGTGGCAGCAACAATCTGGCCATGGCGGATGACCACAGCGCTTACAAATCGCGGAGCTTTCCCGCCGAGTCCTTCGCCCGTCAGGATGTGGCCATGATAGTAGACCGCGTCGGCGACCAAGGGCGCATTCTGGCCGAGACTCGGAGCTAGGGCACAAGCGAGCAGGAGGGAAGCAGCGAATTTCATGGGCGAGGTCCTCTCGGCAGATCGCCAGCGTTCTCTAATAACGCCAGCAGCAGCAGCAGGATCCGGCGCAGACCCAGTTCGCGGTTGGCGGAGTCGTACCACTCAGCGCGCGTATGCACTCCGCCACCGTCTCCACCAGCGCCCATGCTGATGGCGTCGATGCCCATAGCCATCGGGACATTCGCATCGGTGGAACCTACGCGAATCTCTGTCCGAAGTTTCAGGTGGCGATCTACGGCGCGCAGCGATTCCAGAATGGCGGCATCAGCAGGCAGCCTTGCCGCGGGACGATCCCCAATCGTATTGATCGCAAATTGCAACGCGCGGGATGATGCCGATCGATTGGCTTCAATAACTGCATCTTCGACCGCACGGTGTAATTCCACTTCCAGGCGAATAAGCTGCGCCGGATCGGTGGAGCGGAAGTCGAAGCGTGCCACGGCTCTCTCTGGAATGGAATTGACCGAAGTGCCTCCCTCGATGGTGCCGACGTTCATCGTTGTACGCGGCTCCGTGGGCAGGACAAGTGCGCTTATCCCAGCAATCGCGCTGGCCAGAACAATGATGGGGTTGGGCGTTCCGGCATCGGTCCAGGAGTGCCCCCCGGGGCCGCGGATGGAGACCAGAAAGCGCCGGCTGCCGAGGGCCTGCGCGACCACCAGTTCATGCCCGGCTCCATCCAGCACGACGTTCCCGGCGATGCGCGTTTTATAGATTGATTGCTGATATAGGTGGCGAATGCCACGCAGATCGCCCTCACCCTCTTCTCCCACATTGGCGGCGAACAGCAGATCGCAAGGCAGGGGAACCGAGGCATTTCGCAGAGCAGCGGCTATCGCCAGCAGGCCAGCCACTCCGGCTCCATTGTCGCAGGCGCCGGGGGCCTGCAATCGCGTGCCGTCCAGTGTGGGTTCAAGGATCGTCTCCGCAGGGAATACCGTGTCAATGTGGGCGGAGAGCAGGATGCAGGGACGTAAGGCATCGGCCATGCCACCCTCGCCGCCGAGGTCTCTGACACCGGGGATCATTCCCATGACGTTGCCAATCTCATCGATGTGACTGTCCGCCAGACCAAGCTCGCGAAAGCGCTCCAGGATCCACGCGGCTCGCGGGCCTTCCGAAAAGGGTGGGGCAGGTATGGCAACCATCTGCGCCTGCCAGCGCATAATCTGGGTTTCATGCAGGTGGATCCACTGGAACGCCTCGTGTACCGGGCGCAATGAAGCCCATCGGCCGATGCGCGAAAACGCCGATAGTGCGGGAGGGGAGGGCATGCCGTTATGTCAGGGTAGCATCGCAGTCTTGCGAGCTGCTGTAACCGACCGAGATGAGGAATAATCCACGCGCGGGTGAGGTCGGCCCTGCCGCTGAACGCTGCCGGGCCGCCAGGATTTGGGGCAGCTGTTCGGCGGGGATCTGCCCGCGTCCGGCATCGAGAAACGTCCCAACAAGGTTACGCACCATGTGGTGGAGAAAGCCCGACCCCCGCACTCGGTAGGTCAGCAGGTCGGGCGCGTCAATATTGTCGCTGCGCTCAGAATTGCGCTCCTCCCACGCCGATTCGTAGATGGTTCGAATGTTGTCCCGGTTAATGGTTGCGCAAGAACCAGTTCGCTCCGAGAGATCAGGATCGGCAGCCGCGAAGGTGGTGAAGTCGTGCTCACCGAGCACCACCTCCGCGGCGTGTCTCATCGCCACCAGGTCGAGTGGCGAGTTGAAGGCGTAGGCATAGCGTGTGAGGAACGGAGTGCAGATCTCGCCGCGGTGGATGCGGTACTCATACGTCTTGTGGAGCGCGCTGTGGCGGGCGTGGAAAGAGTCATCTGCCAATTCCGCCGTGAGAACGCGTATCTCCGGAGGCAGGGTGCGATTTAGCGCCCGTTGCAGGTTATAGGCCGGGATGGGTGCTATCAAACGAAAAGAGGCGACCTGACCGAGCGCATGGACGCCGGCATCGGTTCGTCCTGAACCCTGTGGCAGGATCCGTTCGCCGGTGACGCGTTCGATGGCGCTGGCCAGTTCTCCCTGTACAGACCGATGTTCCGGTTGCACCTGCCAGCCGTGGAAGTCGGTGCCGTCATACGAAAGCACCAGCTTCCAGTTGCGCGGTTGCTGCAATTGGTTGTCGCGCAGTGATCGGTTCAAGGGTGAATTCATATCGAGCGAGAATAGCGCAGCGGCAGTGCCAGAGTCGCTGCGATATACTCAAGGCTATCGATTCGATAGGGGATTTGTTTTGTGACGCAAGGGAGTAGGGGAGTCTTGCGTCGGATTCCCGCCCGAATCCACGGAACGAAGCGCCGACCGATAGCGTATCGAACACTAGCGGCATTATTTTTACTATCACCGGCGTTGCTAGCTATCTCTTTTACAACAATTTGATGAGTCTCAGGGCATGCGTTCGGCGTCTCAAAGGGGTCGGCCTGCTTCCAACAAATAGAAAAGGGCGAAGGGCTTTTTTCTGTGACCGGCAATGGAGAGGTACCAAGTTGAACGTAGAACCAAAGACGACCCACCACGAGGCGAGCGCCTTCCATCAGATTCCATCCGCTGAAAAAGCACAGTCAAGACTTCAGGTAGCCGCCCTGGTGGCATGCCTGCTACTTTCCACTGCTTCGCCTTATGGAGTGGCACAGCAGGCCACGACACCATCGGCAGCTCCCTCGCCGGTAGCTCCACCGTCGGCAATGAAGGATCTGCCCTCGACACCCGCTCCTAACTACACCGAGCCGGTTTTCATGCGATCCACGCCGCGCGACTTTACCAGGGCGCGTGGGCCCTTTCCTAACCCGTTTCAGCCCTACAAGTCGATCACCATGGAACCCTCGCGGTTTACCAATACCGCGCGCATCAACGATCTGGTCCGCGATGGCAAAATCTATCTCAGCCTCTCCGACGCGATCACATTGGCTCTTGAAAATAACTACGATATTGCGATCGCCCGGTATAACCTTGACATCGCAGACACCGACATCCTCCGAGCCAGGGCGGGCACCCTGTTGCGGGGTGTGAATGCAGGTCTGGTGACCGGAACCCAGGGCGGAGCGGGGCAAACGCTGATATCGGCCGGAGGTCCCGGGGGAACCTCGGTAGGTTCTGGTGGCGCGGGTAGCGGTGCCGGCGGCCTGGTTACAAGCACCATCAGTGCGGGTCCGTTGCCCTACGTTCTAGATCCAACCTTGAACGGAACCATCCAATATGAAAAGCAGAAGCAGCCCACATCCAATCCCTTCACCGGAGCGCCCATCCTGGAAACGGGCGCGACCGAGTACAACTTTGCTTACAACCAGGGCTTTCTGACTGGTACAGAACTGAATGTGGGATTCAACAATTCCCGGCAGACAACCAACAGCCAGTTCAGCACCTACAGCCCCTTAGACAACACCAGCTTTCGGGCGACGGTTACGCAGCATTTGTTGCAGGGATTTGGCTGGGGGCTCAACAGTCGCTTCATCGTGCAGGCAAAGAATAATCGCCGCATCACCGATTCATCCTTCCGCCAGCAGATTCTCTACACTGCAAACCAGATCGAGAATATTTACTGGGGCCTGGTAAGTTCGTATGAGGATGTGCAGTCAAAAGAACGCGCCCTTGAACAATCGAAGCAACTGACGGCGGACAATCGCAAGCAGGTAGAGATCGGGACTCTGGCGCCGCTTGAGGTTATCAACTCTGACAGTCAGGTCGCGACCGATCAGCAGGCGCTCATTTCTGCGCAGACTGCACTGGAATATCAGCAACTCGTGATGAAGCAGGCGGTCGCTCGCAACCTCAGTGATCCAGTCTTGAGTAAGGCGCCCGTAATTCCGACCGATCGTGTCAGTCTCCTGGAAACTGCGGAGGAGAAGATGTCGGTCGACGACCTGGTGAAGCAGGCCTATGCCAACCGGCCCGAAGTGGAGCAGGACATTCTTCAGTTGAAGAACAGTGAGCTCTCTCTGAAGGCGGTGAAGAATGGACTGTTGCCGGTCGTGGACGCCTACGGCTTTTACGGAGCGTCGGCGCTCGGCGGAAGTCAGAATCCAAACTTGAATTGCGGGGGATTTGGCGGAACCCCGGTGGCCTGTCCCCCGGACAAGGTACCCGGAATAGGATATGGCACCGTTCTCTCGAATCTGTTCAACAACAGCACCCCGGATAAGGGTGTGGGCGTGAACATCTCCATCCCCATCCGCAACCGTATTGCGCAAGGGGATCAGGCGCGGTCGGTTCTGGAGTACAGGCAGAATGAATTGCGGCTGGAGCAGATCTACGTACAGATTCGTATCGAAGTCCTCAATGGTCAATTTGCCCTCACTAACGACAGGGCCCAGGTTCAAGCAGCGCTGGCCGCCCGCGAATTTGCGTTTCAGAGCGTGGATTCCGAGCAGAAGAAGTACCACCTTGGCGCGTCTACAACAGCGGCCGTGCTGCAGCAGCAGCACAATCTG
>JANXZS010000053.1 GCA_025355385.1 Acidobacteriaceae bacterium | reverse complement strand
CAGTTCGACACGCTCGCGGGTGCAGCCGCAATGGCCTGAACAATTTCCGGCGGTAGTCCAAAACGAACATTCTCTGGCATAACTTCTACTTCTTCGACGCTCCCGAATCCGATTTGCTGCAAATACTTCACTACCTCTTCGACGAGAACTTCAGGGGCAGAGGCACCCGCGGTCAACGCAACCGTGTTCACATTCTCAAACCACGCCCGGTCGATGCTGCTGGAATCTTCGATCAAAAATGCACGCGTACTCAGATTGCTCGAAACCTCAACCAACCGGTTCGAGTTCGAGCTATTGGTCGAACCCACAACCAAAACCAGATCCGCCTGATGGGCAACGTTCTTGACGGCCACCTGGCGGTTCTCCGTCGCATAGCAGATGTCCTGCGAGTGCGGCCCAACGATGTGGGGAAACTTCTCTTTGAGGGCGTGAATGATGTCCCTAGCCTCATCGAGGCTAAGGGTCGTCTGCGTCAGGTAAGCTACCCGATTAGGATCGGGCACTGTCAACGCAGCAACTTCAGCCACATTTGAAACGACTTGCGTCACATCCGGAGCCTCGCCTAGCGTGCCCTCAATCTCATCGTGGTCGCGATGCCCAATGAGGACCAGCGAATATCCCTGCTGGGCAAACTTGACGGCCTCTACGTGAACCTTGGTCACCAGCGGACAGGTCGCGTCGATAACTTTCAGTCCGCGCTCGCGGCTGCGCTCTCGGACCGCTGGCGATACGCCATGCGCGCTATAAATTACGCGCATTCCTGCGGGCACATCTTCAATATCGTCGACAAAGATCGCGCCTTTTTCGGCCAACTCATTCACTACAAAACGGTTATGTACGATTTCCTTACGCACGTAAATGGGAGCCCCGAAGGTCTCGAGCGCAATCTTTACCACGTCGATCGCACGAACGACGCCGGCACAAAAACCGCGAGGCTTGAGCAGAAGAATGCGCTTCTCGGTCACGGGGAATCCCTCTCGGCTACGGGTAGAATTGGTTTCAAAAGTGTTAACTATCACAACAATCAGTATATCAAGCCGGACACTCCCCTAAAAGAGTTCGAGGCAGGTTCGAAAGGAAGTGATCAACAAGGCTCCCGGCACGGGAGAGCATCTCTTGCAATCCTTCGACTCGGATTCGCAAACCGCTGATGTACTAGCGGCTGGTCTTCAACATATGTTCCGCGTGGCGGATAGAGGTTTCGGTAAGCTTGGCGCCACTCAGCATGCGCGCAACCTCCTCGGTGCGGGAGCCCTCGTCGAGCAGGTGTATCGCAGTCCTGGTGCGCCCCTGCTGTTCGTGCTTCTCGATTAAGAAATGCTGGTCGGCAAAGGCTGCAATCTGTGGCAGGTGGGTTACGCACAACACCTGCTGTGTTCGCGAGAGGGATTTCAGCTTTTGCCCGACCGCCTCGGCCGCACGTCCGCCAATACCGGTGTCAATCTCGTCAAACACAAGTGTCCGCGGAACCGCTGTCTTGGTGGTGGCGCGAGCGCGACTTGCGCCCTCCTCCACCGTCACCTTGAGCGCGAGTAAGACCCGGGACATTTCACCGCCGGATGCGATCTCGTCGAGTGGCTTCATAGGCTCGCCCGCATTGGTCGCGATTCGGCATTCCACCTGGCCCCATCCATGCGCGGTCCACGCATTTTCGAGCACGTTATCCGTGAGTTTAATCTTGAATGCAACTTTCATTGCCAGGCTATTAATCTGTGCTTCAGTCAATTTTTCAAGCTTTTTAGCGCCAATAGTGCGCTCCCGGCTTAAAGTAGCCGCTGCACCGCGATAGGCCTCGGCCGTCCGATGTAAATCCCCGCGCAGCTTCTTCAGAGTTTCATCGCGATTCTCGATTTCTTCCAATTTTCGCGTCACTTCTTCGCCGTGTGCGAGCACCTGTTCGAGCTTGGGACCGTATTTGCGCTTCAGTCGATCCAGCACTTCGAGCCGATCTTCGATTTCGCCCAACCGTTCGGGCGAGGCCTGGATGTCTTCGGTATACGCACGCATCGTCTCACCCACATCGCCCACGACGGCTCGTGCAGAAATGAGCTGTTGCGTGGCATCCGCGAACCTGCCGTCGTACCGTGCAACTTCCTCGAGATGCTTAAGCGCAGCGCCGAGAGCCACTTCCGCACTTGCGCTGCCGTCGTATAGCACGTCATAGGCGCCCATGGCGGCTGCGTAAAGTTTCTCGGCGTTCGCCAGCACCCTGCGCTCGATTTCGAGCGCCTCATCCTCTCCTGCAGCCGGTCGCGCACTTTCAATTTCTTTCTTCTGGAAGCTCCACAGATCCGCCATGCGCAGACGATCCTGTTCATCACGCTCCATCTCCTCCAACTGAATGCGTACCTGCCGCCACGCAGCATATGCGGCAGCCACAGGCTCCAGTTGGCATCCGGCATAGCGATCCAGCAGGCCGCGCTGCTGCGCCTGATCGAATGCGCCCAGGGTCTGGCTCTGTGCATGCACCAAGGCAAGCTCCGGCGCGAGATGTCGCAACACCGCAACCGTCGCCGGCTGGTTGTTCACGTATACGCGACCCTTGCCACTACTCTGTATTTCTCGCCGCAAGATGATTTCGCTGCCATCCGGATCGATTCCGTTCTCTTCGAGAACCAGTTCAGCGCCCGGGGTGCTTTCAAAAACGCATGCCACTACTGCCTTGTCCGCACCGTGGCGCACCACATCGGAGGAAGCCTTTTCGCCCATCAGCAGCGCCAGCGCATCCACCAGGATCGACTTGCCTGCTCCGGTCTCGCCGGTAAGCAGGTTCAACCCCGGTCCGAAGACCGCAATCGCATGATCAATGACCGCGTAGTTTTCGGCCCGTAATTCGAGCAGCATCGTCGTGCCTCAAAGTCAGTTTCTTCCCGGAATACGTGGGGCCAAATGGACCACCAGCCAGTCACGCATTCGGGAATCCGAGCGAAGCATAGCATGTGCGTTTCGTGACGCGTCCGCCAAACTGCCGGGGCGAGATAAAACAAACTCCCCACGCCATGGGGCTCATGCCTGCAGTTGCAATGACTTTAGCAATGTAAAGCGTGGTTCCACCATTCCCATTATCTTCGTCCATGCCTTGGTTCCAGAGCCCGCGTCTGCTAACGTTAAAACTGAGTCAATGACACATATTTTCGTAACACTTCTCGTCTATCTCCAGAGCGACGCCGCTGTTCCCGACGCGCCACGAAACGGCAGCGCAATCGTCGAGATGGTCCAGCAAAGCGGACCGATCGCCCTTGCGGTTCTCTTCATCCTGTTACTAGCCAGCATTTATTCCTGGGCAATCATTTTTGCGAAGTGGTCCGGTTTCAAGCGCGCCCGTGCGCAAAGCCGGCGCTTCCTGCGCGCCTTCCGTAAAGCAAACCGCCTGCAGGAGATTGCTGCGCTGAGCGAGCAGTTCAAGCCCAGCCCGCTGGTCAACGTCTTTGACGAGGTATACGAAACCTATCGCCGACAGACAGGGGGCTCGGGTCCGCCGCAAAATATCACGGCTCTCGAACGAGCCGCACAGACCGCATCCAGCGAAGCCCTTACCGCGATGGAAATGCGTCTTCCCTCGCTGGCGACCATCGGAGCGGTATCGCCCTTCATTGGACTCTTCGGCACCATCATGGGCATCGTGGATGCCTTTCACGGGCTGGGAACTGCGGGTGCAGCAACGCTTCGTGCGGTGGCTCCCGGCATCTCCGAGGCGCTCATTACAACTGCGGCAGGCTTGCTGGTCGCAGTGCCCGCCGTGATCGCCTATAACACTTTCGGAGCCAGCCTGCGCGAGTTCGGAGCGCGTCTCGACGATTTCTCTCGCGAGCTGTTGAACAGCATGGAAGAGATCACGTTGCGGCCCGGCGTCGACCCCATTGAGAGGGAGGCCGTGCGTGGCCTTCACAAGTAATAGCGGTCGAACCCAGACGTCGCTGGCGGATATCAACATCACCCCGCTGGTCGATGTCGTGCTGGTATTGCTCATCATCTTCATGATCACCGCACCAGTGCTGCAATCGGGCATCGATGTCGCGGTGCCCAAAACCAAATCGGTTAAAGAGATCACCGAGCAGCGACAGGTGCTCACCATCGATCGCGATCAGCGGGTCTTCCTCGGGGATCAGCCCATCAATGTCAATGAGCTTGCGCAACGATTGCGCGTCACACGAGGCGACCCCAGCAAGAAGATCATCTACCTGCGCGCTGACGAACGCGTGCCGTTCGGCGCCTTCGCTTCCGTAATGGACGCGGTAAAGCAGGCCGGGATCACGAACATCAGCATCGTTACCCAGCCGATCGAAAACGGAGCCGCGAAGTAGCGGGATGGCAGCAATGGCCGAACAATTTGAAGATGTACTGGACAGGAAAGAAGCCTTCCGTGCTCCTGTGCTCGGCTCTGCCATTCTGCATCTGGGTCTTGCCGGGGCGCTCGCTGCGTTTACCTTTCTGAGCGGTCTGATGCATCACAACACCTGGGGCGACGCCAACGCTGGTGGAGCAATCTCGGCTACGCTCGTCAGTTCGGCTCCAGCGTTGCCACTGCCACAGGATCATCCGCCCTCCGATAATGTTCTCGCGACCGAGAAGCCCAGTCCTGCCCCTGCGCCTCCACAGCCAAAAGCCGAGCAGAAGGTTGAAGAGAAGGCCATTCCGATCTCCGCTAAGCAGGAGAAGATAAAGACCGCTCCGCAGAAGAGCACGGAAAAGATACCGGCTCCGCCCAAGGCCACTCCTCCCGGAAAGCAGCAGCCATCCAAGCAGGACAACCGTGCGCAGTATGGTGAGGCCACGCCGTCCCATATGGCCCGCTCCACGTCGGGAAGCAGCGGAGGTAGCGGCAATCCGGTAGCTGCCGCGGGTGATTTTGGTTCGCGCTTCGGCTGGTATGTGGCAATTATTCAGCGCAAAGTTCGTGACTCCTGGTACACCCCTGAAGTTGCTCCGCAAACGCAGGAGGGCAGGGAGGCCCTCGTAACATTCGTACTGTCGCGCGATGGCAGCCCGAGCAATGTCCGCATCGCGACTTCCAGCGGATCAGCGACGCTTGACACCTCAGCCCTGCGCGCCGTGCAGCGTGTTGATACCTTCGGTCCCCTGCCCCCCGGATACACCGGAAACAGCCTGACAGTGGCGTACACTTTTACTTACACGCACCCGAATCACTGACACGGAGAGGTTTCTGCCCCTAGTCCTGCTCATGAAAATGACGACGCTCGCAAAGATTCGATACCTGACGTGTGCCTCCCTGCTGCTCCTGTGCTTTACGGTGCTCGCGGGTCCGCCCCCGGCCACCGCACAGGATTGGGTGAAGACAGGAACCAATCTGGGTGTCGAACGTATCCGCCTGGCTCTAGCGGATTTCAAACCTGCTTCCCCTGATCCCCAAACTCCCGCCCTGAAGAATACATTCGATACCACGCTTTACAGAGATTTGAGCAGCGCCGGCATTTTCGATATGGTCTCGAAGAGCATGGCTCCGACCGTGGCTCCTGGCTCCCCGCAGGAGATCCGCTTGAAGCAGTGGTCCGACGCCCCGGCCAACGCCGCCATGGTTGCGTTTGGAGCGATCTCCGTTCAAAGCGGCAGGATTGTCGTTTATGGATGGCTATTCGACGCCAAGAATGAACAGTCGCCGCAGGTGCTCGGCAAGCAGTACAACGAAGCCGCCACCCAGGACAATGCCCGCCTGATCGCCCACCGGTTTGCAGATGAGATCATCCTCCGGCTGGGCGGCGGTCTGAATGGAATCGCTGAGACCAAGCTCTACTTCGTTTCCTCGCGGACGGGAGCCAAAGAGATCTGGGCGATGGATTACGACGGCCAAGGGCAGCATGCTATTACGCACCTTGGACAGATCTCCCTCTCACCCCGCATTTCCCCTGACAATTCGCGCATCGCATTCGCGTCGCTGAGCAGGACAGGGTGGGCGATTCGCATGTACTCGATGGACTTGAACCGGCTCATCAGTTGGCCCTCTGCTGGAGGAACAAGCCTCTCTCCAGCGTGGTCTGGCGATGGGACGAAGCTGGCGTTCTCATCCAGTCGCTCGGGCGATCCTGAGATCTGGGTCGCCGACGCTGGGGGCTTGAATGCGCGGCGGCTGACAAACTTTCGCGGTCCGGATGTATCCCCGGTATGGAATCCTAAAACGGGATCGCAGATCGCATGGTGCAGCGGGCGTACCGGCCTGCCACAGATTTACATCATGGACTCCGATGGCGGCGACATTCAGCGCATGACGGATGGAGGCTATGCCACATCCCCGTCCTGGTCCCCCAATGGCCAATTCCTCTCGTTCGCATGGGATCGCAAGTACGGCCCCGGCGCCCCGGGTGGACAGGATATCTATGTCATGGACGTTGCCAGCAAGCGTTGGCTGCAGCTAACACATGATGCTGGCCGCAATGACTTCCCAAGCTGGTCCCCCGATGGGCGGCACATAGTTTTTGAGCGCGTTGAGGGTGCTCAGTCAGAGATCTGGACCATGCTTGCAGATGGCACCGACCAACGTGCTCTGACGCAAAGCGGAAATAATTCGATGCCAAATTGGAGTTGGAAGTAAGAGCAGTTGGAAGTGACAGGGAGATAGAAGTAAACTGATTTGTCCTGTGGTATGTGAGTTTTTACTAACGTGATTTAGACAAGCTTGATGGGTTAACCGTCAAGATTCTCCTCAGGAGGAGACCGTGATCGGAAAACAATTGAAGTATTTGGCGTCGCTCGTGTTTCTTGCTTCGCTTGCATTGGCCGTGGGTTGCGGCAAGAAGAAGACTGAACCACCACCGCCGCCACCACCGCCAGTCGTAACTCCGGAGCCAACTGCTGAGATCACGGCCACTCCCACTGTGGTGACCGCTGGAGACAAAGTCGTTCTGGCGTGGCGCACCACCAATGCAACCGATATCTCGATCGAGGGCATCGGCGCCGTCAGCGCAGAGGGAACACAGACCGTGAACCCCACCGCTTCAACCAACTACCACCTCGTGGCCCGCAGTACGGCTGGCTCGGCCGATGCGACGGCGCGAGTTACGGTCAACACGCCGGCACCGGTAGTTAGCACCAACACGGATCTCGTAGATGAGAACACCTTCCATCAAAACGTTCAGGATGTCTTCTTCGATTACGACAGTTATGATCTGCGGGGCGATGCCCAAGCCACTGTTTCGAAGGATGCCAGCTTCCTGAACGCCCACTCCACTGTGAAGGTGGTGGTCGGTGGATATTGCGACGAGCGTGGTTCGACGGAATACAACCTGGCACTCGGCGAGAATCGCGCCAATGCAGCCAAGCAGGCTCTCGTAACCGCCGGCGTCAGTCCGGACCGGCTGCGCGTGGTCAGCTATGGCAAAGAGAAGCAGTTCTGCGCAGGGCATGACGAAAGCTGCTGGCAACAGAATCGGCGCGGGCAGTTCTCCCTCGATAAGTAGCCTGTCTTCAGCGGCAGCATCGATCTCTGATGCTGCCGCAATCTCTTCACATTCACGCCAGGTGAACCCCAGATGCGCTCAAGGATTTTTAGTTTCGTCGCGATTGCCGCCCTTGCTCTTGTTTTTCCCACTTTTCATGCGTATGCCGTTTCCAAGGAGATGATTCAGCTAGAGACCGAGGTCCAGCAGCTCCAGGAAGCGATCCAGCACCTGCAGACGACTAACGACGAGCGTATGGGTGTGCTGCAGCATCTGGTGGAGCAGACAGCGGACAATGTGAACAAAATGTCGGTAAGGGTTACCGATCTTCAGACCAAGCTCCAGACCCAGAATGAGGGCGGGGCGCAGAAGCTGGATGGCGTTTCCGGCCAACTGCAGGCTTTGAACGATTCGATCGATGAACTGAAGTCTCGAATCGCCCGAGTCGACAAACAGCTCCAGGATATGCAAGCGCAGACGTCCACTTTGAACTCAGGGACCAGCTCGGCTGGAATTCCTGGAGCACCCGGTAACGGCCCAGCCGAAGGCGTAGCTCCGGCCGGAACGGCACCCGCTGCATCGCCTGCTCCCCCTTTGCAACAGCTTTACCAAAGCGGCCTGCGCGACTATAACTCGGCAAAGTATGACCTTGCGACCTCCGAGTTCGACGACGTGATCAAGTACTATCCGCGCGAAGACCTGGCAGGAAATGCACAGTATTACATCGCCGAGATCTCCTACCGCCAAGGCAAGTATCCAGCGGCGATCAAGGGCTACGATGCGGTCCTGGAGCAGTTCCCTGGCAACCCCAAGGCACCGGCCGCGCAACTGCGTAAGGCTGAATCCCTAATCTCGTTGAATCAGAAGGATGCAGGCACGCGGGAGATGCGCAGCCTGATCCAGCGTTACCCGCAAACACCAGAAGCGCAGCAGGCGCGAACCAAATTGAATGCAATGGGAGTGCGTATCGCACCGAAGCCGACAGCGGGGCGCGAACAATAAAACTGTTGACGAGGCATGCCCGGTCAGAGCAACTCAGTAGCTCCCCTGCACTTTTGCAAAGGCCAGAGACAACACAGGGCGTTGATTCCATCATCTTCATCCGCATGACAAATACGCCAAACCACCCCGATGCCGACGGAGGCAAGGGTGCAGTAGAGAACGACAGACCCTCTGCCCCAGAAGAGAAGAACTCACTCGCGGGCCAGAACGTTCACCGTGGCAGCGGCAAGCCGCCGGACGGACAGGACACAGACTTTCCTGAACCAGGATCAAACGCGGAGCATAGCGGCGAGCATAAGTGAACTGACGGTGCATGCGTGACTAAGACGGCGTGCTCACTGGAGCTGGCAACCTGAGCAATGGGGAAGGCAAAATCAGGCGCTCGCGTGAATTACGCTGTCCGCAATCGGCGTCGCGATTTTTCGATGGTTACTTGTAGAAAAATCTAGACACCAATCACCGCGCAAAGCTCCTTCACGGCGTCGGCGCTCTTCTGCAGTGCGGCCGCTTCTTCATCAGTCAGTTTGATTTCGATGATCTGCTCCAACCCGCGGACGCCTAGCTTGCAAGGTACGCCAACGTATAGACCATGGATGCCATACTCGCCCTCTAGATACGCCGCGCAGGGCAGGATTTTTTTCTTGTCCTTCAGGATCGCCTCAACCATCTCCACCGCCGATGCGGATGGCGCGTAGTAGGCGCTTCCAGTCTTCAAGTGCTTGACGATTTCCGCGCCGCCATCCCGCGTGCGCTGTACCAGGCGCTCCACGGTAGCCGCATCCATCAGCTCCGTGATCGGAATTCCAGCGACCGTCGAGTAGCGAGGCAGCGGGACCATAGTGTCTCCGTGACCGCCAAGCACAAATGCTGTTACGTTTTCGACCGAGACCTTCAATTCTTCCGCGATAAACGTGCGGAAGCGTGCCGAATCAAGCACACCGGCCATGCCGATGACGCGTTCCCTGTTGAACTTGGAGTGCTTGAATGCTGCCTGGGCCATGGCGTCAAGAGGATTGGAAACCACGATTAAAATAGAGTCGGGCGAATATGCGATGACCTTTGCGACTACGTCCGACATGATCTTGTAATTTGTCATCAACAGATCGTCGCGGCTCATACCCGGCTTACGCGGGATACCTGCGGTGATGATGACGACATCGGAGTTGGCAGTATCCGCATAATCGTTGGTTCCCACGACATTCGAGTCCCGCTTCTCAACCGGCATCGCCTGCAACAGGTCGAGGGCCTTGCCTTGTGGCACTCCCTCTACCACGTCGATCAATACAACGTTCGCCAGTTCCTTCGCCGCAATCCAATGAGCCGCCGTCGCTCCAACATTCCCAGCACCTACAATCGTTACTTTCCTACGCATAACTCTCCTTTAAAGGCCCACTGTCCGGCATGGCCGGGTTCCATTGATTACTGCATGTTTTCGATCATGCGGCTGGCAAACTCGCTGGTCTTGGCCTTAGTCGCGCCTTGCATCTGCCGCTCGAAATCATAGGTAACAAATTTTTGTTGAATGGTCTTCTCCAACGAACTCTCGATCAGCTTGGCGGCCTCGTTCCACCCGAGAAACTCAAAGAGCATCACGCCCGAGAGAATCACCGAACCGGGGTTAATGACATCCTTGTCGGAATACTTTGGGGCTGTCCCGTGTGTGGCTTCAAACACGGCGTAGCCATCGCCAATATTCGCGCCGGGAGCAATACCGAGTCCCCCCACCTGTGCCGCACAGGCGTCGGAGATATAGTCTCCGTTGAGATTTGGAGTCGCCAGTACGCTGTATTCTTCGGGTCTGATAATTACCTGCTGGAATATGGAATCGGCGATGCGATCGTTGATGAGCAGCTTCTGCTTCCACTTGCCGCCGCCATGAGTAGTGCCAATGGTGTCCAGAACGTGTTTGACCTCGGCATACAACGCCTTGCGATAGTCCTCGTTGCCAAACTCCAGACCCGGCTCGATAAGACTTGCGTTCTGCTCCACCGTCATTCCGGAGTATGCTTCCGCGTTGCCCAGAATCCAGCTCTCACGCTCGGTCACAACAGAACCCCGGAATTCGTCGACGGCGACCTCATAACCCCATTCGCGAAAGGCACCCTCGGTGAACTTCTGGATGTTGCCCTTATGCACCAGCGTGACCGACTTGAGGCCATTCTTCAGCGCATAACGAATGGCGTTGCGGACGAGCCTCTTAGTGCCGAAGATTGAAATTGGTTTGATGCCGACGCCCGAATCCTCACGAATATGCTTTTTGGTTCCCTTCAAGAGATCGTTGTTCAAAAAATCGATCAATCTTGCAACTTCGGGTGTGCCCTGGCGGAACTCGATCCCGGCGTAGACGTCTTCCGTGTTTTCGCGAAAGATTACCACGTTCAGCCGGTCAGGATGCTTTACGGGAGATGGCACGCCATCGTAGTACTTAACCGGGCGCACGCAGGTATACAGATCCAGTATCTGGCGCAAGGCCACGTTCAAGGAGCGGATACCTCCGCCAACCGGTGTTGTCAGCGGACCCTTGATCGAGACCCGCAGATCGCGCGCAGCATCCACGGAATCATCCGGCAGCCAGGTCTTGAAAGCACGGAAGGCTTTTTCGCCCGCGAAGATCTCAAACCACTTTACTGCGCGCTTGCCGCCGTAAGCCTTTTCAACCGCGGCATCGAACACTCGCTGCGACGCGCGCCAGATGTCGCGACCGGTGCCGTCGCCTTCGATAAATGGAATGATGGGATGATCCGGGACAAGATACTTCCCGTCGACATACTGGATCGCCTCTCCCCCTTCAGGCAGAGGCACTCCGTTGTAACTTTTTTTCATGGACTTGACATTCTCCGAGGAAAGATGGGCGCAGTGCGCACCTAAGACTAGAGAAGGCTAACATCCACTCGGAAGATGTGGCAATCATGCCACAGCGAGCCGTGCACCACAGCATTATTGAATAGGCAATAGCGGTAGGCGTGGCATTGCTTTGCTTGCCCACAAATAGCAAAAATTTACTGGCTTTTTATGCACCACTAGCCCTAAGGATTTATCGTATTAGGTGCACGGTAAATTTGCCGGTAAAACTTTCCGCAGGATCCGCAATCGGTTACTTCCTGCGAGCAGCAAGTTTGCGCGGTGAATGCATTCCTTAGAGGAGGTTTCTGAATTGGGCAAAAGCATGGTCCCGAGGCGTTTGTTTTTCACCAAGGGCGTGGGGAGACACAAGGAACGTCTGACCTCGTTTGAAATGGCACTCCGAGATGCAGGGATCGCTGCCCAGAATCTGGTTCGCGTATCGTCGATCTTTCCGCCACAAGCCAAACTCATTCCACGCAAAGAGGGTTTGAAGTATCTCAGTCCCGGCGAGGTCGTATTCGCTGTCGTGGCGGAGAACTCCACCCGCGAACCGCATCGTCTGGTTGCTTCCAGCATCGGCGTGGCCATTCCAACGGATCACGACACCTACGGCTACCTCAGCGAGCACCACAGCTTTGGGGAGGCGGAGGAGCAAGCGGGCGATTATGCCGAAGAACTAGCTGCAGAGATGCTTGCGACAACGCTTGACGTGGATTTTGATCCCGATAAGAGCTGGGACGAAAAGAAGGAAATTTATCGCATTTCAAACAAGATCGTGCGCACCGCCAACGTGACCCAAACCGCTATTGGCGATAAGCATGGTCTGTGGACGACGGTACTGGCTGCCGCAGTGCTGATTTTCGAGTAGTAGCGAACTCGACGACACGGGCGCGGGCCTTCTGCGGCCTGCGCCTTTTGTCTGTAGGCCAGGCGCTGGGGATCGAGACGTATGAATAATCTAAAGTACCGCGTGGGCCTGGTGCAGATGAGTTGCGGCCCAGACCCCGATGCAAATCTTGACAAGGCAGCAGATCGCGTTCGCGAGGCTGCTCGCGAAGGTTCGAACATTGTTTGCTTGCCGGAGCTTTTCCGCGCGCAATATTTTTGCCAGCGTGAGGAGATTGCTCTCTTCGATCTGGCCGAGTCCATTCCCGGTCCCAGCACGGAACGCCTGGGTGCAGTAGCCCGCGAGGAAAAAGTGGTGGTCGTCGCTTCCCTATTTGAGAGGCGCGCGGCGGGACTCTACCACAATACGGCCGCAGTTTTGCATGCGGATGGATCCATCGCCGGGCTCTACCGCAAGATGCATATACCCGATGACCCCCTTTACTACGAGAAGTTCTACTTCACACCAGGTGATCTGGGCTTTCGCTCGTTCGACACGGCCGTCGGCAGAGTAGGAACGCTTGTCTGCTGGGATCAGTGGTATCCCGAGGGCGCGCGCATCACGGCTCTCCAGGGCGCGAATCTGATCTTCTACCCCACCGCCATCGGCTGGCATCCAGCCGAAAAAGTGGAGTTCGGAGCAGCACAGTACGACGCGTGGCAAACAATCCAGCGGTCGCACGCCATCGCGAACGGCGTCTATGTTGCCGCCGTGAATCGCGTGGGTACGGAGCACGGCGACGTTCGCGGTGATCGGGTCGAGGGCCCCGGCCTCGAATTCTGGGGCGGCTCTTTTCTTGCAGATCCCTTCGGCCGCATCATCGCCAAAGCCTCATTCGACAGGGAGGAGATCTTGATCGGCGAAGTCGATCTGGCGTTGCTTGAAGACACACGCCGTAACTGGCCATTTCTGCGCGACCGCCGCATTGATGCCTACGGTCCCATCGTCAATCGCTATCTGGACACACCGGGCCCCGACAAATGAAAGCCGTGATCGACACAGAAAAAACACCCCATGAACTTGGTTACCGGATGCCGGCGGAATGGGAGAAGCATTCCGCCACCTGGATTGCATGGCCGCATAATCCCCAGGACTGGCCGGGCAAGTATCACCCCATTCCCTGGGTCTACGCCGAGATCGTTCGACAGCTCGCTCGCGTAGAGACGGTGCACATCCTGGTGGATGACCAGGCAGCCGAGAAACGGGCGAGCAGTATCCTGAAGCGTGCGGGGGTGCGATTCGACCGCGTCATTTTTCACCAGTGGCCGACTGACCGGGTTTGGACGCGTGACTCCGGCCCGATCTTTGTCACCAACGCCAGTGAACATACAAAATCGCTGGCTGTTACGAATTGGAAATTCAACGCCTGGGCCAAGTACGATAACTGGCAGCAGGATGACCAAATCCCGGACCACGTCGCGCAAAGCGAAGGTCTGCAGCAATGGAAAGCCATGGCTCGAGATCAACGCATCGTGCTTGAGGGCGGCTCGATAGACGTCAACGGAGCTGGACTGATGCTCACTACGGAGGAATGCCTCTTGAGCGAAGTCCAGCAGCGCAATCCAGGCCTGGGCCGCGAGCAACTGGAGCAGGCCTTTCTCGACTATCTGGGCGTGGAAAAGGTACTTTGGCTGAATCACGGGATTGCCGGAGATGATACGCATGGACACGTGGACGACGCCACGCGCTTTGTCTCTAAAAACACTATTGTCACCGTGACTGAGGCAAATGCCCTGGACGATAACCACCAACCCTTGAAGCAAAACCTGGAGCGTCTGCGCGACGCCTGCGACCTGGATGGCAAGCCCTTCCGTATCGTCGAATTGCCCATGCCCGGTCCCGTAGTCTTTGAGGGCCAGCGCCTTCCTGCCAGCTACGCCAACTTCTACATTGCCAATGGGCTAGTGCTGGTGCCTACATTTAACGACAATAACGACAGAGTCGCACTCAACACACTCGCGGAGCTATTCCCTGACCGCGACGTCGTGGGGATACACTGTGGTGATCTCATCTGGGGGCTGGGTGCGCTGCATTGCATGACGCAGCAACAACCCGCGGTCGAATGACTGACGAAGATTATCTGCGGATTGCCCTTGAAGAGGCCCAGGCCTCAGCGGAAGCGGGGGAGGTTCCTGTTGGAGCTGTGCTGGTGTGTGGCGGGAACATCGTTGCGCTCGGGCAGAATCGGGTCCTGCGGGACTTCGATCCCACTGCTCATGCTGAGATTGTCGCCATGCGCGAAGCCGCCAAGGTGGGCAACAATCACCGCCTAACAGGCTGCAGTCTCTATGTCACGCTCGAACCATGCGCCATGTGTGCCGGAGCCATGATTCACGCCCGACTCGAACGTCTGGTGGTCGGCGCGGATGATCCGAAGGCTGGAGCAGCCGGCTCCGTACTCTCAGTCCTCAACCATCCCCGGCTCAACCATCAAATGGAAGTCGCACGGGGAGTACTGGCAGAGGAGTGTGGCGAGGTATTGCGTCGTTTCTTTCGGGAACGACGCAGTTAAAGCATTTCGACCTAAGACACATTCGACAACCGAAGCTCTCGCGGAATTTCCGTCAAAAAGAGCCGCTGTTCGCTACTCTCCTGAGGCAGAGCAGATTGCAATTTTTTGATCGCCAGCCCCGCCACGCATCCGTCCGGTATCATCCTTATATGCAATTGCTGGTTTATACCGCTCCCTGGTGTCGGGATTGCCGAGAGGCTAAGCGGTTCCTCGACGAGCATGGAATTGCCTACACCGCAATCGACATTGAGACGACTCCCTCCGCAGCGCAGGAGGTGATGAAGAACGTCGGTAAGATGGCAATTCCGCAGTTTGTGCTCAACGGCAAATGGGTGCAGCCTTATAAGCCGGGACGCGGTTTTCTGTATAAGGAAATGGGTGCCTTGTTAGGCGTCAGCGGCGCCAGCAGGTAGTCAAACTTGGTCCAGCGGCTTCTCCAGTACGGACGCGGCAGCGTTTTCTTCTTCCGCCCGTTCTGCTGCTCCCGGTTCCGCAATTACGTCCAGGATGGCGCGGGCATCGGCTTCGTCATCCGGATTGACTTGAAGCCGCAGGCTGCCGATTGAATTTCCGTAGAGCACACCGACGTTTTCGCCCACCAGGAAGCAGTCGATTCCCGCAGAGCGCAGGCGGCCCTTGGCCATCTCGGCCTCGGCCGTGTCACGAAACTCTCCTATTGTAATAAGGTCCTGTTGGTCTTCCATTCACTTCCCTTCTTCTGCGCGAGTCTACACCCATTGCATGCAGAATGAGATGCGCAAACGATAAAATGGAGTGTACTCGCGGATCAGGCTGTGGAATCAAGGAGGCATTCTTTTGATCGATCGTTATACGCGCCCCGAGATGGGTCACATCTGGACAGAAGAAAATAAGTACCGCATGTGGCTCGCGGTGGAGACGGCGGCTAGCGAAACGCTGGCCGAGGCTGGCATCGTCCCGGCAGAGGCCGCCAGGGCGATTCGCACCAAAGGCGACTTCAGCGTGGAGCGTATTCACGAGATCGAAGCAGAGGTGAAGCACGACGTCATTGCGTTCACCACGGCAGTTGCCGAAAAGATCGGGCCGGAATCCCGCTGGCTGCACTATGGACTCACCTCAAATGACGTGGTGGATACCGCGC
The DNA here is from genome assembly GCA_025355385.1 of Acidobacteriaceae bacterium. Taxonomy (GTDB): domain Bacteria; phylum Acidobacteriota; class Terriglobia; order Terriglobales; family Acidobacteriaceae; genus JANXZS01. The sequence continues at coordinate 33,012 of JANXZS010000053.1, read as the reverse complement.
AGGCCCTCCAGGTAAAAGCTGCCTCCGTTATCCTGCGTAAAGGCATGGTTGACTTGGCGCATGTATTGAGGAGCCGCGCGCTTGAGTTCAAGCACACGCCCGCCATTGGCCGCACCCACGGTATCCATGCAGAGCCAACCACCTTCGGACTCAAGCTCCTGAACTGGTACGCAGAGATGCAGCGCAACCTGGTTCGATTCGACGCTGCCGCAGAGGACATGCGCGTGGGCAAGACCAGTGGTGCTGTTGGCACCTTCGGCCACCTTAAGCCGGAGCATGAAGAGCGCATCTGCGAGAAGCTCGGGCTCAGGCCCGCGCCCATTGCCACGCAGGTTATCCAGCGCGATCGCCACGCGCATTACATCTCCACTCTGGCCCTGGTAACCGCAACGCTCGATAAGATCGCCGTGGAGATTCGCCATCTGCAGCGCACTGAGGTGAGAGAGGCTCAGGAGTATTTCTCCGAGAAGCAAAAGGGTTCCTCGGCCATGCCACATAAAAAGAACCCCATAACCAGCGAGCAGATCAGCGGATTGGCTCGCGTAGTGCGTGCCAATACCCAGGCGGCTTTTGAAAACATAGCCCTATGGCACGAGCGCGACATCTCCCACTCGTCCGTAGAGCGCATAATCTTTCCGGACTCAACAATTCTGACGGATTACCTGCTGGCAAAGACTACCAACCTCATTGAAAAGCTGCTGGTCTACCCTGCCCGCATGATGCGAAATCTGGAGAGCACGGGCGGCCTGATCTTTTCCGGACAGCTGCTCCTCGACCTGGCCGAGGCTGGAATGTCGCGCGAGGATGCATATCGCCTCGTGCAGGGCCACGCAATGCGCTCCTGGCGAGACGATCTTGTTTTCAAAGATGAGGTGGCTACAGACCCGGAAATTACTGCACTGCTGACTCCGGAAAAGCTGGCGAAGACCTTTGATCTCACACGACAACTCGAGAACGTTGATGCCATTTTTGTCCGGGTGCTGGGATAATCGGGACTTACCGAGTCATGTGGCAACGCACGCGTCTACTGTATACATTTCGGATACGAGGATTGTTCTATCAAAATGACAGGCAAGACCAAAAGCGAGTGGAACCTGACCGTTGCGCTGACCGGCGCCAGTGGAGCCGTCTTTGGTCAGCAACTGTTGCTGGCTCTTGAAGCCGATGAGCGCGTAGCTCACGTTAGCTTTGTGACGTCGGAGAGTTCCCTACGCGTAGTGGCAGAAGAGATGGAGTTCAGTGGCCGCAGCAATTTGCTGGAAAAGCTGCTGGGAAAGCCTCCCCTAAAAATCCATTCCTTCCCTGAGGCCGACATTGGTGCCGGCATTGCCAGCGGAAGCTATCCGTCTGATGGAATGATCATCCTTCCCTGCAGCATGGGAACGCTGGCGGCTATAGCTAACGGCCTCGCTTCGAACCTCATCCAGCGCGCCGCCGATGTATGCCTGAAGGAGTGTCGCCCCCTGATTCTGTGCGTGCGCGAGACCCCGCTCAACAAGATTCATTTGCGGAACATGCAACTGGCTGCCGATGCCGGCGCGGTCATCTTTCCCGTTATCCCGTCCTTCTACAACAAGCCGGTGAATTCAACCGAAATGGCTCGCCAATTCGCCTGCCGCGTCCTCGGTCACATCGGATTGCCGCAGAAAGACGCTTACGTGTGGAAGGCAGAAGACTAAAGCAATTCAGCGCAAGTCAACCAGAAGGAGCGCAGCCCGTTTCAATTTTCCCTTTGAAGAGATGCTGCACCTGACTACAACGGAACAGTTAGTAGTAGTGACCCAGACCTCGTGAGCGATTGCGTCTAACTAGCTCGCTACTCGAAAGTCCGGTCAGCCGGTACAAACTTAATAGCGGATGCGATGGGCGACTGCGAGTGCAGGAACTCAAGAGTGCGAGGCCCGATGCGGTCCGCACATTGCCGCGGCGCCAGGTGGCCGCAGCCGCCAAACAACGCCAGAATCGACTGCGGGATTTCCTGATGCATAACTATTCCGCTCATCGCCGGGATCAACCGGTCCTCGGAGCCCCACACAATCAGGACAGGCATTTTCAACGCGCTGAGTTTGCCATCCATCAGGTCGTTTCTAGTCAACATGGACGCAACACTGCGCCGGATAACCCAGGGGTGTCCGCTCATGGTGCGCAGCATATCGCGCGCAAGGAACGCGGGGATGCTAGGCGGCTCTGACATCAGCCAGGAGTTGAGATTCGCCAGTTTTTCAGGGGTGTCCGGAACAAAAATATCCGGCGGGAAGCGCATATCAAAACGAATTCCCGCGCTGTCAAACAACATCAGGCGCTCCACGCGCTTGGGCGCATCGCTGGCCACTCGCAGAGCCACCCACCCGCCCATAGACCAGCCTCCGAGATTCACGCGGGCTAGCCCCTTAGCATCAAGAAAGTCCTGCACCAAAGCGGCCTCCTCGCGGATAAAATACGATGCGCTGAGTGGCCGATCCGTCTTACCGTAGCCGAGCAAGTCGAGCGCGTATACGCGGTATCCACCTTTGGCGAAGGTCGGGATCAGGTTCGCCCAATCCTCCGCACGGCTTCCAAGACCGTGGATGAGGACCACCGGCTCCCCTTGCCCTGCGACCAGGTAGTGCACGCGATGGCCGTCTACGGCGATGTATTCGCTGCGAATCCCATGGCTCCACAGAAATATCGACAGCGCTTGTTCAATCATCCAGACAGGATGGAACCAGAAGGCAGTACAACCCACAAGCATGATCAGCAAGACCGCTGCCAAGGCTCTCCTTGCCGCACACCATGCTCGCGACCTTCCGGGTCGAAGGCCAGACTTCACTGTGGATGAGGTAGGTGTTTCAGGTTCAGTTGTCCACGCAGAATTTTCGTGCATGGATGGATGGGCTCTCTCGCCACAAACTCGCTGGGCTCGATCGGAGACTGTACAACCTAAGACGTTGCTAAAGAGTGATGCGCAAAGTGTCACGGGCGTTTTCCGCCATGCAAAAACCCTTGTCTATGACAACAACGGTGGCAGGAGCAAGGTGATAGATGCCGTGTGCGTTCAATTCCTCGCGCGCAACCCACCGGGCATCCATGGCGTCGCTCGCCGCACGCAGGGTCCCACCCGTCACGCGACAGAGATAATCAATCAGTACATAGTGAAAGCGAATTCTGCTGCCGCCAGCGGTATTGCATTCCGCCGTAGAATCTTCCGCCACGATTCGATCCAGGACTTCGACCACCGAGACCGCCTCCACCACGAGACCGGTTTCTTCCAGAACCTCGCGAACCACCCCCTGCTCGAGAGTTTCTCCTAGCTCGAGCGCACCGCCGGGCAGAGACCATTCCCCTTTCAGCGGTTCGTGCCCCCGCCGCACCAGCAATGCCCGGTTGCCTTCAAGGATCACCGCGCCAACGCCAACGATAGGCGCATCAGGGAATTCTCTCCGCAAATGCAGACCTCACTTCCAGATCTCCAACGAGATTTGAACTCAATCGGACAACTGAATTTCTTGCAATCGTGACTTAAGCTCCGCAAAAGAGGCTATCAGGATATCTGCGCCAACCTCCAAAAGAGCCTGTCTCGCAAAAGTTGTAGTGAGTGCGACAGTCACGCATCCAGCGGCCTTCGCGGCTTTGACTCCGTTCAGCGAATCTTCAATCACCCAGCATTCTTCTGGACGAAGCGCCGATCGGCGCATGGCCACTTGAAAGGCTTCAGGATCTGGTTTGGGTCGCTGAAAGTCGTCGGCATCCACCACTGCTTCGAAAATGGAGCTGAGATCCAGCGCACTCAACGCGGCGGCGCGATTTCTGGGAGTCGCGGATGTCGCAAGGGCAATCCGATAGTGGTTTTTTGACCACCGGACAAATTCGACGGCGTCTGGAATAGGCAGGATGGTGTGCTCGAGAGCTTCGAATGCCTGATGCTTTCTCCGCAGCAGCTCGCCGGCTGTCATTGCGGGATCCGCCCTCTGCGCCGCGATCTCCCGCATCATTGTTTCGTCGGGCCGTCCCTTGTAATCCGCATAAGTCTGGTCAGCCAGAACGATGCCGAAATAGCCGAGCGCCTGCTCCTTCGCCCGCCTGTGAAGCGGCTCGGAGTCAATGAGGACCCCATCCATATCAAAGATTAGGCCTGCGGGCGGACGCTGAATCTCTAGACTCAATGGTGTTCCCCGGTACCGGGATCCTCCGCAGATCGCAGTTCATTGCCGTACTAAAGGGACCCGCTGTTGATCCGTCGCAGTTTTGTGGACGGTCGGATTGTCTGAGGCCAGAAGTCAGTCAAACTCAACTAGCGCTGCTGTCCGCACCACGAGTTTAGAGCTTGATCGGGTGCCCGAACTCCTCGTCGAAGACCGTCCGCGCCATGCTGAAGCGGCCCCCGTCAAACTTATCCGGACCGTTCAGGTGTCCAATTCCCAACAACGCGACCACGTGATAGCTAAGTGGCAGCTTGAGCACTTCATGAACCTTCTCTTGCTCAAAGCCTTCCATGGGCGCGGTGTCATAACCCAGCGTCTCCGCCATCAGCATCATGTGGGTAAAAGCAATCATTACGTGCCGATTTAGCCACATCGGCATATTGGGGTGGTTCGACAGGTAGTTCGGGATGCTGTTTTTGGCCTGTTCCGCATAATGCTCAGGCATGCCGCCTTGGCGTCCCAGGCGAAGCATCTCTTCCAGATCGCCGTTGCGCCAGCCGTCGGCATCGCCGCAGGCGACGATCATCACGGAAGCCTCCTCCACCTTGGCCTGGTTGTAGCTGGCACCGCGAAGCCGTTTCTTCTGCTCTGGAGTGCGCACCACAATGAAGCGCCATGGCTGCATGTTGTAGCCGCTGGGGGCGTGCAGGCCCGCGTCGAGGATCTTTTTCAAGTCCGTGTCAGGAATCGGCGTTCCATCAAAGCTGGGAGTTGCACGTCGCTCTGCGATCACAAGGGAAAGATTCTTAAGCATACGATTGGCCACCTTCAAATTTTATTCTCTGCATTTACTCGCTGTCGCGCCAGCGCCATCTTCACGCGCTATACGTTACGCTAGACCCCGGCCCCCTGGGCCCCGCAAGCGCACCTCATTGAATTTGCGCCATGGGGATCTCTACCGCATATGGTCGCTGGCCCGGTGCGTCCGCATACACCCAGAGTCCATGAAACGCGTCGCGCAATTCGGTATGAGCCGCAAGCATTGCCTTCATAACTTCGATTGCCTTTTGCCGCGACGCTACCGGGTCTGCTTCACCCTGAGCCTGATAATGGATCACCAGATCGAGCCCGCCGAGAGAGGCGTCGGTACGCAGGCTTGTGATGTTCCAACTCTGGCTGTTCAGGGCCAGGGCCATGGGTTGCGCTCCGGGAAGGCCGGGAGGCACTGCAGAACTCTGCTCGTTCTGCAGCTTCTCAAGATTGGGACTGCTGAGGAAATCGACCGGCGTGAGCAAAAACTGCGCCGTCTGGTAATAGAAATAGGCACTCCAATTCTGCTTTTTCTTCGCGAATTCGCGCGCCTGGGTCCAGTACCAGACGCCGTCGTGGCCGGCAAAGAGCATCGGGCGCTGGTAGAAACCAGCCAGCTTCCAACCGCCATCATTCGCCAGAATGAACGCCAACTGTTGAGGCTGCGCCACCCCGGTAGCATGCAGGATGGCAAATCCGTATTTTCCCGGTGGAAGCTGCTGAAAATTCAACGCAACGGCCAGAGCAGTGCCACCCACGCCGCAGAAAAACTGCGTCTCCTGTTCCTGCTTCAGATCGGAGGCATCCAGCGAATAGATCTGGTCGACGGTCAGGCCGGCACCCTGCATCAGCGGCGATGCCGCCTGCACGCCTGTGGCAATTGCTTCAAATTGGCTGGCCGCTTTGGGCAGCATTCCTTGCCTCACGGCTGCCACATCACCCTTCTGGACGAGCTGCCCAAGATTGAGGGCGGCCTGCTGTAGTTCGGATCTCAGGCCGGCTGTCATCTGGGCCTGGGTCGTGCAGGTTACCGCGCGGGCGGGTCCTCCGTAAACGATCAAACCCAGCGTCAGCAAGCCGGCCAGCTTTGACGTCAACCTTTTAGATCGCGACCATCGCATCGATTGCACTCGTTCCTGATCTGTAATAAAAACCCGGCACTTCTCCCACTTTCGCAAAAAAGCGCAAGCGGATCAAAACCACTGCTAGTCTAGTACACAGATGCTTCTGCTGCAGGCGGCTGGCGCCTGGGCGGAAGACGGTGGTTTTGATGAGCTCCCGAATCGGCTCTCGCGAGGGTCACGTATTAGCAGGTTTGACGCCGGTATGGCGCATGCGACTCCCTGCGCCATTGCGTCTAGTGCTGCGGGCCGCGGCACCTTCCCTCCTTTGCGGGTTCTTTTTTGTTGGGGGCGCCACGGCGCAAAACATGCCGCCCGAAGTCAATGCCCCGGTTGTACGGAGTACCCGACCCAAGCCCGCCCCGGTGATCTCACCGTCGGCTCCCTTAGTCACAAAACCGTCCTTGGACTCATCACTCCCGCCTACGACAAACACCGGTCCAGCAGAGCAGCCTCCCACTTCCCCTGCCAGTCCTAAATCTCATCGGCGCGGAATGCCCCCCAACGTCGTCCACCCTCAGGCGGAACCTACGCCAGCAGCTCCGGCCGAGCCGACATCCCTGCTGCAGCAGCCGGCTGGTCGCGCCGAGGTAGAAGTCAGCCACACTGGCATAGCGATTCAGGCAAATAATTCAAGCCTGTCGCAGGTGCTGCACGACATCAGCTCCGCCACGGGGATGAAGGTCGAAGGCCTCGGCCACGATGAGCGCATCTTTGGCAACTACGGTCCGGGCGCGCCCCGTGACGTCCTCTCATCGCTGCTGGTTGGCTCTGGTTATAACGTTTTGATGGTCGGAGAAATCGCAGATGGAGCCCCGCGGCATCTCATTCTCAGCCAGCGCAACAGTGGGACCGCTCCACCCGCCGCCGTGGCAGCAGACAAACCCCCAGACGAAGAGGCCGAGCCAGACCAGGTAGACCAGGGAGATCAGGATATTGAGCCTCCCACCACGGGTCAACCCTCGCCACCAGGAACACAGAGTCCTAATGCCCCTCCTGGAAGCGAGGTCAGAACCCCGCAGCAGCTACTGGAGCAGTTGCAGCGAATGCACCAAGATCAACCGCAGTCGGAGCAGCCGCCCCCGGAGTAGGTCCCACCTGCCGCCAATGACACTTCGACATTGGTTTCAATGGTGGACGCGCTGTTTTCCCTTAAGTTCCCAAGTACATGTAGGGAGCGAGTGCGTGCGGGGAAGCCCAAGGATCTGGTGAGCAAAACTACGAAACGCGGGCGATCTGAGGCTTGGCTTGCGGTGCCGCCGCGTACGATCGTGCCTGCACTCTCAACAAGCGAAAGGCCGCGTTGCAGCTTAAATAAGCCAGCAATACTCCCAGAGCCAGAGAACCCATAGCGGCACAGATCAGGAGAACCGTGTTTAGCAAATTCTGCATTCTTTGCCTTCTGATCAGGAGCGCGCCCTTGGTCGCTACCGTTTAGGTCAGCATTTTCCGGTTTCAACCTAAGTCACTTTGATGCCATCCATGCCTCATTCACTAGTAGAGGCGATCACCGTGATGCAATTGTCGCAGACAATCCCAAAGTTTGACCCCCGTTTCTATTGCCTAATAAGATACCTAAGGAGTCTGATTTCATTTTGGCTCTCGCAGACTTTCTGCTGGAGAGACCGAGTCATCAAATCGCGTCATTTTCCTCGAGTGTTCATAAAGCCCCAAGCATGGCCATCACACATATAACGGTGCGCGGCGCGCGCCAGCACAATCTTCGCGATATCAGTGTGCAGATTCCCCGCAACACGCTGACTGTCATTACCGGACTCTCCGGCTCCGGCAAATCTTCGCTCGCATTTGACACCATTTACGCCGAGGGTCAGCGGCGTTATGTTGAGACGCTCTCCGCTTATGCCCGCCAGTTTCTCGACCAGATTGAACGCCCCGATGTGGATTCGATTGAAGGCCTGAGCCCTGCTATCTCCATCGAACAGAAGACTACCAGTCGCAGCCCGCGCTCAACCGTGGGAACCATCACCGAGATCTATGACTACCTGCGCCTGCTTTATGCATCCGTGGGCGTGCCGCATTGCCCCAAGTGTGGCCGATCCATCTCGAGGCAGTCTCCCGAGCAGATCGTTGAGCGGATCCTGTCCCGGGCGAAGGCGGAGCGTGTCACCATCTACGCGCCCGTGGTGCGCGGCCGCAAGGGTGAGTTCAAAGATCTGCTCGATGAACTGGATCAGCAGGGATTTCGCGCTCGCATTGACGGCGAGATGCGTGACCTCGCAGAGCCGATCCAGTTGGAGAAGCGGAAGAATCACACCATCGAAGCCGTCATTGACCGCATCGTGCTAAAGCCCGGGGTCGAAAAGCGTCTCGAAAGTTCCATCGCAAAATCGCTGCAAATGGCCAACGGACTTGTGCTCGTCGCGGTGGCCGGCGGCGACGAACAGCTCTTCTCCTCTTCGATGGCATGCCCCGATTGTGGCCTCGATGTGCCAAAACTCGAACCACGAAGCTTCTCATTTAACTCCTCGTACGGAGCCTGCGCGGAATGCAACGGCCTGGGCAGCATCTACGACTTCGATCCCAACAAGATCATCACCGACTGGAAGAAGCCCCTCCTTGACGGCGGCCTTGGTCCGGGATCCAGCTCACAATATCTGGTCAAGCTAATCAATCTGGCGGCCGACCGCTACAAGATCGACCTCAGCGAACCATTCCAAAGCCTGACGGAAAAACAGCAGAATATTTTGCTTTACGGGCCCGCCAAGACAGAAGCGCCGCGCACGGGATTCCACGGAATCGTGGCCTACCTGCGCAATAGTCTCGATGAGTCGAAGTCTGATGCCTACGGCGAATGGCTGCTGAATTATATGTCCGCCTCGAAATGCAGCGCCTGTAAGGGCCGTCGATTGCGGCCAGAATCGCTTGCCGTTCAGATCGGCGACCTATCCATCGCGGACTTCACGGCACTCCCGCTGCGCCGGGCGCTGGCCTCAGCCCAGACGTTTCACTTTTCTGCACGTGAGGCGCTGATCGCCGAGCGCCTGCGCCGTGAGATTGTCGAGCGGCTGGAATTCCTTAACGCCGTGGGACTCAGCTACCTTTCGCTGGATCGCAATGCCGCGTCCCTCTCGGGTGGAGAGGGCCAGCGTATTCGGCTTGCGACGCAGATCGGATCTCGCCTCCGCGGCGTACTTTACGTGCTCGACGAGCCTTCGATTGGACTCCATCAGCGGGATAATCAGAAACTGATCGCGGCGCTAGAATCCCTGCGGGATCTGGGGAATACGGTTCTCGTGGTTGAACATGACGAAGACACCATCCGTCACGCGGACTATGTTCTGGATCTAGGTCCAGGAGCCGGAAAGCTGGGTGGTCAGGTCGTCGCGGAAGGAACTCCAGCCGACATCATCAATTCGCCCGCGTCACTTACCGGACGCTACTTGAGTGGCGAGTTCAGCGTCCTGCACCGCAGTGAACCCCGGCTGCTGACGGAAAGGTGGATCACGGTCAATGGTGCCCGCAGCCACAATCTACAGAATCTCAGCGCGCGCTTCCCTCTCGGCGTCATGACGGTGGTGACCGGAGTGAGCGGCTCAGGCAAGAGCACGCTGGTTAACGACATTCTTTACCGGTCCCTCGCCCATGAGTTATATGGCTCACGCGAAGAACCCGGTGAACACACAGCCATCTCCGGGTTCGACCAGATCGACAAGGCCATTCGCATCGATCAATCCCCTATTGGCCGCACACCGCGCTCCAACCCGGCGACATACACCGGCGTATTCACTGCCATCCGCGACCTCTTTGCCATGCTGCCGCAGTCGCGGGAACGGGGCTACAAGCCGGGACGCTTCTCGTTCAATGTCTCAGGGGGCCGGTGCGAGGCCTGCCAGGGCGAAGGCCAGCGCCGCATCGAGATGAACTTCCTGCCTGACGTCTACGTGCTCTGCGAGGTTTGTAACGGTCGCCGTTACAATCAGGAAACGCTGGCTGTAAAGTTTAATGGCTACTCCATCGCGGATGTCCTGGAGCTGGCCATCGAGGACGCTTTGCCCGTCCTGGCAGACATTCCGCAAGTGAATCAGAAGCTGCGGACCCTGGTAGATGTGGGCCTCGGCTACATTCACCTAGGCCAGTCCGCAACCACGCTGAGCGGCGGCGAAGCGCAGCGAATGAAGCTGGCTCGCGAACTCTCAAAGCGGCAGACAGGACGCACTCTGTACCTATTGGACGAACCCACCACCGGCCTGCACTTCGACGATGTGCGCAGGCTGCTCGACGTTCTGCACCGGCTAGCCGACCTGGGCAATACAGTGATAATCATCGAACATAACCTCGATGTAATTCGCAACGCGGACTGGCTGATCGATCTGGGGCCTGAAGGGGGAGAAGATGGCGGTCGTATCGTAGCCGAGGGCAGGCCGGAAGATGTCGCCTGGGTACCGGGTTCTTACACCGGTGGATTCCTGCAGCGTTATTATTCGAGGACAACCCCGAGGCCCAATGGTGCCGCGACCTCTCCGACTGTACTCGTCGCCAACGGGACCTCAGCAACTGGGAAATCCAGGAGACGCGTTAAAACAGCAAGCAGCAACGGCAGCAACGGTGCCGCAAAGGAAGAATAAGCATGACCACCGATCCCGAGCGGTTGGACGCGGCCTCGCAGTCTGAAGCCATGGAGCCACCAGAGCCGACTACTCAGGCTGGCTCGCGCCCGATCGCGGTAGACGAGGTCTTTGCTCACGTGCCGCGCGCCGTGCCCCACTTAGGACACGCCCTTATCTTTGGCGGAATCGTCATTGTGGCTACGCTCGGAGTCATGTTCGCTGTGGGCATTGGTAGCGCCCTGCACATTTTCGGCGGAATCCCCTTTGAAAAGCTGCAGAAGAATCCGCTCGTCGTGATGCCGACTATGGCCGTCGCTTATTCGCTCGTCTGGGCTGTGAGCTGGTTCCTGTTTCCACTCATGTGGTACCGGCCGTTTCTTGACGGGGTTTCGTGGAATCTGGGCGTGGCCCGTCGTCGCTGGCCGTGGCTTCTGGCGACAGGCCTGGGTGTGGGGTTGGTGATACAGTTTTTGTCCAACTTTCTGCCCATTCCAAAGACGCTTCCCATCGACGATTTCTTCAAAACGAGGTCCTCGGTTTGGATGGTCAGCGTCTTCGGTGTCCTGATCGCCCCGGCATTGGAGGAATTGGCATTCCGGGGGTTCCTGCTGCCTTCGCTGGCCACCGCATGGGACTGGCTTGGACACAGAATTTGGCGTCATCCAGAGCGTCGCATTGATCCCATATCCGGCCAGCCTTTATGGAGTCTCCCTGCGATGATATTTGCTGCGATCGGCACCAGTATCCCATTCGCGCTGCTGCATTCTGAACAGCTGGCCAACGCGTTTGCCCCATTGGCCGTACTCTTTGCAGTCAGTATTGTCTTGTGCATCGTGAGATTCAGGACGAGTTCACTTGCAGCCAGCGTCGCAGTGCACGCCACATATAACCTATCCATCTTTACAACACTCTATCTAGCGACGGACGGATTTCGCCATCTCGACAAGCTGCATGGCTAGAGCACGCTTCTGTCTGCCTGCATTGCGTAAAGAAACTACCGCACGATTCGACTACAATCACTAGCGATGACCACTTCGGACTCCCACGCCGCGCTGCTTTCACTGCTCTCCCGAGTCTCCTTTAAGCTGGGGAAATTTACCCTCGCCTCCGGCACCCAAAGCGATTACTACATCGACTGCCGCACCACCACTCTGCACGCCGAGGGCGGCCGCCTGACCGGGCTCGCTATTCTGGACCTGCTCCACCATCACAGCCTGAAGCCCGACGCAGTCGGAGGATTGACAATGGGCGCCGATCCTATCGTCTCCAACGTCGCCACGGCCAGCGCCTGCTACGCGCTCAAGCACAACAGTGCTCCGTTGATCCATGGCTTTCTGGTGCGCAAAACGGAGAAGACCCATGGAACGGGAAAAAGGATAGAAGGCTACTGCGGGAAGGGCGCCAAGGTGCTGATTGTCGATGATGTATGCACCACGGGAAGCTCGACAATTGCTGCGATCGAGGCCGCACGGGAAGCTGGAATGAAAGTCATCGCTGTCGTGTGCCTTGTGGAGCGCAGGGAAGCCAAAGGACGCCCGGCAGTCGAAGCTGCTGCGCAGGGAGCCCCTTTTTTCAGCTTGTTTACTGCAGCCGAGGTTCGCACAGAATACATCAGCAAGATGCCCATGTGAACCAAAAGTAAATGGAGCATTACCCTCGTAGAAATGCGAGGATCCGCGCAGACGGTTGGGATATCGAATGCCAAAGGGCCGCAGCATCTGAGCTGCGGCCCCGACCACACCCATCTAATCCACTTCTATTTTGGCTGCGAAACGCTTCCGGTTTGCGGAGCTGCGCTTGCATCCGCCGTGTTCGAGAGCAGTTGCACCAGAACCCTGCGATTCTTGGCGCGGCCCGCCGCAGTAGTATTGGGCGCAACTTCCTGATCCTTTCCAATTCCGATCAGGTAAAAGCGATGTGGGGCGACGTTATAAGTGGCTGCAAGATACTGCACCACCGCATCCGCGCGACGCTGGCTCAATCCATAGTTATACTGTGCATCGCCGGTCGAGTCAGTCCCACCCGTTACCTCAAGAATGTAGCTCTTAACGTCGCCGAGGCGTGTCGCAAACTTGTCGAGTTCTGCCTTGTCTGCCTTTGTCAATACTGCCTTGTCAAAACCAAAGGTCACTGAGACATCCGAAATCGACTTGTAGTTATCAAGGTTCTTGACCACACTGGCGAGGGAATCGGCGCGAGTCACTGCTTCTTGTGCGGAGGACTGGGCCTGGGTTGCAGACTGGCCCGCCTGAGTGGCCTTTTGTCCAGCCGTTTCGGCGGAGGACTGAGCCTGGGTGATACCCTGCTGCGCGCGCTGGTCAACGTCTTTTATATTGCGATTGTTCTTCGCCGTGGCGTCATCCAACTCGTTCGTGTGCTGGATAATAGGGGTCGTCTGTTTGCGAACGTAGTTTTTAGTCGAGCAGCCCGTGACCAGAAGCATAGAGACTGCTCCCAAGGCTGAGAATGCCCTCAACGACCTAAAAATATCTGCCTTCATGGACTTGCACTCCGTTTGTCAGTTCAGATTTTTAAATTCTGCGAACAGCTTTTAACAATTAATTAAACATCTATGGGATGCAATAAGTCTGCCAAATGCACGTTTGCCGACCAAGGTCAATTATTGCATGAAGTTGCGCTGACATTTTGATGGAAAAGCTCGGCCCTCAACCGAGTATTTCTTACCTTATAGACCCCTTTACTCGCCTGTCGATTCAGATCGTTAGAGAAACCGCTAAACTTAAAAGGGCCTCGCAACGATGGATCTTAACGAGAAAATTCGGACGCTGCCGGCCGGTCCCGGCGTGTACCTTTACAAAAACGCCGACGATGAAGTCATCTACGTGGGCAAGGCAAAGAACCTGCGGGCGCGCGTCCGCTCGTATCTGCTGGAGTCTTCCCAGGCGAACGCCAAGACCGGTTCGCTGATGCGCGAAGCAGTTGACCTTGACTACATTCTTGTGGACAACGAGCATGAGGCGCTTGCGCTAGAAAATAACCTGATCAAGCAGCGCAAGCCCCGCTTTAATATCCTGTTGCGTGATGACAAGACCTATCCCTATGTGAAGCTGACACTGGGCGACCGCTATCCCAAAGTGTTTGTGACGCGACACCTGCGCAAGGATGGCGGCGCTTATTATGGTCCCTACTTTCCCGGAAACCTCGCCTACCGCATCGCGGAACTGATCCATCGCAGTTTCATGCTGCCCAGTTGCAAGGTGGATCTGTCGCGTTACCACGCGCGTCCTTGCCTGCAATATCACATTAAGCGCTGCCTTGGCCCCTGCGTCGAGGGGTTGACCACAGCCGAGGCGTACCGTGAAGCGGTACGGGACGCGCAACTCTTCCTCGAAGGGCGTCAGAGCGAACTGGCGAAATCTCTCGAACAACGCATGCAGGATGCGGCGCAGCAGGAGCAGTTTGAACTTGCAGGCAAGTATCGTGATCTGCTGATCACCGTCGATCAGGTGGCCGAGAAGCAGCGCATGGCTGCGGCGGAAGGTGACGACGCCGACGTCTTCGGCTACCACTACGAAAACGGAATGTTAGCCGCGAATCTCTTCCACATGCGCAGTGGCAAGATTGTCGATCGTCGCGAATTTTTCTGGGAACAATTGCCCGAGTTGGTCGAGCCCAATGAGCCTTCAGAAGACGCAAAAGCTGCGCCTGTGGATCCGGCAAGCCGCCCGGACTTCGATGCAGGAGTCTTCTTCTCCGCTCTACTAAAGCAGCTCTATATCGACCAACACTATGTTCCCAAGTGCATCTTCCTGCCAGCCGACTTCGCCGACAGGGCGAGTCTTGCCGGGCTCCTGAGTGAGCGGACTGGCCGCAAGGTAGAGCTGGCAGTGCCCCTCCGTGGAGACAAGCGGTCGCTCGTAGATCTGGCTGGACAGAACGCCAAGCAAAGTTACGATCAACGCTTCCGCGTATTGCAGCCCACGCAGAAAATGATTCAGGAAGCACTGCAGGATTCGCTCATGCTATCCGAACTGCCACGCACCATAGAGTGCTTCGACATCTCGCACATACAGGGTGCGGAGACAGTGGCGTCGATGGTGGTTTGGGAAGATGGCGCGATGAAGAAGTCAGCCTATCGCAAGTTCCAGATCAAAACTGTCGAAGGCGTCGATGACTTCGCTTCGATGCGCGAGGTAGTGGGGCGCCGTTACAAGCGGCTGCGGGAGGAGCAGAAGCCGATGCCAAGCCTCATCCTCATCGACGGCGGACTGGGCCAACTGCATGCTGCGGCCGCAGCGCTCGAAGAACTCGGCCTGGTCACTCAGCCACTCGCGTCGATTGCGAAACGCGAAGAGATCATCTATCTCCACGGGCAGGAGGATGAGCCTATTGTGCTGGAGCGTCGCTCCCCCGTTCTTCACCTCGTGCAGCGTATTCGGGATGAATCGCACCGCTTCGCTGTAACCTATCACCGCAAGCGCAGAGAAATGCGCGATCGCGATTCCGACTTGCTGCATGTCCCTGGCGTGGGCGACCGCACACGCATTCGCCTGTTGCAACACTTTGGCAGCCTCAACAGCGTGCAGAATGCGGATATGGAGGCGCTCACCGCGGTGGTCCCTCGCGGAACTGCGGAGAACATCCACCGCTTCTTCCACCCGCCCGATGCAACACCCGCAAATCCTGCGGACATCCTCAATAAGCGAGTTTGAAGTCACTCCCGTTTAGCCGGGAAATCGTACCGCTGCTACCGCGTGGTTGGTCAACGATTCGAGCACTGCGTGTCGTCCGATGGATGCTACTCTCAGGAACGACGAATGGGATTCTCGATGCCGCAAAGAGAAGCCTCAGATAGAGAGACGGAACTTAAATCAAAAAGTCTGCCCCGCATGCTGGGTCTGCCCCACGCCACCGCTATTGTCGTGGGAACCATCATCGGCAGCGGGATCTTTTTGGTTCCTCAGGAGATGATGCGCGCCGTGGGCTCCTCCGGCCTCGTCTACCTGGCGTGGATCACCGGTGGAATGCTCTCACTATTTGGTGCCATGACATACGCCGAACTGAGCGCGATGATGCCGCAGGCGGGAGGCGAGTATGTATATCTGCGTGGCGCCTACGGCGATCTGCCTGCCTTCCTTTACATGTGGACGTGGTTCGCAGTAGCGAAGCCAGCTTCGATCGCCAGCGTGACCACTGGCCTGGCACGTACGCTGGAGACATTTACCTCCCTCGCGTGGCTCGACACACCGGCGCTCCACGCTCCCCTCCTCATCACGTGGGCGCAGATCTTTGCTATTGCCGTGACGTGGCTGGTGACTGGACTTAATTACCTTGGCATCAAGAAGGCGGGAGATTTCCAGCTCGTATTTACCTGGCTGAAGGGCTTGCTGATCCTGGTGATCGTAGGCTTCTGCCTGACCAACGGCCACGGCAGCCTAAGCAATTTCCGGACGGAGTTCACTGGCTCGCACGGTGGCTTTAGCGGCTTCATGATTGCGCTGATTGCCGCGCTATGGGCCTACGATGGGTGGAACGATTTGACGATGGTTGCGGAAGAGGTGGAGCGACCAGAGCGCAACCTGCCCATCGCGCTCATTGCCGGTCTCTGCGTGGTAGGTATCCTCTACATAGCTACCAACGCGGCCATCCAATACATTCTGTCCGCCAGCCAGATCGCCGCGTCGCCCCGCCCCGCCGTCGCAGCCATGCTCGCCATTGCCGGATGGCGAGGAGCAGCATTGGTATCGGCGGGCATGGCCCTGAGTATATTTGTAACCTTGAATGGCACAATCATGTCCGGGGCGCGCATACCTTTTGCCGCCGCTCGAGATGGACTTTTTCCGCGCAGCATGGCGACCATTCATCCCCGCTTTCAAAGCCCCTCAACGTCGCTCGTCGTACAGGCAATGCTCACATCGCTGCTGCTGATCGCAGTCGGGCGCTTCCAGCAACTATTTGAGCTGGCCATCTTCGCGGAGTGGTTGTTTTATATGCTCACGGCCACCACTATCTTCGTCTATCGGCGGCGGCAACCGGATCGCAACCGGCCTTACCGCGTGTGCGGATATCCGATTCTGCCCGCGCTGTTCGTCGCCGGAGCAGGGGTACTGCTCTATTCGTCCTTCAGCAGCAACATCCGCGGTTCGCTTATCGGAACCGCAATCATTCTGCTGGGCCTACCGCTTTATCTCGTCTTCCGCAAACCGCCGAATGAAAGAACGCACTAAAACCCTCTGATTGCTTCTTTGCGGCTTTGCTGGCTTACGATCTGCGCTGCGCTACCTCTTCATAGCACTCCACGTACTCCCGCGACGGCTTCTCCCAGCTATAGTCCTGTTCCATGCCGTTGCGCATCAACTGCTGCCAACTTTTCTTTTCCTTGAACGCTGCCAGGGCGCGCTGCAATGTTGCCAAGAAATTCGTGGGCTTATACCCCTCGAACTTGAAGCCGGTGCCTGTTCCCTGCTCAGGATCCCATTCCTCAATGGTATCGTCCAACGCCCCCGTAGCGCGCACTACTGGCACGGCCCCGTACCTGAGGGAGTACATCTGGTTTAGCCCGCAGGGCTCATAACGCGACGGCATCAGAAAAATGTCGGAGCCCGCGTACACCTTATGAGCCAGCGCCTCGTCATCCATGACCTTCACGGATAACTTCTCCGGATAACGCTGCTGTAGTTCCTTGAACAGATTTTCGTAGTAGGGCTCGCCGGTTCCGAGAACAACGACAAACAGGTCTTCGGCGGCAATCTCACCGGCCACCTCTGCGATCAAGTCAAAACCCTTCTGCGTGGCGAAGCGGGAGACGATACCGACAACGGGCGTCTCGTCGCCGACGAGCTTCGCTCCGAAAGCGTGCAGTACGTCGCGGCGGCACTCCAGTTTGCCCGCAAGATTATCTGGCGTGTAATGACCGGCAATGTTGCCATCGGTCGCAGGATCCCATTGCGCATAGTCGACCCCGTTAAGTATGCCATGCAGATCCGCAGCCCGCCGCTTGAGGATCGACTCTAAATGGTTGCCGAGCTCCGGCGTCTGAATCTCTTGTGCGTAACGACGGCTCACTGTCGTGATGAGATCCGAATAAACGATCCCTCCCTTGAGAAAATTGAACTGGTCATAGTGCTCCAGCCGGTCCATCGTGAAGACGTCCCACGGCAGCAGCAGGCGTCCTGTGGTCTCCGGCGGAAAGACGCCTTGACACGCCGCATTGTGGATTGTCAACAAGCAGCCGGACTGGCGCAAGGCAGGATCAAAGTAGTAGGTTGTCCGCAAGTACACCGGCAACATTGAGGATTGCCAGTCATGGACGTGGAAAACATCCGGAACGCCAAGTTGCTTGGTGCTCTCGAGCACCGCACGCGCGAACAACCCAAAGCGCTCGGCGTTGTCGGGATAGTCGCCGGCGGGACTGCCGTAGAGGTATTCCCGGTCGAATAATTCCGGGGAGTCGATGAAATAATACTGCACTCCGTCGCGTTTACCCCCGTCCACCACACTCGCAAAGCGGTTGTAAGACTCAAAAGGAATGGTCAGCGACGAAATAGCTACACGACGCTCGGTCAGGTGCTTTTGCACCTGCCGGTAGAGCGGAAGATATACGGTGACGTTGTGTCCGAGCTTGGCTATTGCTGGTGGCAACGCTCCAACAACATGCGCTAATCCGCCAGTCTTGACATAGGGGACACACTCCGACGCAGCAAAGACAATATGCATGAGTAACCGCTCCAGTAAGGCGTGCGTAGATTCCTTCCCTTAGGATGCAGGAGGGATTGGTCCTGAATGATCTCTACAAAAGCGTAGTCTAAATGCTGGTGCAGGACCCATCAATCAGCCCCCGGGGTACTTCCACAGAATTCATGGCAAAGAAACCGAAACTAGGTCAGAACTTCCTTGTTCATCCCGGCGCGGCGGTACGCATAGCAGAGGCTCTCGGGGACCTTTCCCAGCAGACGGTCGTTGAAGTAGGCCCCGGCAGAGGGGCAATTACTCATCATCTCGCGGCTCGCGCGCGCAGGCTGGTCGCAGTGGAACTTGATCCAGACCTCGCTGCGGAGTTGCGCGGGGCCTTCGCCGATAGACCTTCCGTAGAAATCGTACAGCACGATATTCTCACGCTCGAACTATCCTCTCTCCTACTGGTGCCCGGCGAAAAATTAATGATCATCGGCAATCTGCCGTACTACATCACATCGGATATCCTGCTGCGACTCTTCGATCAGGCCGCCATTCTGTCCCGGGTCGTCCTGATGGTGCAGCGTGAGGTGGCGGATCGTGTGGCAGCTAACCCCGGTAGCCGGGACTACGGCCTGCTCTCAACCACGGCACAGTTGTACGCGCGCGTCGAAAAGCTTTTCACACTGCCTCCCGACGCCTTCACGCCTCCTCCGGATGTTTACTCCACGGTCTTCCGCATGAGCATGCAGCCGCGCTTTGCGGAACTCGGAGTGGAAGCCGATCAGTTCATTCCTCTCCTGCGCCAGTGCTTCGCGCAGAAGCGTAAAACCCTGGCTAATAACCTCAAAGCCGTCGGCTACGATCACGAAACTATCTTGAAGGCGCTCGCCGACAGCAACATCGATCCTCAAGCCCGAGCTGAAGCATTGCCACTCGAGACTCTGGCTCACCTGCATCGCTCCCTGCAAACCCAGTGATCCAAGTGCCAGCAGCCCCAATGTTCCACAGGAACGCTGCTGACGCAAAAAAGGCCACCGTGTTTTGGTGGCCCTTTCTGAAGGCGCTGTCGTCTACCTGCGGCTTGGAGCCGAATTACTTGGAGCCGAACTGGTGCGGCCTGACGACTGCGACGGCATCGGAGGCGGGGAATAATGTGGCGGAGGAGCTGAAGGCGGAGGCGAGTATGGGTGCATCGGCGCACTAGGTGCTGGAGTGACAGTGCGCGGCGAAGGCACCGGATTCATCCCCGGGGAAACCGGCGCTCCATTACGCGGCATGATTGCTGATGGTGTTTCGCCCCGCCCGGGGGCGTTATAGGGAACGCGCATACTCGATCCGCCCGGGCGCATTACCTGCTGGACAGGCGCGGAGGGATTGGGCATTGGCTGAGTTGGCCGCGAAGGGCGCAGTCCGGTTAACCCTACAGGTGGATTCCCCGACCTCGGCTGCGGCTGCAGAGGATGGAGCACCACCCCGTTGACCACGATTGCCTTGGTTTGCTGGGATCCGTCAGGTTGCTGCGGCACGATCTGGCTTACCTGTAACCCGCGATCCACGCGAATCACCCGCGTCACCCGTCCGGGGCCATCGGATGCCACCGCGCGCGACGGATGGGGGCGTGGCGGCGGCCGATACCCACGAGGCCTGTTAGCGATGTAAATGTTTCCGCCCTGATTCCACCCCATTCCGCCCATTCCGCAGTTATTAGGCATCCACCCCCACCCGAAGGAATCGAAGTAATTCCAATTCCCGCAGCGGTAAGGCAGCCAACCCCATGGATATCCCGAGATGAACATATATCCCAATCCCGGATAGTAGCCCCAGTAGCCTGAGCCATAAGGATCCCATCCCGAACCCACTCCATAAGGAGACCAGACATTTCCGTATCCCGGAACGGGGTACCAGTTACCGTTCTGATCGAGATCGCCCCAACCCGGATTGTGAGAGTTGGCAGCCTCCTGGCTGGATTCTGTTCTCTTAAGTGCCTGCTGCGCCAAAACCTGGTCGCGATCGCTGTTCCACTGGTCCCATGATTCGGCGCTCACTCCCTGGACCAGGTAATAGCGGGCTGGATCCGACACATCAAAGCGAATCGTCTCGTCGGTGTGGACATCGACTGCAAACAACGTTCCGCCAGTGACGTGAGCTTTTCCATCAAGCACACTCAACTCTCCGGGTTTGGCGTCCGCGTCCAACCGTATGGTCGCCGAGCCGTCAACGGGAGTGATTGTGTAGGACTCGAAGTG
This sequence comes from Acidobacteriaceae bacterium, assembly GCA_025355385.1. Taxonomy (GTDB): domain Bacteria; phylum Acidobacteriota; class Terriglobia; order Terriglobales; family Acidobacteriaceae; genus JANXZS01. The sequence continues at coordinate 12,508 of JANXZS010000053.1, read as the reverse complement.
AAGTGAATCCTCACCGCCCCGCGTGTGCAGCTCAAAGTAACCCAGACCCGACAGCAGTTCGATCTGGGTTACTGCCGCTCCTTCCAGTCCTCGCTGAATCTGATTGAGACTCATCGTGCTGTTGGGCGTTAGTCGCGCAATGCTTCCGTTGTCAAACTGCACTTCGGCGCGGCCATCCTGCCCAGTCTGCAGGCGCGAACCTTCCACCAGCGGCATATTGGAGACGGCCTGATCAAACTCCCTCTGATCCCCCCGAAGGACCTGCACACTTCCTTCCACGTGACTCAAACGCGCCATGTGTGGCCGTGAATCGCCAGAATCAGCAGAAGCTGGGCCGCAATGGGTCAGCAGAAGTAGCAGCGCCACGATCGGCAGGAAGAGAACGCGTGGAAACACGTGGGAACCGCGGCTGAGGATAGAGTAGCGAACAACCTGCAAAGAATTTGGGTGCCTCACTGAGTGCACCTCCATTTCGGGGCCTGTATCGAACCCTGCTCATTTTAGACCCGGTCTACAAGAATTCGTCTTGAAGTCTTTACATCGAAATTAAAAACACCCTCCGCTCTGTGCGCGTCGTACATATCGGTGGCGATTTCAATGCTTCCCACCTGCCGCTAGCATGGCAGCGCGCTGACGGGCGCGATTGAGAACGGCTGGGTCCGAGGCAATCTCCTCCAGCACGGGACGAATATTCTGCAATTCGAGGGAGTGACCCTCGGCAACACTCTCTTCGAGGCTTCCAAGCTCCGCGTCCAGGCTCAGTCGATCATGCTGGTGCTCCACGGCCAGTCTGTGGCCCGCCTCAAGAGTTGAAGCTATGGATTGCAAACTGTCATTAACTTGTTGAATCTGCTTTATCTTTGAGTAGTTGAAATCGCAGGAGCCGCTGCCATCCGGACCTTCATATGCGAGTGTTTTCTTGCCTTGAAAGGCAATTTTTCCCCCATTGTTAGCTTCACAAGGTAGGGCGAAGAACTTATGCTGATGGGCTGTAGAGAAGATAGTTTGCAGTAATGGAGTCGAAACACTTATCTCCTGCTGGAATGGTTGGCCTTGACCAGCCACGGCACCGGTTGCGATCCCGTCGCGCGACTCATAAGTGCCTGTTCCGTTTTCACGAATAACCAGGCAGTAATGGGACGGTAACAGCTTATCGTTTTCGTAGTTGAACGTGACTACGGATATCGGCGAAGCGGCTTGCGGCGACGGTTGGGGCGAGGCGACTGTAGTAAACACGCATGCGAGAAAGACAGCATAAGTAGCACGCATGACTTCAGCGAGCTCCTTGTAAATGCAGTGTCTGTGCCGTGTGAATATGTGTGATGGCGAGGGCGAGCGCGTCGGCTGCATCGGCGGGTTCCGGAGTGCAATCCAGAGAAAGCAGACGGGCGACCATGAACTGTACCTGGTGCTTCGTGGCCAATCCGTATCCCACAACAGAAGACTTGATCTTCAGCGGTGCATACTCCACTACCGGCAGGTTTTGCATGGCCGCAGCCAGCAGCGCTACTCCGCGAATCTGGCCAAGCTTAATGGCAGACTTGGCGTTGACCGAGTAGAAAACCTCCTCAATGGCGACAACATCTGGCTGATAAACCTTGAGCAGCGAAGTCAGCTCTACATAAACCAACGCCAGCCGCTGCGGCATTGTCTCGTTCTTGGGCAAACGGATGCCGCCTAGTGTGCGGGCAACCAGTCGGGGTTCCCGCAGCTCGTCGTTCCACTCCACGACGCCATAGCCCGTGCATTCAGTTCCGCAGTCAATCCCGAAGACGCGCATGCACCGATGAGTGTATCGCAGGGATGGCAGATGGGCGAGTGTCCACTTCGGTCCTTCTCACAAAACCCTGATGGCTCGCCAGTAGGCTGGCCGACTCAACTACCCCTGTGTAATATCCCGATGGCCGAACCCGGTTGGCAGACTTGACTACTTCGAAACGCCCTCGAGCGGCGAGCTTGCCGTGGCGTACAGCTTGCGTGGCATACGACCTGCCAGGTATGCCTGGCGCCCGGCGATCACCCCATGCATCATCGCCTCAGCCATCAGGATCGGCTTGGCCGCGTTTGCAATCCCGGAGTTCATAAGGACCGCATCCGCGCCCAGCTCCATCGCAAACGCGGCGTCAGAGGCTGTCCCCACCCCAGCATCGACGATCAGCGGAACCTCGGTGATCAGCTCACGAAGAATGCGCAGCGTAGCCGAATTCTGTATGCCCATGCCGCTGCCAATGGGCGCTCCAAGGGGCATCACCGCGGCTGCCCCGGCATCAATAAGGCGCTTGGCAAACACAATGTCGTCCGTTGTATACGGAAGAACTGTAAAGCCTTCTTTTACTAAAACTCGAGTCGCTTCAAGGGTTGCCTGTACATCGGGATAGAGCGTAGCCTGATCGCCGATGACCTCGATCTTTACCCAGTCCGACAAGCCAACTTCTCTGCCCAGCCGCGCAGCGCGGATCGCCTCGTCGGCGGTATAACAACCGGCTGTGTTAGGCAGTAAAAAATAGCGTTTGGTATCGATGTAGTCCAGCAGTGATTCCTTGGAGCGATCCAGGTTGACGCGGCGCACGGCCACTGTAACCATCTCGGCTCCGGAGGCCTCGATGGCTGCCTGCGTCTCGGGGCCATCCTTGTACTTTCCGGTTCCAACGATCAAACGCGACTGAAAGGCTTTTCCTGCGATAACGAGCGGTTCCATCTCACTATTGTAAGGCGGTAAGAGCGGAGTGTGACGGTTTGACTCATGCGCGCTCACAATTTTCTTGCAGACTGCTGCAACGCCGTAGGGCATGACTTCCAAAAAGTGACGGGCCCGCCGCCATCTCTGGCAGCGAGCCCTGCTCACCGGTGGGCTGTTGAGTTTGACCTGAGGCATCCGCGCCTGCAATCCTGAAAACCTCAGAGATTGTAAGTGGGCCTCGGCGAGTTCATTGCAGTTTCGCCAGGTCTAGAGCGCGGAGCCCTAAGCCTCAGTCACCTCACGTCGAATACTGCTACAACTTGGTTCGATCTTCATAGGCTGGACCATCCTCCTTTCCCGTGTAGCTGCAGACTAATTGCCGACTGGACCTTCGTCAAGAGGCTCTTTTGGCCGGACTAAAACTGTTCGTTGCACCGCCAGCAGCAGCCTCCGTACGATTCGATTTCCTACCATGAGTAGAGGAAGCCATCCCGCTCTGCCACCTCCACGGGAACTCCAAACAGCGTCTCCAGCGCGGTGGAAGTCAGCAGGGACTTCTTGCGCCCATCGGCAACGATGCGGCCCTCTTTCATTAGCAGGACCCGATCCATTTCCGGAAGGATGTCCGACAGGTGATGGGTCACCATCACGATCCCAGTACCCTCCTTCGCAAGTCGCCTGAGCACCTCGCGCAGTTCCCGCTGCGCCGCCAGATCCAGATCATTCGATGGCTCATCCAGCAGCAGAGTTTGGGGCCGGTGGACTAGCGCCCGGGCGATCAGAATACGTCGCTTCTCGCCCGTCGACATCTCCCCCACTAACTTGGTGGCAAGATACTCCGAAGTAAGTCGCTCCAACGCCTCTTGCGCCCGTTTCTTCATCTCATCCAATATTTGAAGGTTTGGCCATAAAGTCGAAGCAGAGAAAAAGCCTGAGATGACAGCGTTCAGCCCGATTGTCTTCAAGGTCTGTTCTCCCGGCAGGCCGGATTGGACCACACCAAGATGCTGGCGCAGCTCAGTCAGGTCCCACCGCTCCCGACCGTAAATGCTCACTTGCATATCGGCGCGGACGATCGGATAGCACTCACAGGCAATCGTCTTTATCAGGGTGGATTTGCCACAGCCGTTCGGTCCCAGAATAGCGAGGTGCTCGCCGGTTGCGATGCTTAGGGTAATGTCGTGCAGAACTGTGGTATCGCCGCGCGCCACGTTCACGTTTCTCAGGCGCAAGAAATCAGTTGCAGCTTCGGGTGCGTCAGCCAACCGGGTGCTCTCCTCTGATACCAGCATCTTGATAGAGTAAAAGGCTCACCATGAATTCGATACCTTTTCTCTCTGATGACGCCATACCCGGCGGATTTCTATTCTCTGCTGCGAGGGCCGGCCTCAAGGCCAGCGGTCGTACGGATTTTGCCGGCATCGTGGCCGACAAAGGCACCAGCGCGGCGGCCATGTTCACGGCCAACAGAATTATCGCTGCTCCGCTGATCGTGGATAAGATCCACCTTAGCCGCACGGCTGGCCATGTGCGCGTCGTCGCGATCAACGCGGGCAACGCCAATTGCGCGACTGGAGAAGCGGGATTGGCAGCAGCCAGGCGTGTATGCGGAGCGGTGGCCGCGACCTTCGGCTGCCACGAGTATGAGGTCTTCCCAGCCTCAACCGGCATCATCGGAGTGCCACTACCAGCAGAAAAGCTGATCGCGGCCCTGCCACAATTGCAATCCAGCCTCGGTCGCAGCGCCGAACACCTGTACCAACTAGCGCTTGCGATCATGACGACAGATACCCGCGAGAAAGTCTCCGCGACAACCCTGGAAATTGCGGGCAAGACAGTCCGCATCCTTGCGGTCGGCAAAGGCTCCGGCATGATCCATCCGCAACTCGTTCCACACGCCACCATGCTGGTGTATGTGCTGACTGACGCACAGGTGGAGCCTGCCGCCCTCCTTGGCTTCCTGCAATCGGCTGTGAATGTCAGCTTCAACCGCATCTCGGTGGATGGTGACACGTCCACCAACGACACGGTGCTGCTGCTGGCCTCAGGCTCCAGCGGGGCTGGCATCGACTCCGCGTCCGCCCCAGCGTTCCAGCAGGCGCTGACGCAGGTCTGCACCTCGCTGGCAAAGCAAATCGTTGCCGATGGCGAAGGCATCACGCACGTGGTGGAGCTTGAAATTGAGGGGGCCCCCAGCGACGCAGACGCAATTAAAGTAGCCAAAGCCATTGCTCACTCCCCACTCGTCAAGACGGCCTGGGCAGGATGTGATCCCAACTGGGGGCGCCTGCTCTCGGCCACTGGAGCTTCGGGAGTTGCAATTGATCCGGCCAAAATCAACCTGTGGTTCGGCGAGTTGGAGATCTGCCGCAATGGTGAGCGCTCGCCTTTTTACGACGAGGCGAAGGCGCACGAATATCTAAAGCAGCGCGAATACCGGATACGCATGTCGCTTGGCGTGGGCACGGGGAGCTGCCGCTTCTGGACGACCGACCTCACGACCGAGTATGTCCGCATCAATGCGGACTATTCTACGTAGATTATTTTTGACCCCGCATCATTTCCAGTGCAGAACGTTCGACTCCCGCATTCCTCAAATACTTCCGAGCATTTGTGCCGCGCTTTGCACAAGCTTTTTCACACGTCTGTGCAAATCCCATCTATTGAACCCGCACAGCGAACAGTGGCGGAGAGTAGTCTTCAACAGACGTCTCCCTCTGACAGCAAGCTCATCCAAATCTCGCGTTCCTCCATTTACCATCCGCCTTAGGACGGTTCCGCACATGGCAACCAAGGTCAAGGAAAAGGCTGCCACGGCGGCGGCGCAAAACGGCTTCTCGCTGATCAACAACGAAAAGCTGAAGCAGATGTACACCACGATGCTTAAATGCCGGGCACTCGACGAGCACATTCGCCTGATCTTGAAACAGGGCAAGTTCCCCGGCAACCATCACTCCACCGTCGGACAGGAAGCCACCAGAGTCGGCGTGGCTATCGATCTGGGCCCGGGCGATACCATCGTCTCCTCGCATTGGGACGTTACCACCAGCTTTATCGAGGGCGTTCCGCTTGGAACAATCCTGTCGTATCTCCTCGGACGGTCAGTCAATCCGGATGAGCGCCGCCCCTCGTTGCAAGTCAATGGAAATGCTTCATCACTGAACGGCGTGGCACCGCCTGCCGCTTCTTCCCGCCTGTGGAAGAGCGCTACCGACGCTGCCCTCGCAAATCAGAAACAGAACCGCAGCGACATTGTCGTCGCCTTTTCTGGAGAGAGATCCACATCGCTCAACTCCTGGGAAAAGGCTCTTGAATTCGCCGGCCGCCACCATCTTCCAATGCTTTTGGTGGCGCAGCACAATCTCCCGACCGAGCCAGCCAACACAAAATCCCAGCGGAACGGTCTCGGAGCGGATGCTTACGGATTTCCCAGCATTCCCGTTGACGGCAACGACGTAGTAGCCGTTTATCGAGTCGCGTTTGAGGCTATTACACGGGCTCGTCAAGGCGGGGGACCGACGCTGATCAGGTGCAATACCTTTTTCTCCCACGGCGATCCTCTGAACCTGATGGAGGACTACCTTACCCGCAAGGGTCTTTTCACCAGCGAGTGGAAGCAAAAGATCCTCGGTGATTTCCAGGTAGACTTGCATGAGCGTTGACTTTTTACTCCATCCGCAAATTGAGTCGTACCCACGCCTTACGCGCATTTGAGACCCCCGCGGCCACTGCGAAGCAAGTCCGCGACCTGCTGTCCGACTTAAAACTTTACGGACTGGCCTCTTGACACTGTTCACGGCAGTGCAATTTATCTGGATTGATGTCCGCGTAGCAGGCGGGCCTCATGCCGGCCTCATGCCCTCCCATGGTTGACCCCGGAGTGCGCTTTCAGTAGGTTGATGTAAGCGTGGCATAGCCTCCGAACGTTTCTGTCTGCGACAATTAACTTCGAGTTGCTGAAACCGCCCTGCATCGCGGCAGGCGTAAACAGAAGGAACCAGTCTTGAGGTGTGAGTGAGATTTCTTTCTTTGGCAAGTCTTGTGGTGGCGTGGGGGATTTTCGTTCCCGCTGTTATGGCGCTGCCGCTGGAGAACGAATCGTCTTCAACCGTAGCGATCCCTTCTCAGCAAGACACCACCCCTGCACCGGCTCAGGGTCAAACGCAAAATACTCCCAGACCGGACGATCCTGGCGAGGTCGAAGTCAATCCCAAGCTTCCCCAGGGCTCGAGCCCTCCCCCACCCGCAGCGGAGCAGGAGAAGCCTATGCCTCCGCTTGCCCCGAACACACCCGCCGCCCCGCAGGAGAATCCACCACTGCCCAAGGTGTACAAGCCTATCGATCCCGTTCGTCACATCAGCACTGCGGGATCGACCTACGTCCCAATGGATAGCTGGATGTACCCTGCCCTTGACCGCCTCTCCGGCCTCGGCTATATCCATACGGCGTTCTTCGGCGAGCGCCCATGGACGCGTTTAAGCGTGGCCCACATGCTGGAGAAAACGGAGGCAAAACTGGATGAGAATCCGCAAGACGTTGCAGCAAGGGAGATCTTCAATTCGCTCCAGCTTGAAATACTGCGCGACCTCCGGGCCCCCCAGCTGAACGTTCGTCTCGACTCGGTTTACGGCAACGTTCAGCAAATCAGCGGCCAGCCCTTGACCGATAGCTTCCACTTCGGACAGACGCTCATCAACGATTACGGAAGACCCTATGCCGAAGGCTTCAACATGCGATTGGGCGGAAGTGCCCGGGCCGAAGCTGGCAGGTTCACCTTGTACTTACGCGGTGAATACCAGCACGCTCCCGGCCTGGCTGCAGAGTCGCTTAACGTGCAGTCGACAACCTCCTCCGCTGACGACCAGATAGGTTTACCCAACTCCTTCGCCGTGGGCACGCGCAACAACCTTCGCATTCTCAACGGCTATGTTGCCTATCACATATGGGGATCGGAAATTTCCGTTGGAAAGAGCGACATGTGGTGGGGTCCGGCGCAAGGCGGGGCGATGTTGTACAGCACGAATGCCGAGCCAATATACATGTTGCGTCTTGATCGGGTCGAACCTTTGTATATTCCATTCTTTTCGCGGGTCTTTGGAACCGTGCGATTGGATAACTTCTTTGGAGATTTCAAGGGTCATCGCAGCCCGAACAACCCGTGGGTGTTCGGCAATAAGATTAGTCTTCACCCCACTAAGGATCTTGAGTTTGGCTTCTCGCGGACAAACGAGTTTGCCGGCAAGGGTTACCATGCACTCACCTTTGGAAACTTCTGGAAAAGCTTTATCAGCGTTGGCGATCAAGCGAACTCAGGGCAAAAACCCTACGACGTCGGCGACCGGCGCGGTGGATTCGATTTCCGCTGGCGCCTTCCGAAACTTCAGAAGAGTGTAACCATCTACACCGACTCCATCTGCGACGACGATCCTTCGCCGCTGGCCAACTTCCTTCGTTCCTCGTGGCGGCCGGGCATCTACATCTCGCACCTTCCCGGCGCGCCGAAGTTTGATTTTCGATTTGAAGCTCCATATTCGAACCAGGCGCGCGACGCGGGCATTACATATACCAACCACGCCTACAAAGACGGATATACAAACAAGGGCTTTCTAGTTGCCGACTGGATAGGGCGCGACAGCACCGGATACCAAGGCTGGCTGACCTACTGGATGTCACCTAAAGAACAGGTTCAGGCACAGTATCGCGACTCCAAGCTGGACAATCGTTTGTGGGTGGGTGGAGGGACGCAGACAGACTTCAGCGTGAAGCTTGTCAAGCGCCTCTCGCGTAATGTTGAGTTGAATACGAGCGTGCAGTATGAACGCTGGTGGATTCCTCTTCTGAACGCGAAGAAACAGAGCGATGTGTCAGGGAACTTCCAGATCACGTGGTTCCCCAAGATTGGGGCTGCTCGCTAGTGCGGTTCGTATAGGCGCGAGGATGGATCTTACCCCAATTGCCAAGGCTATTTTCCCTTACCAGTATTTGCAATGTAGTCGGGCAATTTACTTTCCGGACTTTCGGCGCTCTTGAATACTGAGGTAGGCGTGAAGCTGCTTTCTCTTGCAATCCCCATTTTGGCAGGAACCCTTTTTCTGCCGGCTGCGTTGGCACTCTCTCACGAGGTCGGCGATGCCTCGACCGTAATCGACACTGCGGCCCAAGGCCCTTCGGGAACGCCGGCCCCAGCCATTCCGTCATCAGGCCAGACGCTCGTGCCTGTCGAACCCCTTCCCGACATCTACCAGGTGGGTTCGCCATACATCCCTGTCGATAGCTGGATTTATCCGGCTGTGCTTCGTCTCTTCTCCCTCGGTTATGCGGATTCGGCTTACATTGGCCTGCGGCCCTGGACTCGGGAAAGCACGCGAAGCATCCTTCGTGAGACAGCCACCAAGCTCAGTGACAGTGCAAACAACGAAGAGGCTCGTGAAATCTACGCAGCGCTTCGCCGCGAGTTGATGCGGGATCCCGAGACAACGGATCAAACGATCGGATGGATCCAATTCGACTCATTTTATACGCGGCTGCGCGGCGTCTCCGGCACGCCGCTAAACGACAGCTTTCACGCTGGTCAGACCTACATCAACGACTATGGCAGAATGACGCAGGAAGGTCTGAATGACGTCACGGGATTCAGTGCGTCGAGTGAAGCGGCAGGGCGATTCTCGCTGTACTTCCGCGGAGAATATCAGCACGCACCGTCAGCAGTCGGATATTCCATCCCTGTGTCCAGCACACTCTCCGGCATCGACCAGGTTCCCTTCGGACCGACACAGGCTACCCTGCCCACCGGGCCAATCCCCGCCACCAACGTCTTTCGCATCGTTGAAGCGAACCTCTCGGCCAGCGTGCTGAACAATGAAATCTCGTTTGGCAAAAGCGATGAGTGGATGGGCCCGGCCCAAGGTGCCAGCATGGCCTACAGCAACAACGCGGAGAATATTTACGCCTTTCGCATCAACCGCACGGAGCCAGTGTACGTTCCATTGCTGTCCAGGCTCACCGGCCCCTTCCGCTACGACTTCATCGTGGGCAGCCTGAAGGGCCATACCTATCCCAATGCTCCCTGGGTGCATGCTGAGAAGATAAATTTCAAGCCCACTCGCAATCTGGAATTTGGTTTTGAGCGCACCGTTATCTGGGGTGGCAAGGGACACGTCCCCATCACCATCCATAGCTTCCTGAAGAGTTTCTTCAGCTTCCAGAACGTAACCGTCGCAGATAAAAACTCTCGTAATGATCCCGGAGCCCGCTTCGGAAGTTTCGACTTCACCTACAGGCTTCCTTATCTGCGAGACAGGGTGACGTTATACACCGACTCCGAAGTCCACGACGATGTGAGTCCGCCCAGCGCACCGCGACGTTCCGGTGTCAGACCTGGAATCTATCTCGCGAAATTTCCGGGAATGCACAAGCTGGATTTGCGCTTGGAGGGTGTGTCCACTGATCCCGTAAGCCAGTCCACTAGCGGTGGCAAATTTCTGTATTGGGAGAATGTGCAACGCCAAGGATATACCAACAAGGGCTTCCTATTCGGCGACTGGATCGGGCGCGAATCCAAGGGAGGACAGGCATGGCTCACCTACCACCTCAGCCCGAATGAATCTATGCAAATCTCCTATCGCCGGGCCAAGGCACCGAAGGATTTCGTGCCTCTTGGGACTACACAGGATAATGTTTCATTCGATCTTGTAAAGCGCATCAGGCCGGATATCGAAGTACATGCCTGGGTGCAGTATGAACGGTGGAAGGCACCGTTTCTCTCCCCGACGGCCCAGAACAATTTCACGACGACGGCCCAGTTTACATGGTACCCGCGCCACGCCATCAGCTTCTGAAATTTCAATTGATGCAATAGAGAGGGCCTTCATCCCATCTGGGCGAAGGCCGTTTCAACTCACTTCAGGACTGGATCAGCTTTTGCCGCAAATCGCCACCCGTCATCTGCTTCGGGAGATCTACGCCGAGCATAGACAGCAGCGTCGGCGAGATGTCTCGCAGAGAGCCATCGGGTCTCAGGCCGATTGTCTTTGCCGCCTCGCTGATAACGATCAATGGCACCGGATTCGTAGTGTGAGCGGTGTGCGGGCCTCCGGTTAGTGGATCGATCATCTGCTCGGCATTGCCGTGATCCGCGGTGATGAGCATGGACCCACCCTTCTGCTTCAATTCGCAGTAGATGCGGCCCAGTTGGCTGTCGATCGTCTCCACGGCGCGGATCGTTGGATCCATCCTGCCCGAATGCCCGACCATGTCGGCATTTGCAAAGTTGACCACGATCAGGTCAAACGCGGTGTCATTGATTGCCTCAATGACCGCATCCGCAATGGCTTCTGCTTTCATCTCCGGAGCCAGGTCATAGGTTGCAACCCTCAAGGACGGGATCAGCACGCGCTCTTCACCCGGGAACGGCGTCTCGATGCCTCCGTTGAAAAAGTATGTGACATGAGCAAACTTCTCCGTCTCGGCGATGCGGAGGTTTCGTAGATTCGCCTGCGCCAAAACATTGGCCAGAATGTTATCCATGGACTCCGGCGGGATGATCCGGGGCAGGTCGTACAACTTGTCGTACTGCGTCATACACAAGTAGTACAGACCCTTCGGCGTGATTGACCGAGGAATCGTTTCGTCGAGTTGCTCTGCGCCGGGCAGGTCGCGGCCTTCGTTTTTGTTCAGTTCGCTGTTGCGGGCGAGCACCCGTGTGATCTGGCGCGCACGGTCTGCGCGGAAGTTGAAGTTGATGCAGACATCCTCGTCGCGGATTACTCCGACAGGACTCCCGTGGCCGTCCACAACCACAAAAGGGATGACGAACTCGTCGGTAATTCCGTTGTTATAGATTTCCTTTAAGCGCGCAGCCGCATCGGGGTAGGCTCCCCCCTCGGCTTTGCCCTTGACCATCGCGTCAAATGCCTTCAGCTCTCGCTCCCAGCGTTTGTCGCGATCCATTGCGTAGTAACGTCCGGAGACACTTGCAATCTTGCCGATTCCATACTCGCGCATCTTCTGCTCGAGGGCAGCAATGTAGCTCGCGCCGCTGGTGGGCGAAGTATCCCGCCCATCGAGGAAGGCATGAACGAAAACCTTCTCCACACCATGCTTCTTGGCGGTTCTCAATAGCGCGTGCAAATGCTCCTGCTGCGAGTGAACACCGCCATCGGAGAGCAAGCCGAAAAGGTGAAGCTGGTGGCCTTGCAGAGCGCGCCTCATGGCCTCCACGATTGCCGGATGGCTATAGAATTCCCCTGACGCAATTAATGCATCGATGCGGGTAATGTCCATCTGCACAATACGTCCGGCGCCGATGTTCAGGTGGCCCACTTCGCTATTCCCCATCTGCCCATCCGGGAGACCGACGAAATGATCCGATGCCTGGATCAGTGTGTTAGGAAAGTCGATGAGCAGTTTGTCATACACCGGCTTGCGGGCCTGTGCGATGGCATTGCCTTTGATTGCTGGACTGTACCCCCATCCGTCGAGGATGGTAAGGACTAGCGGTTTATTCCGAATCGACACGTATAGTTTTCCTTAAACGACTGCAAAATTTGGGGGGGGGAGATCCTGGCTTCAGCTTACTACCGCGCATGCATCCACAATGTGCCATGCGTCACGAATAGTGCAGCCCCTTGGGGGCTTCGATCTGGCCGGATAGACTAGGGAAGGGTGGTCTTTACTGACCAAATTCGGACGCCGGCGCGGCTAGGTCAGATATACCTGAAACGGAATTATTCTAGTGCGGATGTTCCATCTCGTTCAGTTCATGCTTCCGCCCGAGGTCGTACTTTGTCTTCGCATCAAGCAACTCCTGCTGATGACTGGCAAAAACG
>JANXZS010000049.1 GCA_025355385.1 Acidobacteriaceae bacterium | reverse complement strand
CGTGCCCGCGCCGACATGCAGCACCTCTCCCATCTGCCTATCCGCATTGTGAGGGGGGATTTGAGCGACATACCAAAGCTGCGGCAGGCAGTCAGGAACGTCAGCCACATCTTCCATTGCGCGGCCTGCTCGACTGACTGGGCGCCGCTCGACACTTATTACCAGGCCAATGTCGCCGGTACACAGAATCTGCTGAGCGCGGCGCGCGATGCTGACAACCTCCAGCGGTTTGTACACGTCAGCACCTGTGATGTGTACGGCTATCCGCGCGTTCCGTGTGATGAGTCGCATGCCCTCACAGACATCGGGCTCCCATACAACAGCACGAAATGCCAGGGAGAGGAAGCCGTGTGGAAGGCTCGGAACGATTTTGGCCTGCCCGTCGCGATTCTTCGACCAGCGACTATTTACGGCCCCAGGGGAAAGGCCTTTGTAACGGATATCGCGGAGTTACTGCGCCAGGGGTGGATGGCCTACATCGACTCCGGCAAAGCGCCGGGTGGGTTTGCATATGTCGATAACGTAGTCGATGCCCTTATCCAAGCCTCCATCAGCGACGGAGCAGTTGGACACGCGTTTAACATTGCGGATGGTATCGGAGCGACCTGGACGGAGTACCTTTCCTTGTTCGCGGGAACCCTGGGTTGCCGCCCACCCTGGATCAATCTCCCTTTCCCCTTTGCGATGACGGTAGCCCGCGCGATGGAGTTCCCTTATACACACTTCAAGTTTGGCGGACGCCCATTGCTTACTCGCCACGCAGTGTATCTGCTGGGGTTAGATCAGGAATTTCCAACCGAAAAGGCGAGACGCACATTTGCATTCTCCCCTAAAATCGGCCTTGTTGAAGGCGTCGAGCGTTCCGTGGCGTGGCTGAAAGCCAGTGGAAAAGCATAGGTGTCGCTAGTGTGGCCGAAATCCCAATCTCAGGCGTTATTGAATGCTTTGAGCGCCAATACCGCGTTCAGGCCACCGAAGGCGAACGAGTTGGACAGGCAGGCTTCGACGGATACGTTTCGCGATTCGTTGGGGATGACATCGAGATCACACGCAAGATCTGGCGTCGTGTAGTTTATGGTGGGCGGTAGCATGCCATGCTGCAGCGCGAGCACGCTGGCAGCCGCCTCCAGTGCTCCCGCAGCACCCAGCGTATGTCCATGCATGGACTTGGTCGAACTGACGGCAAGGCGGTCTGCATGTTTGCCAAAAGCGGATCGAATTGCGGCAGTCTCGGTGCGATCGTTCGCCTCGGTCGCGGTTCCATGCGCATTGATGTAGCCGATTTGCTCTGGTGCTAACCCGGCATCGCGAAGAGCTGAGCGCATTGCGCGCGCAGCCCCATCCGGGGTGGGTTGGGTGATGTGGCTGGCGTCGGAAGACATGCCGAAGCCCACAATCTCAGCTAATGGGCGGGCGCCGCGTGCTAAAGCCACCTCCAGCGGCTCCAATAGCAACATGGCACCGCCCTCGCCCACGATCATCCCGCTGCGATCCGCAGAGAAGGGTCTGCAGGTGTCCTTGCTAATCACGCGCATCGCCTCCCAGGCCTTCAGTCCTCCCAAGAAAAGGGGCGCCTCGCTACCGCCGGCAATGGCCATCGGAGCAATACCGGAACGGACCATCCAGAAAGCCTGGCCGATTGCATGGGCAGAGGAGGCACAGGCGGTTGAGATCGTATATGCCGGGCCTTGTATCCCATATTTCATTGAGATATGACTGGCACCGGCATTACTCATGCCCAGAGGAATGGTCAGGGGGTGAACCCGAGTCCTCATATTATGGAAGAGCTCCCAGTAACCGGCCTCCTCCGCACCGCGGCCACCCATGCAGGAGCCGGTAACAATCGCCGAGTTCTCGCACAAATCCCGCGTCCACTCGACGCCCGACTGAGTTACTGCCTCCTGGGCCGCGGCCAGGGCGAACTGTGCGAAACGATCCATAAAGGCCAGATCCTTCGCTGGAAAGAGCGCCTCCGGCACGAATCCGCGCACCTGCGCGGCGTGTTTGAATCGCACTTGACCTTGACTCTCGTCGATGCAATCGATAGGGCCGATGCCGCAGCGTCCGGTCTGGAGCGCCAACAGGAATTCGTGCTGGTTCAGCCCAATCGAGCTGATAACGCCTATCCCTGTGATGACTACCCGCCTCATATCAACTTTCAGGCGAAGCCGTTTCCTTCGCCGCTAATAGCTGCGAAATGCCGGCAACCATCTCCCGCACATTCGTTACTTTCTTCGCCTCCTCGTCGTCAATTTCGATGTCGAATTCACTCTCTAAATCGAACAAGATGTTGAGGCGGTCGAGAGAATCGATTCCCAGTTCTTCAAAAGTGCTATCGGGCCGCACGTTCTCAAGCGGTATGCGACGGGTTGTGCCGATGACTCTAACTACTCGATCCTGGACGGTTTCGGACATAGGCCCTTTGGCTGACGGGATTCACGGGATGTTCTCTGAAAATACTCTTGTAAGGGACAATTTTCTACCCTTTACATGCGCAGCGGGAGGGAGCGGGTGCTTTGGGACTGGGCGAACGCGCCCGCCTCTGAGTATCAGGCGTGTGGGCTCAAAGCGGCATGTAGCCATTCAGGGGATCTACGAGCCTTCGCGATGCCCGCGCCCAGAGGGCCGCGTCACAATCTTCAACTAACTGGTCCGTCTCGGAGAATTCCCCGCTGTTTTCGCCGTTTACTTGTCACGTGCTACTTTTAGCTACTAATACTTGGCGAGCACTTTTTGATTATCCTTGGCAGTTGTGCATCGTAGAGCGTTGCGCCTTGCGGTCCAAAGCGAGTCCGAAGTCGCACGGTTCCAGGTCGATTTGATTAGCTGCGGCCCCACGAAAAGAGCGAAACAGATGGCAATGTCCTCCTTGCTGAGAACTTCAATAGTCCTCTCACTTTTCATTTTCCTTGCGACTGCCACCACCCAGGCTCAAATCAGCGTAGATCATCCAATTCCAGCGATCGCCAAGATCAAAGTGGACGCAGCGCGCGTCGACGAGCGCTCCATCCCGCGAACGATCTTTGGCACGTTTCTCGAACCGATTGGCAACTCCACGTACAACGGTCTGTGGGCAGAAATTTTGGAGAACCCAAGCTTCGAAGCGGGGCTCTGGAGCCCGGGCAATGTTCGAAATATGCTGCATGAGCGACCTGAGCTTGGGCGTTCCTCCAAACTCGGCGCTCCACTGCCATGGGAGGTGCTGGAGCCCAATCAGGGGAATCGCTACGAGTACCGCTATGGCGATGCCGCCAATTCGTCGCGATCCTTTTTCATGATGGGGCTGCCTGGCAAGCAGACCGGCATCAAGCAGAAGGTCTACCTGCCTGTGCACCGGGCGCTGATCTACAAGGCTAGCGTGTATGCCAAGCATCTCGATGGCGCGCAGGGCCTCATTATTGCGCTGAAGAATCGCGATTCCGGCGAAGTTCTAGCCGAATCGACAGTCCCAACGATAGCTCAGGAGTGGACCAGGTACTCGGTCGATCTCACACTGAAGCAAGGGACGCTGGCTTCTCTTGAGCCCGCCGATTTCATTCTCGCAGTGAAGGACGATGAGCGCATTCTGATCGACGAAGCCTCGCTCATGCCGGCTGACGCGATCGACGGCCTCGATCCCGACATGATTCGCATGGTTCGCGATATGCATACTCCACTGATTCGCTATGGCGGCAATTTCACCTCGGGCTATCACTGGCGCGATGGCATCGGGCCGATTGATAAGCGCACCAATATGCCCAACATTGCCTGGGGCATCCCGGAGTACAACACCTTCGGCACCGACGAGTTCCTCGAGTTCTGCAGGCTGGTCAACGCCGAACCGCAGGTGGCTGTGAACCTGGGCACGGGCACGCCGCAGGAAGCCGCGGAGTGGGTGAGCTACATCAATCAGCATTGGGGAGACAAGCAGGGGGGACTGCTATGGGAGTTGGGCAATGAGCTGTGGGGCAACTGGAACACCGGATCGCCTACGCTCGAGCAGTTGGCTCCGCGCACCAGAGAATTCAGCGAGGCGATTCGTAAGGCTGATCCTAAGGCAAGGTTGATCGCCACTGGCCAGGATCCGGACGCCTACGAGAAGTGGAACGCCGCGCAACTCACAAATCCTCCCGGCACAGAGGATTATCTCTCCACACACTTTGTGGTGACGACGGATGAGGTCAAGCTGCGCAACCCGTCGCCCGAATTTCTGGCTCAATCTTCCTTCGCTATGACGGCCGAACTCGAACGCCGGCTGAAGGCGATGCAGGCACAGATTGACGACACTCCGAACAAGGGACACACCCGCCTGGCATTCACTGAATGGCTATGGGCCAGCGGCGATGGCACTCCGACCTCCCGATGGGACAATGTTGCCGGAGCTATCACGACCGGCACCATGTATAACATGTTGCTGCGCTCTTCTGACCACGTACCTATCTCAGATATGACGGGTGTGATCGAGTTTGCGGGGATCTGGAAAAAACGTGGGCGTGTTTATGGAACGCCTGCTGCGTATGTATTCGAGATGTACTCCACCGCAGCGGCCGATCATCTGCTACCAGCCACGGTTGATAGCGGCAGCTATAGCGTTCATCAGGGGATCACTCGCGTGCCGGAGATCGCCGACGTTCCTTATCTCGACGTCACCGCGACAACTAGCGGAGACAAGAAGCAGGTGACACTGTTCGTCGTGAATCGTAGTCTGGACCGCGACATCCTAAGCGAGGTTTCTCTGGCAGGTATCAAAGTTCAGACAAGCGCGGACACGGTGACGCTGAATTCTGAGGATTTATATGCTGTCAACACCGAAATGGATCCGGAGACGGTTGTGCCTGCAAAACACGTAGCCAAGGTGGGAGAGAATTTTCGCTACACCTTCCCGCGTGCCAGCGTGACTAGGATTTCGCTGACCACCAGGCATTGATTGCCCTCGCGAAGTTCCGCGGCTAAAGGTCGTGCCACGAACAGGAGAGATTGGATACTGCCGGGGCCTGATCAGATGGCATAGAGGGTTGGCATTCCCCCGTTTTCTCTGGCAGATTTTCTTCACCGACTCGACTCGACGGCCCGCCTCTTGGCTTCCAGCGTCATCTTCAATGACTCCTCCGCAAACGACCGCAGGATCGGATCGATCAATGCTCCCATTCCGAAGGGAACGCTTCTACTGAGCGTAATGGCTTCGCACTCCACGTAAACACCGCCGTCGCGCTGTTGCATCCGCCAGTAGGAGTTTATCGCCCACAGCAATCCGTCGCCGTCGCCTTCGGCAAGGACTTGCTCGGACGGAGTCCCGGGATCTTTGACCTCGCGCACGGACTCGCTCCGCGATTGGATCGTAAGTCTATGCGACGACACAGGGACATAGTCGATGGCGTGAACCGTGTCCATCACTGCGGTCAGAAAATTCTTTTTCGTGATGCGGTAGGTGACTACAAAATGATCTCCCTGATGTGAGAGAACTTTGGGCTGGGTAATCTCAGGGCTATACATCTTGCCGTAGTCTGCGTAGTCCTGATCCACTTGCTCAATCTGAGCGAGCGTCGCTCCGGGAAGAAACACACCGCCGATCCAATGCTGGATCATTCCTCCGGGAACCGAGAAGGAGTTAACGTGTTCCGTGGCAATGCTACCGTTTTTAACCGATTGCTGACGATGTCCGTCCCGGTCGATCCACAGGTAGTCGCCTTCTGAATGATTCTGCGCCGTAAGGTGCAATTCAAGTGACGCTATGTATTTCTGGTATCCCGCTTTTGTCTCTGGGGTCAACGCCGCGTTGGCCGCTGGCGGCACAAATAAGAGACCAAGCAGTCCCTAGATAGTGGTCAGGAACATGTAAGTCCGCTGCTGCTTTCCGAGAGCATTTTCATCCTACTTGTAAGGACGCGTTGATTCCACGCCTGGATGCATACGGATTGATTTTACGTTGCGTTTGTCCACGCTCACTCGTCATGGCACGAGGATAAGGGAGGTTCAGATGGATTTGAAACGGACAGCAACATCTGGCCCGAACGCCCGGTGCAATAAAAGTGGGCCCGGAAGGATTACCCCCGGGCCCACCAAACAAATGCACTGTACTACTTCGTTGCGATAATCGTCTTCACATCGCTCTGAAGCGAGGCGTTTTGCATTTTGGCTCTCGTCTCGAGCTTGGAAGGTGGGAGCAAAGCGCTACTGTTGAATGCACTCGATACGATCTCATTCAAGAAATACTGGTCACCAATCTTGTGGAAGACTACCTTGGCGCGTTCTCCCGCTGACTTATCGTCGGCAGAGCCAAGAACAAGCACGGAAATACCCCTACCTCTGCTCGCGATTAGTACTTGATGGGAGCTTGCTGAGGTGGTGATCCTATACGTCCCGGGTGGGAGCAGCTGATTGCCCACGGTGAAGTCGAACGGAACGGTTACCTTCATGGGGTGCTCTTGTGCCGATACACCAGTGACCGTGACGAGGCTCGCTACGGCGAATAGTGCGACTGCTGCGATGATCCGTTTCATACTGTCTCCTTGTCCACGGCACTATCTT
This sequence comes from Acidobacteriaceae bacterium, assembly GCA_025355385.1. GTDB lineage: Bacteria > Acidobacteriota > Terriglobia > Terriglobales > Acidobacteriaceae > JANXZS01. The sequence goes on along the minus strand of JANXZS010000049.1, from coordinate 11,301 downwards.
GCGACCGTCTCGTGGAGGTTCTCACAGTGAACCCGAACTGAATTTGATTTGCCTATGCCCGGAATACTGGAGGTCGTTGCTAACGGTGCTCGTACGCAGAGACACATTGCATTCGCAGTGCCAAAGGCTCGACGCCACCCTCGGGCCACGACTGATTAATCTCTTCTGTGTATTTGCAACGGGATACCGCCTGGTAGTGAATGGCGTCTGGCCTGACTTTGCATTCAGTCGCGAACCGACGGTATCTGAACGGATACCAGAAGTAATCGATTGGTTCCGCGCCGACTGATCGGACAAGCCCTCGACTATTCGCTGGCCGTTCAGAGAGCGCCCAAGATCTCGAGAAGGCCGAGACGCATCGACGGGCGGAATCTAGTACGGGAGCCCTTTGACAATAATTCCATGGCAGCGCTCAAGCCGTATCAGACGTATATCAAAACCCGATGAAACCGTTCCGAGGAAAACCGGTCTATAGGGGTGAGTGCGCCACGCGCAGGGTAGTGAACCCGGTTACAGGGTTTCTGAGGGGAACCGCCGCCTTGCGCTCGTCGTATAGTAGGGATGAAGATTCCCGTTACTTGCGCCTGGGAGTCGAAATCCTTCGCTGCCGAACCGAGGATAACTGGAGTGGATCAGTCAGCAATGCTTCCGACGTTTGGGATCGAAGTTGGGCACATGGCGCGTGATCTGGCCGCGCTGTTTCGCATTAGCAACGTCATCAATTCCATTCGTGACCTTGATCTTTTGCAACGTGAACTACTACAGCTGATCTTCGAAGTGATCCCCGCGGAGAACGGCGCTATCGTCCTGCGGACTTACGCAGATGAGGATCCAATCTCAATCTGCACCTGGAGCCGCCATGCTGAAGATCAACTTCCGATTACGGTCCAGCAGGATCTTGTATACCGAGCGTTCTGGGAGCGCTCGGCCATCCTCAGAAGTACTGGTGCAGACTCGAGCAATACTGAAAGTGTGCTCTGCGTCCCACTCGTAGCAGTGGAAAAGACCATCGGCGTTATCTATCTCACTTCGCCCGAAGCCGTTTCTCCGTTCCACGAAGATCACGTGCACTTCCTCAGCGTGGCTTCTCGAATCGCCGCGGTAACGCTCGAAAACATACTTGCACTTGATGCACTGAGTGGCGACAACCATCGACTGAAAGAGCTGCTTGAGGCGGATAGTAAACTGGTCGGCGAAAGCCGTCAGATGGGCAACGTGGACAAATTCATCCGGCGAGTCTCGCAAAGCGACTCCACCGTTTTGATACGAGGGGAAAGCGGCACGGGTAAGGAACTGGTGGCACGCGCGATCCACAATAATAGTTTGCGAACGGACCGACCCTTCGTCGCGATCAACTGTGCCGCCATCCCCGAAACGCTGCTGGAAAGCGAATTGTTCGGGCACGAAAGAGGGGCATTTACTGGCGCAATGGGTGTGAAGTTGGGAAGGCTCGAGGCGGCCCAGGACGGAACCCTGTTCCTGGATGAGATTGGCGACCTGGCTCCGTTGTTGCAGGCGAAACTATTACGCGTGTTACAGGAAAGGGAGTTTGAGCGACTGGGGGCAAACCGTTCCCTCGAGTTCAAGGCACGAGTTCTTGCTGCAACTAACAAAGATCTGGAACAGGCAATCAAATCCGGCGAGTTTCGACAGGATTTGTACTATAGGCTTAACGTCGTCTCAATTACTGTTCCGCCTTTGCGCGAGCGCCGCGAGGATATTCCATTGCTCGCCTTGTACTTTGCTGAAAAGTACGCTGGCAAGAGCAAGCGTCCGTTCAAGGGGATTTCGCGGGAAGCGCGGGCACTCCTGATGCGGTATAGCTGGCCTGGGAACGTTCGCGAACTGGAGAGCGCAATCGAACACGCGATTGTGCTGGGACTCACCGAGGAGATCCTACCTGTAGATCTTCCCGATGCAATACTCGACGAGCAGGCAACAGGGCTCGCCGGGGCACGATACCACGATGTGCTTACCCAGGCAAAAAAGGAGCTTATCCTGTGCGCAATTCGAGAGGCGAAGGGGAGTTATCCCGAAGCGGCGCGGTTGCTCAGCATCCATCCCAAATACTTGCACCGATTAGTTCGTAATCTGGATCTTAAGTCTGAGTTGCGCCGACCGGACTAGCGAACTACTTCCGACGGGTGCAAAGGTATCTAATGGTTCGAGTGTGAGGGATCCAGTACATCTTCACGAGGTTTTACAACGCCCCGTGTCCTGGTCTCCAACACTTTGGAACCATCCTTGAGGGGCGCCTTCACTTTGCCAGCCGTCACGACTAAAGCGCAAAGTTCGGGACACACTTCTTGAACTACCTCTATGGGGTCTGCGGAAGCCAACAAAGGCAAGACAATGGTATTCAAGGATCGGGAGCAAGCCGGCCGCCTGCTGGCAGAGCAACTGAAACACTACGCCAAGCTGGCGAATGTGATTGTATTGGGAATTCCACGCGGCGGTATCCCCGTTGCGTTCGAAATAGCAGTAGCACTCAACGCGCCCTTGGATCTGTTTCTTTGTGCAAAGCTAGGCGTTCCAGGCCGGGAAGAGTTGGCATTTGGTGCCATCGTGGCCGACGATGGCCGGTTTCTCGACGAGCAAGTAATCCGGGCCTCGAACATATCTGAAGCGGAAATTGAGCGCATTTCCCACGATGCGCGACAAAAATTGCAGCAACGCGCGATCCTTTATCAGGGCCATCCATCGGCGCTCAGCGTGCGGGGACGAATTGTAATACTGGTGGACGACGGAATCGCTACAGGAGCCAGCATGTACGCGTCTATCCATGCGCTGCGACAGATGGGCGTAGAGAAATTGATAGTCGCCGTCCCCATAGCATCCGGCTCAAGCTGCATTTGGCTAAGGTCCCTGGTGGAAGAACTGATCTGTCTATATAACCCGACCTACTTCAATGCCGTGGGCGAATTCTACAGCGACTTTTCGCAGGTCTCGGATAGCGCGGTGATGGATAGGCTTCGGCGCGCTGCGCATCGAATCTAGCGAGCCGACTTCCTAAAGTTCCTCAACTGCTTATGAGGAACATATCATTCGAATGACATAAACACTTTCAGATACAAACGTGTCTTGGATAAACCAACTGATGGCCGACTTTTTCATGTGCTGTAAATTCGCTCGGCATGCCGATCCTAACTCGCTATCGCGAGTTGAACTAGAGCACAAGGGAAGCAGGCAGTAGATGACATTCCTGAATATCGCGATGGGCTTCTTTTTTGGTTTCTCACTTGGCGTGGGATGCGCACTCGCGGTCATGTACTCGATTTATGCCGGTGGGTATCGAAGAGCGATTGCGGATTCTCTCCTGCAGCCCCGCCCGGACAAATACGATCAGCTAATCAAGAAAGCTCAAGCGAAGATTTAGAGCTAGACGAATCACCGCTTCAATCGCAGTCGCAAGACTTTCCATTCTTGATGTCTCAACCGCATGGCCGCCAGTGTTTTGCTTCTCTTGCAGGAATGATTTCACAACGGCAGCGATTTATGTTCTGTACATCCTAACATTCGTTTATTACAATATAAGTATGCCAGAGTTGAGCGTTCTCAAGGCGGAGTTCTTCAAGGCGCTCTCACATCCCTTACGCATTAGAATCCTGGACGAATTGCGGGGGGGCGAGACGGGCGTGAATGCTCTCTGTGAGCGGCTCAGTGCGGAACAGAGCACTCTGTCTCAACATCTCGCGGTCCTGCGCAACCGCAATGTGGTGACTACGCGAAAAGAAGGCCTGAATGTGCTCTATTCAGTCGCCGATCCGGAAATATTTCACCTGCTCGACGTAGCTAAGAAAATTTTCAATAAGCAGCTAGTTGGAGTGCGGAAAATGCTTCGTCAGCTCTAGAAGGGATCCCGCGCTTGGGGAGTACATGCGGTCTTGCCATGGTGACACGGGAAGTTGTGACGACTGATTTGCGACAAGACTGTCCCGCAGGGGTTCATCAATGAGCCTCTACAGTCTATTATTCCGTTGCATACTGACGCTTTCTCTACATGATCTGCATTTGCTGCTGGTCCTGGTGCTGGGCTGGTTGATTCTTGGACTAGCCGGCCTGCTTCGACCGCATCGCGTGGGGCTGGTTGCTGCCGTACTTTTCCCCGTTGGAGCGGTGATTGCACTCGGAGTTGCGCTCCTGGGTGGGATTGCATTGATGGCGGCCCACATTCCGCAGGTTGCTGTTCTTCCGCTCGGGTTACCCGACTTGCCCTTCCATGTGCGCCTGGATGCGCTCTCGGGATTTTTCCTCTTACTGCTGGGTGTAGCCGGGGCCGGGATCTCAATCTTTGCTGCGGGATACTTCCGATCCGGGGAGGGTACCGCGCCTGGTCTGCATTGTCTGCAATATCACACATTTCTCGCGAGCATGGCCCTCGTAGTACTTGCCGACGATGCCTATTTTTTCATGGTGGCTTGGGAGACGATGGCGTTAAGTTCGTATTTCCTGGTGACATCGCAGCACCGAATTCCCGAAATCCGACGAGCCGGTTTTCTGTATCTTCTGATCGCGCATGTAGGTGCTCTGTGCATCTTGCTGAGTTTCGGCGTACTGCAAGGCGGCAGTTGGCAATTTACTTTTGACTCCATGCGCAGCGCGCGGCTCACGCCGTTCTGGGCATCCACCGCATTCCTGCTGGCGCTTGTGGGCTTCGGTGCCAAGGCCGGCCTAGTGCCGCTGCACGTGTGGCTCCCCGAGGCGCATCCGGCGGCCCCCTCACCGGTATCGGCCATGATGAGCGGACTGATGCTCAAGACGGCGGTTTATGGCGTGCTGAGGATAACCTTCGATTTGCTGCACATTCGATATTGGTGGTGGGGAGTCCTGGTGCTCATAGTGGGACTGTTCTCTGGGCTTTTCGGCGCCATCTTTGCCGCAGTGCAGACGGATATGAAGCGCCTGCTGGCTTATTCTTCGATCGAAAACATCGGCCTTATCTTTGCTGGCATTGGTCTCGCGATTCTGTTCGAAGCGTTCAACCTACGTCTCTTTGCGGCCCTAGCCCTCACGGCAGCGCTGATCCATTCCTTGAACCACTCGCTATTCAAGAGTCTGCTCTTTCTCGCGACCGGTTCAGTGCTGCATGCAACCAATCATCGAAGTCTCGGCAAACTCGGCGGGCTCATCCGGCGCATGCCATGGGTGGCAACGCTGGCGCTGATTGGTACGCTTGCGATCGCGGGATTGCCGCCACTCAACGGCTTTATCTCCGAGTGGCTATTGTTGCAGTCGTTTTTGTTCACCCCGCAGATTCCGCATGCATTCCTGAATATGGTGGTTCCGCTGGGGGCAGCGGCGCTAGTGCTGATCGCTGCTTTAGCGGCCTATGTGATGGTGAAGTTTTACGGCATTATTTTTCTTGGTCAGCCGCGAGAGGCTTCGCTGGCTGAGGCGCATGATCCAGGTTGGCTGGAACGCCTGGGTCTCGCATGGCTGGCGCTTGGCTGTGTGCTGATCGGCGTGCTGCCGAAGATTGCACTCCGCGCGGCGGGGTCGGTCACCGGCGCACTGCTGGGTCAGGCGGTGAACGTCAGTACACCATTCTGGTGGATTGCACCGATTGCACCCGCTCAGGCATCCTACAGCGGCCTGGTGTTGGTGGGCGGAATCGTTGTTGTGGTTGGCATCACCTATGTCCTTGTGCGCGTCTTGGCGCACGGACGGGTGCGACGGACGGTTCCGTGGGACTGCGGCTATCCTTGGCAGACCTCCCGGATGCAGGACACCGCGGAAGGTTTCGGGCAACCGATCCTCCATATGTTCGGACCCTTCTTCCGGATAGAGCGCGATACGCCTTCCCCATCCGACTGCTCTCCGCATTATCGGATTCACATCGAGGATCGTCTGTGGCGTGCGATCTACCAGCCGATTGAGATCGCTGTGCAGCATCTTTCGAACGCCATTGGCACGCTGCAAGGGGGAAGGCTGGCCACCTACCTGCTCTACAGCTTCCTCACCCTGATTGGTTTGTTGGTGTTTGTTTTATGGGCGTGATCTCGCTGGTGCGCCAATTCAGCGTGGTATTGCTGGCCGTCGCGCTGGCGCCGCTGTTTGCCGGGTGGATCGCGCAGTGCCGAGCGTGGCTGCAAAGTCGCTCCGCACCACCACTGGTGCAACCGTACCGAATGCTGCGCAAACTCTTCAACAAAGACGTCGCGCTGGCGAAGGATGCGTCGCCGCTGTTTCGAGCGACACCCTATATTTTGTTTGGCACCATGGTCCTGGCTGCGGCCATCATTCCGTCCATCGCCACTGACCTGCCATTCGCGCGGGTGGCCGACGCCATCGCGCTCATCGGCATTTTCGCCACTGCGCGTGTATTTCTGTCGCTTGCCGCAATGGACATTGGGACGGCATTTGGCACGATGGGGGCACGCCGCGACATGATGGTTGGATTCCTCGCCGAGCCAGCCCTGCTGATGGTGCTGTTCAACGCGTTTCTGCTGTCGGGAAGTACGGCTTTGCCAAGTTTGGTGGAGGCCTATTCGGCACATCCACTTTCGATGAATCCCAGCCTGACGTTCGCGGCAGTAGCGTTTGTGATGGTGCTGTTAGCGGAAAATTCGCGCATCCCGATCGACAATCCAACCACACATCTTGAACTCACGATGATCCATGAAGCGATGGTGCTGGAATATTCTGCGCGCCATCTGGCGCTGGTGGAATGGGCATCCGATTTGAAGCTCTTCAACTACGCATGCATTGGCTTCGCACTGTTTATTCCGTGGGGTATAGCGACGCATGGCGCGGACGGCGGCTTAGCTCTGCTGCTAGCGGTTGCAGTGTTGATAGTGAAACTCTTGTTGGCCGGTGCCGCGTTGGCACTGGTCGAAGCGTTGTCAGCGAAGTTGCGCATCTTTCGCGCACCCGAATACCTGGCGATGGCCTTTCTGCTCGCCGTGCTTGGCTTGCTGGTTCATATTCTGTTGGGAGCTTAATCAGGATGCATCATTCTCATCTGATCGCCGAGTTGCTGAAACTGCTGGCTTCAATCCTGCTACTGATTTCCTTTGCCATGCTTTCGCAGCGGCGCACGCAACGATTGATTACATTGTTTGCATTGCAGGGCGTGATCCTCTTTGTATCCACGTGCATCGTCGCCTACAGTGCTGGCCTTCGCGAGCTGTACTACTCGGCGGCACTCACACTTCTGCTAAAAGTGATTGCGCTGCCCTGGATCTTCAATCGACTGATACATCGGCTTGGAATTCGCTGGGACAGCGAACCATTGGTCAACATCCCCATCACGATGCTGGTGGGTCTGGCGCTGGTAATTTTTGCCTTCGGCCTGGCTCAGCCGATCAGCATGATGGCGACAACCATCACGCGCAACACGTTAGGGATAGCCCTCGCCGTTATCCTGCTCGCATTCCTGATGATGATCAGCCGCCGCATGGCGGTTACGCAGGTGATTGGATTTCTTGCGATGGAAAATGGCCTGTTCTTCGCCGCAACAAGTGCGACCTATGGGATGCCCATGGTTATCGAGCTTGGCATCGCTCTCGACCTTCTGGTTGGCGTCTTCATTCTTGGAATCTTTTTCTTCCAGATCAGAGAGCAGTTCGAGAGCCTCGATCTAAGTAACCTCGAAGCACTGAGGGAGGACTGAAGTGGATTTGCTACTGGTTCTGGGTTTGCCGCTGCTCGGGGCACTCTTGCTGGCCTTGTTCGGGGCGCGCCGCTTCGCCGCCGAACTCAATGTCGGCATGAGCCTCGCAACGTTGCTGGCCGCAGCGCTGCTTGTGTTGCGCGTGATTCGCCATGGGCCCATGCTGGCCTGGCATGAGCAGTTCCTGGTCGATTCGTTCAATGTTTTTCTGGTCGCTCTAACCGCCTTCGTGGGTTTTACCACTGCAATCTTTTCGAGACCCTACATGCGCATAGAGGAGGAACACGGGCGCCTGAATCCACGGCGCTTGCGTCTCTACCACAGCATGTATCAACTCTTCATGGCAGCAATGTTTCTTGCCCTGCTGACCAACAATATGGGATTGTTGTGGGTGGCGATGGAAGCGGCAACGCTGTCGACCGTTCTGCTGGTTTCGCTCTACCGGACGCGCGCCAGCCTGGAGGCAGCCTGGAAATATTTCATCCTCTGCGGCGTAGGCATTGCGCAGGCTTTGTTTGGCACCATCCTGTTGTACTTTGCCGCCGAACAGGCATTGGGGCGCGAAGGCATGACCGCTCTACTTTGGACACACCTCAACGCCGTAAAGGGTCAGTTGGAACCACGGGTGTTGGGGCTGGCGTTTGTCTTCCTGCTGGTTGGATATGGTACGAAGGTTGGCCTGGCACCTTTACATAACTGGCTGCCGGATGCACATGCCGAAGGTCCTACGCCGGTCTCCGCCGTACTCTCGGGATTGCTGCTGAATGTGGCACTTTATGCTGTCATCCGCTGCAAGATTCTAGTCGAAGGATCAATCGGTTCCTCACTTCCCAGCCAGATGCTGATGGGATTCGGATTGCTTTCGGCGGTGCTGGGCGCCTTCTTTCTCTGGAGGCAACAAGACATCAAAAGACTTTACGGATACTCCTCGATCGAACACATGGGCATCATTACCTTCGCTTTCGGTCTGGGCGGCCCGGTTGCTAATTTTGCGGCGTTGCTGCACATGACCGTGCACTCGCTGACCAAGTCTTCCATTTTTTTTGCGGCGGGACACGCTTCACAAACGGCGGGCACACAACGCATGGATGGTATCCGAGGCCTGGTGGTGATCAGTCCAACAATTGGGTGGGGGCTGATGCTGGGGTCACTCGCAATTCTTGGCATGCCGCCGTTTGGGGTGTTTGCCAGCGAATTTCTGATTCTCACTACCGCAATGCGGGAGCATCCCTGGTCCACTCCTTTTCTTCTGATCGCCCTGGGAGTGGCATTCGCCGGTATCTTCAGGCGCGTCCAGCCGATGGTCTTTGGGGAAAGCGATGCGCGGCCTTTACCACATTCGCCGGCACTAGTACCGGTCTTCGTCCATCTGGCGATGGTGCTTACACTGGGAGTGTATATGCCACCCCCGCTGGCTGAGTGGTTTCGCGCAGCCGCGCGGTTGATCGGGTGACGCGCATGTGGCCTGACGTTATCAAGGATCAACTTACTCTGCTGGCTGCCAACATGCCTGCCCGCCGTGTGAGCGTTGATCGCCAGCAGTGGCTTGAGGTTGCTCGAGCTCTGCGGGCTTCGGACGTGCAGTTTCTCACCATGTGGGGAGCGGATGATCGTGACCGGGACCACTGCTTTCGAATTTATGCCGTCTATTTACTGGCCCATGACGTATTGGTGGTCGAGCACGAGATCGCAGAGACGCTCACACCGACCTATCCCAGCCTCGCGACCACATTTCCAGCCGCAGCGCGGATGCAACGCGCAGTGTATGACCTACTGGGAATCGCAACCGATGAGAGCGACACTCGCAACTGGCTGCGCCATGAAGGCTGGCCGGAGGCACTGTTTCCGCTACGGCGGGACGTCGATGCCAAACACCAGTACCCGATCGATTCGAGGCCCTACGCATTCGTGCCCGTCGACGGAGACGGCGTGCATGAGATCGCCGTGGGGCCGGTTCATGCCGGTACGATCGAACCTGGCCATTTCCGCTTCTCCGTAGTGGGCGAAAAGATTCTGCGTCTTGAGGAGCGCCTCGGCTACACCCACAAGGGCATCGCCAAATGCTTCGAGGGACAGACGCAACAAACCGGTCATCGGCTAGCGGCCCGGATCTCCGGCGATTCCGCAGTGGCTTTCTCGTGGGCCTATTGCGCAGCTATAGAGTCCATAACCGACAGAAGCTGCCCCGTCAGAGCGACAACGCTGCGTGCCCTTGCACTCGAGCATGAGCGCATCGCCAATCATCTTGGGGATCTTGGAGCACTAGGCAACGATGCCGGCTTCGCTTTTGGACTCACCCAGTTCTCGCGACTGAAAGAAGATTTGTTGCAGACGAATCAACTGATCTTTGGAGCACGATACCTGCTTGATTATGTAGTGCCGGGTGGCGTGGCGGTCGATCTTCCAGATCATGCGCACGGATTGCTGGTCGGTTTCTACTTCACTTTGCAGCGCGCCGTCGCTGAATTGCGCGCCATTTACGACGAGCACGATGGCTTGCAGGATCGATTCCGAGAAAGCGGACGGTTAGAGCAAAGCGTAGCCCAACAGCTTGGCGCGATTGGTCTGGCGGGCCGCGCCTCGGGTATTTCTCGCGACCTCCGGGTGGATCATCCATGGCCGCCCTACGACAAGCTGGGACCGAATCTGGTGATCGAAAGCAAAGGTGACGTGGCGGCGCGCGTCCAAGTGCGCTTCGATGAAATCTTCGAATCCATTCGACTGTGCCACGCCCTACTGCGGGAGGTTCCAGCCGGCCCGATACAGGGGTGTATTCCCGCTGCGGAGCCGGAGCGGCTCGGGCTTGGCCTCGTTGAAGGATGGCGTGGACCCGTACTAATTGCTCTCCAAACTGGCCCGAATGGTACTATCCGGCGCTGCCATGCACACGATCCATCGTGGCAGAACTGGCCGTTGATTGAGTATGCGGTCCTGGGAAACATCGTCCCGGATTTTCCCCTGATTAACAAATCGTTCAACCTGTCCTACAGCGGACAAGACGGGTGAGGTAAACATGTTGGACGTCCTATTACGCATCCTGCGCACCGGCCAGTTAACTGAGCCCCTACCGGATGCTGACAATACCTCTCCCGCATCCAGCATCCTGCAGAAGAATCTGCTGGGAATTCTTGGCCGCGCGCTATGTATTCGCCATGTGGATGCTGGGTCATGCAACGGCTGCGAACTGGAGATCCAGGCACTCAATAATCCCTATTACAACCTTGAAGGCGAAGGTATCAGGTTCGTCGCCAGTCCACGCCATGCCGACCTGCTACTGGTAACCGGACCGGTGTCGGTGAACATGGAAGAAGCACTGAAGCGCACCTACGATGCGATACCAGATCCAAAGATGGTCATCGCGGTGGGCGATTGTGCGGCATGCGGTGGCATCTTTGGGACAAGCTATGCGAGCCGCGGCGGTGTGGCAAACATCCTCCCAGTAAACTACACCGTGACGGGGTGCCCGCCCAGCCCGACTGACATTCTCCGTGGGATCCTTAATACGGTCCGAGCGACGTCGGCGCGTAATGAGATATCGAATACTGTTCGTTATAGCTCCTAGGCTTGTCGTTGAGGCTGTAACTGACGAACCGTTCGCCCAAAATTGATGGGATGATGCTGGTCCACGTATCTGCGGCTTCGTGTGAACTGCTCGCCGGTCTGCCACAGCACGTTTCCTTTGCCGGCAA
>JANXZS010000046.1 GCA_025355385.1 Acidobacteriaceae bacterium | reverse complement strand
CTTACAAGGCCAACTCGCCGTTGTTGCCTTCAGGACTCCTCGGGCCCGTACAGATTTCCTCTGTAGCCCCGCAGTAAACGCCATCAACTCTTCACCCATAATTGCGGGTGCATCTGCAACACGGGAGCGCACCCGCTCTTTAGTCGCCGTACGATTGACTGGGCATTCCGTGAGTTCATACACCGAAGCAGTCGGGCGTCAAAAGTAACATGGCCGTCCCAGTGCTTCCGCTGGATCGGGCGATCGCCCTCGCCCGCAGGCGATTGATACCTTTCCTATTGCTAATGTATGTCGCGTCGTTCCTGGATCGCGCCAATATCGGATTTGCCAAACCAGCGCTGCAAAGATCGACAGGTATTTCAGAGGCAGGCTATGCGCTTGGGGCTGGGTTATTCTTCCTGACGTATGCACTGCTTGAAGTGCCCAGCAACCTGATCATGCACAGAGTCGGTGCGAGAGTCTGGATGTCTCGCATTATGGTGACCTGGGGTCTTGCATCGGCAGCAACAATGTTTGTAACTGGCGAGAAGTCTTTTTGCCTCCTGCGCCTCCTGCTAGGTGCGACCGAAGCTGGCTTCTTCCCCGGCGTAATTTTGTATCTCACCTACTGGTTTCCAAATCGTTCGCGAGGCCAGATCCTGGGTCTGTTCTATCTGGGCGCGCCGCTTGCCTTCATCTTTGGAGGGCCGCTATCGGGTGTACTTCTTGATTTACAAGGAAAGGGTAGCCTGCAGGGATGGCAGTGGATGTTTCTCGTCGAAGGCCTACTCGCGGTCGCTGGCGGCATATGGGCCTATTGGTATCTCGATAATAAGCCCGCAAACGCTGGTTGGCTTCCTGCAGCGGAGAAGGCGGCATTGTTGGCAGAACTTTCCGCTGAAGAGCAAGAACGGCGCGCGCATGGTCCGTCGGTGTTTTTCGCGGTCCTAGCTGACGTCCGAGTCATGCGCTTTGCGCTGATCTATTTCCTCATCCAGATGAGCGTGTATGGAGTTGTCTTCTACCTGCCCAGCGAGATTGCTACCCTCCTGGGTAGGTCAGTGGGGCTGCAGGTTGGATTGGTGTCGGCAGTCCCGTGGATTTGTGCGCTCACGACAGTTTTGTGGTTGCCGCGTGTCGCTGATCGCTACCACAGCCATCGCCTGCTTGCCCGTCTCACGATGGCCGTCGCCGGACTAGCCAGTGCTGCATTTCCAACCCACGGGTCAACCGTCGCGCTGCTTGCTCTTTGCATCGCTGCCTCAGGTTTCATCGCGGTCCAACCCCTGTTCTGGACTTTCCCCACCGGCTATCTGGCCGGCAATGCGGCTGCTGGCGGAATCGCGATGATCAACGCGCTTGGCGCACTGGGCGGGTTCGTTGCCCCCAATATTAAGGTGTGGGCTGATGTGCACTTTGGGTCGCAGAGCGCCGGCCTATATGTTCTCGCCGGTACCACTTTGATCGGTGCTTTGCTCATCGGTTTTGTGAGCCGGCAGAAACTGCATCCATCAGCAGAAACAAGCGAAAGCTGATCGAAACATTTGATTGAGGGGAGCAAGATTCTGATGGCACAAAACACTATTCGTCAGGTGCGCGCTTATGTAACCCGCGGCGGAGGAGGCGACTATCACGATCAGAGCAAGGGGCATTGGATTGACGACCACATCGCAACACCCATGGCAAAATTTCCCGCCTATCGCAACAGCAGACAGTCCTTCGGACTAAACGTGCTGGGGACGCTGGTTGTCGAGATAGAAGCAGACAACGGCGTCGTCGGGTTCGCCGTGACTACCGGAGGCGAGCCCGCCGCCTGGATCGTCGAGCGGCATCTGTCACGCTTTGTTGAAGGCGCGAACGTGGCGGACATCGAAATCATCTGGGAGCAAATGTATCTTTCAACTCTTTTCTATGGACGAAAGGGGCTGGTAATCAACGCGATCAGCTGCATCGATCTCGCTTTGTGGGACCTGCTGGGCAAACTGCGGCAGGAGCCGGTTTACCACCTGCTCGGAGGAGCCGTTCGCGATGAGTTGGTCTTTTATGCGACGGGCGCGCGCCCCGACCTTGCGCAGCAGATGGGATTCATCGGCGGCAAGATGCCCCTCCATCATGGTCCGGCAGAGGGGGAAGAGGGTATGGGCAAAAACCTGGCTCTTCTGGCGGAGATGCGGGCAAGGACAGGAGATGATTTCTGGCTCATGTATGACTGCTGGATGAGTCTCGACTTGAACTATGCCATCGAGCTTACGCATGCTGCAGCGGAGCATGGAATGAAATGGATTGAAGAGGCTCTGTTGCCCGACGACTATTGGGGATATGCCGAGCTCCGCCGGAACGTGCCACATGGCATGCTTGTTACTACGGGGGAGCATGAATCCACGCGCTGGGGTTTTCGCATGCTACTGGAGATGGAGTGTGCCGATATTCTCCAACCCGATGTGGGGTGGTGCGGAGGCATCACGGAGCTTATCAAGATCTCAGCGCTCGCGGATAAGCGAGGTGTGTTGGTCGTGCCCCACGGCTCGAGTGTGTACAGCTATCACTTCGTCATCACGCAGCACAACAGCCCATATGCGGAGTTCCTTCTGATGGCGCCCGGCGCGGACGAAGTCACCCCAATGTTTGCGCCGCTGTTGCTTGATGAGCCCGTCCCAATTAACGGGTGCATGAAGCTGCCCGATAGTTCGGGATTCGGCGTGCGTCTCAATCCTGAGTGTCTGCTTCACCGCCCTTACAATCACGACGGGGAAGGCGCTTAAAACTCTGTTTGCGAGCGAACGCTACCGCGCCTGGAGCGAGCTGCCTATTGTCCTGCGAGCCGCGGGCTTTGCGAACAGCATTTGCACATCGCCAATGTAGTGCTCCAGGAATCCACCTTCGCAGTAAGCCAGGTAGAACTCCCACATTCGGATGAAGCGTTCATCGAATCCGAGAGAGCGCACTTCAGCCCGTTGGCTCATGAACCGGCGCCGCCATTCGCGCAGGGTAATGGCATAATGCTCGCCGATCTCCTCGAGTTCTGCCAGTTGCAATGTGCCAACGCGCGCGGTCGAACGCAGCGTCTCTGCCACAGAAGCCAGTTCCGCGCCTGGGAAGACGTACTTCTTGATCCAGTCGCTCTGTTGCAGGTAGGGGCGGAAGTGGCGTTCATTCATCGTGATGGTCTGCAACAGCATCTTGCCGTCGGGTGTCAGCAGACGGTCGCATGCACCGAAGAACTCGTCGTAGTGCTTCAGCCCCACTGCTTCAAACATCTCGATACTTACCAGCTTGTTGAAGGCGCCGGTGAGCCTACGATAATCCTCAAACAGCAGTTCGATTCGAGCGCCCGCAGCCCGAAGCGGGGCAAAGCGTTCTGCGCTGAAGGCGTGCTGTTCCTTGCTGATGGTGGTTGTGGTGATGTGGCAGCCATAGTGAGTGGCGGCATAAATGGCAAATCCACCCCAGCCCGTTCCGATCTCCAGCAGATGATCGCCAGGCTGCAAATCGAGCTTACGGCAGATCACCTCGAACTTGCGTTCCTGGGCCGCTTCCAGCGCATCGTTCGCGCCCTGGTAATAGGCGCAGGAGTAGGCCATGGAAGGATCGAGAAAGAGACCGTAGAACTCGTTGCCGAGATCGTAGTGGTGAGCAATGTTCCTGCGGCTGCCAGTCTCTGTGTTGTCATTGCGCATGTGCCTCAGGCGGTTGAATGCGCGCGTCGCTTTCGAGATGAGGCGGTTCCGCGCATCGAGCTGTGGCATGTTGCGGACGGCCGCGCGCACCACGGAGACTACGTCCGGCGAAGACCAATCGCCATCCATGTATGCTTCCCCGACGCCGATATCTCCGCCCAACATTGCTCGCGTGAAGAAGCGTTGGTCGTCGATCGCAATCACTGCTTTCAGCGGATTGCCGGCGTCACCGAAGGTCTGCGTGCTTGCGCCATGCCGCACCTCGATGGAGCACTCCCGCATGCCTTCGAGCGAACCGTAGAAGAGCTTTTCCGTCAGTCCGCGCCGGGCGGATGCTTGGTCTAGTGTGACTTCCATGATGCTCCCCACTCTCGCGTATTTCGCAGGTTGTAGCGTCCCTTCCCCGGATGCGGGACGCTTGCTACTCCTTTACACATCAGCCGCACGGCCTGCCAGTGGATCCCCGCGATCACGCGGGCGGTCATCAGCGGAAACTGCGCGATGGCACGGTGCAATTCGTGTCGCGTCCAATCGCGACGTTCCAGCTTTAGTGTTGAATCGAAGACCAGCTCATCGCCTTCGAAGTTCATGCACTCGACGATCAGATCGTCCTGGGGCACGGTGAAAGTCCAATCGTAACTTTGCTCCATGGGCATGAAGGGCGACACATGAAAGCTCTTGTCGAAGCGATATCGCTTGCCCGCGCCCGTGGGCACCTCGGCCTGCTCCGTTAGCCAGTAATTCTGTGTTTCGGCGAAGGTGTTGTTCACTTCGGCCATCATGGAATCAAACGCGCCATCCCGGTAGCAGTAGTAAAAGGAGACCGGATTGAAGTTGTAGCCGAAGGTCCGGAGATGCGTTAGCAGAAATACCGGTCCATCGGGCGCGGACATGCCGTTCTTCAACGCATCCAGGCGAAGCCGCTCTCTCAGCGGCAGCTTGATGTCGCCGAAGTGATCCCGCTCCTGATAGCTGATGATATTTCTGCCGTCATAGCTCGCCATCGGCGAGATGCACATCAGCTCCTGCAGGCGGTCAATATCGAGGAGCGCAAGAAAGATGGGATAGGTGAACTCGTGCCGCCGCGGCCGCAACCTGCGGTGCCGTAGCGTGCCTGCATAGATGCCTGATGCGATCATTGTTTACCAGTCCACTCCCAGCGACTTAGCTACCCGTATCGCGGAGTTCAACCCATCCTCGTGAAATCCGTAAAACCAGTAAGCGCCACAGAAATGCATATGCCGTACGCCGCTCACCTCTGCCCACCGCTGCTGGGCCCGTTCCGCATCGAGCGTAAAAAGCGGGTGGAAGTACGTTATCTCGTGCAGCAATGTTTTGCGGTTGATGACACCCGCGTCGTTCAGTGTGACGCAGTACTCCTCCGGCGTATCCAGCGACTGCAGCCGGTTCATGTGATAGGTCAGAGTGGGCGCAGAGGATTGCCGCCCCAGATAATAATTCCACGAAGCGCGGGCCGCCGGAGCCTTTGGCAGTAATGCTGCATCGGTGTGCAGGGATGCCACATTCTCGTTGGTTCGGAAACAACTCAGGACAGCATGCTCCGTCTCGCTGGCATCGCCGATCAGGAGTAGAGCCTGGGGTGCATGACAGGCGAACACTACCTCATCGAAATTCTGCACGGTGCCATCTTCAAAATGAATGGTCCGACTGTACTGCCCGGGGCAGACCGAGCGAATCGCGGCGCCGGTCACGATGCGGTCACGGTATGGCGCGGTCAGCGGATCAATGTACGCGGAACTGCCGCCCTTGACCACGTACCACTGCGGATGCCCGTTGAGCGTCAGTAAGCCGTGATTGAGAAAGAACCGCAGTAGTGTGGTTGCCGGAAACTCCTCGATCTGATCGAGGGAGGTCGACCAGACGGCCGCCGCCATGGGGTAAAGGTATAGTCGGGCAAAGTCTTCGCTGAAGCTGTATTCCCGGAGATACTCGCCCAGCGTCTTCTCCAGCGCGACGCCCTGCTCCATCACCCGGGTCGATTCGCGATTGAAGCGTGCAATCTCCAGTAATAGGCGGTAGTGCGCGGCCCGGAAGATGTTCCGTCGCGTGGCGAAGAAGCCGGCCAGCCCCCGGCTGCTGTACTCCATGCCGCTACACGCATCGGTCACTCCGAATGACATTTCACTCTTCTGCCGCTCCACACCCAGTTCGGCAAACAGCCGCACCAAGTTCGGGTAGGTGCGGTCGTTATGCACAATGAAGCCGGTGTCGATAGCTCGAGGGCCCCGGCTCGTGCCAATGCTGTGAGTGTGAGTATGGCCTCCCAGGCGCGCTTCGCGCTCGAAGAGCCAGACCTCGTGCTTGCGACTTAGGAGATAGGCGGCGGACATGCCGGAAATTCCCGCTCCAATAATTGCGATCCGGCTCATGGCTTGCTGTGAGACTCGGATGGCAGACGCACCCCGCGGATCTCCCGCACAATGCCGATCGCTTGAAGTCCCCGCAGCAGATAATAAGTGATGTCGATCTCCCACCACCTTAGTCCCTGTCGGCAGGCGTACATGTACTTGTGATGGTTGTTATGCCAGCCTTCGCCCAACGTGACGAGGGCCAGCAAAAAATTGTTGCGGCTATGGTCCGGCGTATCAAACCGGCGCGTGCCCCACACATGCGCAAGAGAGTTGATGGCAAAGGTTCCATGGGCGAGCATAACGGTCGAGACCGCAAATCCCCACAGCAGCCCCGGAAGTCCGCCGAACGCCAGCAGCGCCGAGGCCAGCAGCAAGGGGGGCACCCAAAAATAGCGGTCGACCCACCTGATCTCTGGAAATTTGGAAAAGTCCTGGATCAGGCGCGGGTCGTATTCATCGTAGTCATTGGATATGACCCAGCCCACATGCGCCCACCAGAAGCCGTCCTGCTCAGGGGAATGGATGTCCCGCTCCGTATCGGACGTCCGGTGATGGAAGCGATGATGCGCCGCCCACCACAGTACCCCTTTCTGCGATGAGGTCTCCGCTAGAAAGGCCAGTGCAAATTGCATCGGCCTGTTCAGACGGAACGACCGATGGCTGAAGTAACGATGGTAGCCCGCGGTCACTCCGAACATGCGAACCAGGTACAGGGCAACCGCCAGCCAGACGTACTTCCAATGGAAAGGCAGAAAAAACACACCCACGCACGCCAGGTGGATTGCGGCAAACAGGACCACCGCGCCGAAGCGGTATGGCTTCACAGTACTCTCTGGCGAAACGCTTTCGTGGATGCTTTCAACCTCTGCCATTGCTGCCATGTCTCCAGATATTTAAACAAGGCTTCTGATTATCCCAGTAAATTATCACTGCGCCTTCAAATGCTTCAACGGGGCTTTGACGGTAGCAACATGACCGTTTCCGAAGTGCTCATTGAAAGTACACGTTGCTGAACACTTAGATGTGCAAAGCTGGCGCAGTGCGGTGCTAGTCCCAGCACCGCATTCGTGAGGTGGAAGTAACATTGCAGAATTCACCCGGCTCCGCTTTTGCATCTCATACCTAATTGACCGATGCCTGATCGAAAATGCTGCGCGTAGATCGGAGAAGAAGATCGTGAAGCTCCTATTGAAAATCCTGTTTGGTGCCATCTTCATCTCAATGATTGTGATGACGTCCCATATTCAGTCCCATAAGTCGCTGCTGCTGTCGCCAAATGAGTTTAGTTGGCAAGCCAGCCCCTGGGCCTGCGCCACGCTGGTCGATGCTTACTTCGGCTTTATAACGTTTTTCGTCTGGGTCTGTTTCAAGGAGCGGGCCTTGTGGGCCAAGCTGCTATGGTTCGTGCTGATCATGTCTCTGGGGAATATCGCCATGTCCGGCTATGTACTCCTCCAGCTCTTCCGGCTTCGTCCCGAGGAGCCGGCATCCGCGGTACTCACCACGAGGCACTGATTTGATTCCATGACAACTCTTGTCCAACGCCAGCTCCTCGACCCAGTCCTCGCCCTATTGCGTCAAGGCATCACTCCTCAGAAGATAGCCCTAAGTGTAGCCTGTGGCGTGGTTTGCGGACTGTTTCCGATCATGGGAACCACGACGCTTCTGTGCGCTGGGGCCGCACTCCTCTTCCGGCTGAATCTGCCGGCTGTGCAGTTGGTGAACTACGCTATTTACCCTGCGCAGCTTGCCCTCATCGTCCCTTTCATACGTGCCGGAGAATTCATCCTGCGCACAAACCGCACCAGCCTTTCCCTGCAACAGATGATCGCGACTTTTCATCAGAGTCAGCTCCAGGCGCTGCATATGCTTTGCAAACTTGCATTGCATGGCATTGTGGCCTGGCTGGTGTTCGCGCCGGTCGCGCTTCTGTCGCTATACCGCATATTGCTTCCTTTAACCACTCGACTGGCCCAGACACTCGCTCGCCGCCGCGAAACCGCGGTGACTCCATGATTCACTCCGCCCTGGCCCTTGCGCTTCTGGGGGCGGCGGCGGCAGCACTGTTGATGTTAGTGCTCTGGGGCATTCATCTGCGCATAGGCAATGCAGGCATCGTCGATATCGGCTGGGCCTACGGTCTAGGTTTGCTCGCAATACTCTATGGTGCGCTGGGCAGCGGACCTTCAATTCCTCGCTGGACCATCACCGCGATGGCCGTGACCTGGTCTGCACGGTTGGGCACCCACCTCTTTCGCCGCGTCGTCGGCAAACCGGAAGAGGGCCGCTATAAGCAACTTCGACAACAGTGGCGTACCGGGGCCGCGTGGAAGTTTCTCCTCTTCTTCGAGGCTCAGGCATTATTAGACGTCCTTCTTTCTATCCCATTTCTGCTCGTTTGCGCCGGCTCCACCTCAGTGCGGACCGGACTTGGCGCCGCGCAGATTACCGGGATCCTCATCTGGTTGGTCGCGATTCTAGGCGAAAGCATCGCCGACGCCCAGCTGGCGCGCTTCAAGTGCCACGCCGGTCCAAAAGACGTTTGCCGCGAAGGGCTCTGGAACTACTCCCGCCACCCCAACTATTTCTTCGAGTGGCTGGTTTGGATCGGCTGGGCTCTCTTCGCACAATCCGCGCACCTAGGGTGGCTGGCCTGGAGCTCACCGCTGCTGATGCTCTTCTTTCTGCTACGCGTTACCGGCATTCCTGCTACTGAGGCTCAGTCACTTCGCAGCAAGGGTCAGGTCTACGCCGACTACCAGAAAACGACCAGCCCATTCATCCCATGGTTTCCTAAAGATTCCACGCAGCACGGAGGAACGAACCAATGACGACCGCCGCTCAAACCCAGGCTTCCGGCTCCAGGCTGAACTCCGCCGCCGTTCAGCTCTCGACCGGCCTGCTGGAGCGCGGCCATATGCCCGACAGTCTCATCCGTATGCAGATTCGCCGCCTGATGGCTCAACGTCTGCGGGAAGAGGCACGCGGCGGTGTCGAGGAGCAGAGCGAGTACCAGCGCCGGCTCATCGCGCAGCTCCGATCCAGTCCGCTGGCGCTCTCGACGGCAGAGGCCAACCAGCAGCACTACGAAGTTCCCACACGTTTTTTTGAGCTCACGCTCGGAAAGCGGCTCAAGTACAGCTCCGGCCTGTGGGATGCCAATTGTCAATCGCTAGATCAGTCTGAGGAGGCAATGCTTGGGCTCACCGTTGAGCGCGCCCGGCTCGAGAACGGCCACCGTATCCTGGAACTTGGTTGCGGCTGGGGCTCGCTGACGCTTTTCATGGCGGAGCAGTTTCCCCACTCCACCATCCTCGCCGTCTCGAACTCCGCCTCGCAGCGTGCGTTCATCGAGGCACGCATGCACGAGCGGGGCATTCCCAACGTGCGGATCGTCACCGCGGACATGAACAACTTTGACGCGCTTGGTCACACCGACGCACCCTTCGATCGCGTCGTATCAGTGGAGATGTTCGAGCACATGCGGAATTATGAGCTGCTGATGTCACGCATCGCGCGCTGGATGAAGCCTGAAGCGCTGCTGTTCGTGCACATCTTTACCCACCGCATCTTCTCGTACCCATTTGAGGTGCGCGATGCCAGCGACTGGCTCGCCGAACATTTCTTCACCGGCGGCATCATGCCCAGCGACACGCTGCTACTTAACTTCCAGCGCGATCTCCGGCTCGATGACCACTGGCTGCTGAGCGGAACCCACTATCAAAAGACGGCGCGCGCTTGGCTGCAAAATACCGATGCAAATCGCGAGGAAATTATCGCACTCTTCGAGACCAGCTACGGTGCAGGGCTCGACCGCAGCGAGCGCAAGGTGGAGGCCATGAAGTGGCTAGTTCGCTGGCGGATCTTCTATATGGCTTGCGACGAGCTCTGGGGATACGACGGCGGCCGCCAGTGGGGTGTATCGCACTACGTGTTCCGGAGACCGGTGGTTTGAAATCCTTCGTGCTGCACCACGGTATCCACAATGTACCTGCCAATGGCAAGCGATGCGGTAGCCGCAGGCGACGGCACGTTGCATACGTGGACCATGCCCTGTGTGTAGACGAAGTGAAAGTCATCTAGCAACGCGCCGTTGATTCCTAGTGCTTGGGCTCGAACTCCAGATCCACCCGGCACCAGGTCGTCTGAGCCGAGCTCCGGCATAAGTCGCTGCAAGGCTCGCACAAATGCCGCTTTGCTCCACGAGCGGTGGTATTCGCCAACCGACATTCGCCAGTGTTTTGCCGCCATAATCCAGAAGCCCGGAAAGGTTGCATATTCGAAGACGTCTCCCGCGACAAAAGATGTCTTTGAATATCCCTCCCGCTTGAGGGCAAGGACCGCATTGGGACCCGCTTCGACTCCGCCGCCGATTCGTTTAGTGAAGTGAACGCCCAGAAACGGGAATCGCGGGTCGGGAACCGGATAAAGCAGTCCTTTGACGAAGTGGTGCTTTTGCGGAACGATGTCGTAATATTCGCCACGGAATGGCACGATCGTGAGATTAATCCTGGCCTTCGCCATACGACTAATGCGGTCACTCTGCAGACCCGCGCAGTTGATTACGAGTCGCGCCTCGATGGGCCCATGCGTGGTTTCGACCACCGTGCAACCCGCGGAACGGGTAAGCCCGATAACCTTATGCGAGAGGTGGATCATCCCGCCTCGGCTGACTATGAGTTCCGCATATTTTTCCGCGACTTTGGCGTAATCGATAATACCAGTGCTCGGCACCTTAACGCCCCGTATCCCGGCAGCATGGGGCTCGATCTCCCGGATCTCGTCGCCCGTCAGCATGCGAAGCCCCTTCAATCCATGGCCTTGGCCGCGCCGGTATAACTCCTCGAGCTGAGGAATCTCGCCCTCTGTGGTTGCGACTATCACCTTGCCGCAAATGTCGTAGGGCACGGCATTCTGCTGGCAAAACCGCAGTAGAGCGTCCACTCCTTCAATGCAAAGGCGAGCCTTCAGGCTACCTGGCTTGTAGTAAATGCCGGAGTGGATGACTCCGCTGTTGTGGCCTGTCTGATGGGCGGCGAGTGCTGATTCCTTCTCGATTATGGCTAGAGAAATGTCGGGGAAACGGGTCGTCAACTCAAGTCCGGTTGCCAGCCCGACAATTCCGCCCCCGATAATCGCAACATCCATCTGTAACGCCATTTGGATACGTCTACCGTGATCGTTGGCATTGTCGCAGCTCGCTCACCGATTGAGGGAAATCGGGCTCAAGACGTACTACTAGACTCGTCCGGTCTCTCGAGGCGAAGTGCCCGACCCTCTCTCGGTAAAATCTCGTCTGCACTAAAATACTACAAGGTCTTACTATCTCGTCAATACCCGTGCAGACAACTCATGAACAGCTAAACCATACAGCCCATTACGGATCAGGGAAATCTTTCACCAAGCCGTACTTTTTACCGCTCCCCAAAAGTGGTAGGCGAAATGACCTTATGCGCCATTTACCCCCAAGTACAGGAATGTAAAGACTTACATATACCGCGCAAAAGTAACGCGGAATGGTAATCGGCGTGCAACCATTGTTAATCAAATTGCAAATTCAGGCGCCCAACCCTCCTGAAAGCCCGGGATGTCGCGACATGTCTGCATTGAATTATCTAAGAAAGGTGCCACAACCACAATGTTGTACGGAAAATTACTGAAAACTTGGGACTTAGGTCTCACATTTTTTGGACTCATTACGTTGGTATTTTGCTCTCATGCAGCGATAGCACAGCAAGCAGCACTCACATTAAGTTCCAGCAATGCGAATCCCGGCAGTAGTGTCAGCCTGAATCTCTCCTTGACAAATACAGGTGGTGCAGCACCAGCAGGCCTGGAATGGAAGCTAGGGTATCCCGCCGGCACAATTACCAATGTCGCGGTAACTGTAGGTCCAAGTGGAAGTGCAGCAGGGAAGAGCGTCTCTTGTTTTGATAGCACCGGGAGCACGCAATGCGTTCTTTTTGGAGTCGACAACACTTCAGTCGCATCCGGAGTAGTCGCGACCGTTTCGTTGCAGGTGGCATCTGGAACGTCGGCTACTTCCATCGCTGTGCCTGTCAGCGGGGCAATAGCGACTGATGGGACCGGTAGTGCAACGCCAGCGATCGGGTCCACTGGAACGATTACTCTTCAGCCGCAAACATCCGCACTTAGCGCAATTTCATGCAATCCAACAACGATTGCCAGTCCAGGATCGGCAGCCTGCGCGGTTACCTTAACGGGTGCGGCGCCAACCGGGGGATTGAAAGTTGGCCTGACAAGCAGTGATCCCGTGGCTACAGTTCCAGCCTCGATCAGTGTTCCGGCAGGTGCAAGAAGCGTTGGATTCACGGCGAGCGCCATTCAGGTGACGACCACACATTCTGCGAGCGTCAACGCTAGCGCCAGCGGAATTTCCAAATCGCTGATCCTTCAGGTCAATCCCGCCACCACCACACTCCCCGGTGTGAGTGGGCTTTCCTGCACTCCCTCATCGATTGTTGGGCCGGGCTCTTCTTCGTGCACGGTAACGCTGAATTCTGCAGCGCCGACCGGTGGCGTATTGGTAAGTCTGGGCAGCACCGATCCCGCGGGGAATATCGTAACTTTTCCCGGTTCGGTCACGGTTCCGGCTACTGCAACCAGGGTTGGATTCACGGCGAACGCTCCAGCGGTTACAGTTACCCACAACGCTACCTTGGTTGCGAGTGCCAACGGAATGAAACAAAGCTTTCCTCTATCGGTGACCTCAGCTTCGTCGTCGACGTGGAGCGCGACAGGCACGGTCAGCCCAACGTCGCTTGGCGCAGGAATCAACGTTTCGCTAACGGGTGCGAAAACTGCTGCGACAACCACAGCCAGCTCCGGCATCTTCAGCTTTTCGGCATTGCCTAATGGGAAATATACCTTTACGCCCAGCGGAACGGGACTGGTGTTTACGCCATCCAGCCGGCAGGTTACCGTGAACGGCGCGAACATCACCGGGATCAATTTCACAGCTCAAGCGAGTACTACCAACTCAGGTGGCATCGTTATGGATGCGCGCACCAGCTTGGACCAGAACACACGGAGCACCGTTGTCTCCAGTCCTGGACTAACTACGAACCACGAGAACGAGTTATTGCTGGCATTCATCTCCGCAGATTCTACTGGTTCGCCTAACACCACCGTGCAGAGCGTTTCCGGTGGGGGCTTGACGTGGACACTCGTGGCAAGAACAAACGCACAGATGGGTACATCAGAAATCTGGCGCGCATTTGCACCGAATGTATTGAATGGCGCTTCCGTCTCGGCCACGTTGTCACAGAGCGTTGTTTCTACAATTGAAGTGATGACGTTAAGCGGGGTTGACACCTCGGGTACGAACGGCTCTGGGGCAATTGGAGCAATCGGATCTGGCTATGACAGCAGTGGGGCACCCTCGGCCACGCTGGTTACAACAAAGAACAACTCAATGGTTGTAGGTTCGGGGAACGATTACGACAATGCGGTCGCGCGCATACCTGCTAGCGGACAGAGCCTCGTTCACGAGACTTTCTCCTCCACTGGGGACA
Organism: Acidobacteriaceae bacterium; assembly: GCA_025355385.1. Classification (GTDB taxonomy): domain Bacteria; phylum Acidobacteriota; class Terriglobia; order Terriglobales; family Acidobacteriaceae; genus JANXZS01. The sequence goes on along the minus strand of JANXZS010000046.1, from coordinate 2,246 downwards.
CTTATTGGGTCCAGGTGCAGAATGGGCCAGTACCTCTAAGTGGCACCACTATAACCCTGATGGACGTGGCGCCGACGTCGGATCAATATAACTTCAGCATCTGTGAAATTCTTGCAGCGGGAGGCAACTGATGAAATCGATAAATAAATTCCTTCTTTTGAGCGCACTTGCATGCCTCTTTCTACTGTTGAGCAGTGCGTTCGCAAATGCACAAAGTCCTAACATCTTCTATTCGGACATCACGTCCGGGCCGGCCGTCGGCGGCGAGAACAGCGCAGGCGCCTATGTCACACTGTATGGCAACTATTTCGGATCCGCCCCAGGTAGCGTCACGATTGGTGGAGTTAGGGCTACCAACTATAAGCTGTGGGGTTCGTCTTGGCTTTGGTATCAGAAGCTCACTTTTCAAGTGCCTGCAGGCACGCCGCTGGGAGCTACCAGTATCAAGGTCACGACTGCCAGCGGTATCTCTAATACCGTTCCATTTACCGTCCGCTCCGGGAATATTTACTGCGTTTCAACATCAGGCAGCGATGGTAGCAGCGGTAATTTCCCTTCATGCTGGAAATCAATCACCAACGCGAAATCCAGCATGAAAGCTGGCGATATCGCCTATATCGAGAACGGCGTTACCCAGAGCTCGATTGACAACTACAACGGTTCGTTGGCCATTACGTCGGGCGGAACTGCGACGAATCCGATTGCGATGGTCGCTTACCCAGGAGCGACAGCAACTATAGGCACGACGAGCGTTCCGTATGGAGTTCGCACGCCCGCAGTTTCCGGGAATATGGATTACTGGGTTTTCGCAGGTCTCACATTGCGCGGACTCGCAGCAATGGACCTCCTGGGCAATGCGGGCTGGCGCGTGATTGGCAACGACTTTAGTTGCCCTCTCGGCAGCGGTCAGTCAGCGTGCTTGCACACCGATACAAACACGAATCTGTTTGTTTATGGAAACTATGTTCATAATGTGGGCGACCAGGCCGGATCGATCGACAAGTACTACCATGCCGTTTACTTCACAACTAACTCCAACCACGTCTGGTTGGGGTGGAATGAAGTTGCACCCAATCCTTACCACAGCACGACCAGCGGTGGATGCCGAGCAGTTCAGTTTTACTCAACGGGTGGTAGCGATCAATTCGACCTTCATGTATTTAATAATAGAATCCATGATGCCATCTGCGATGGCATTAACTTTTCGACGGTGAACCCCAATAACGGGACAGTTGAAGCCTACAACAACGTTGTGTACCACGTTGGTACAGGGCCTGACCCGTCCAACGGAAGCTCAAACTACTCTTGTGTCGTAGCAGGATCCAGTGGGAGCCCTACCGTTCCGGTCAAGGTTTATAACAACACTTTTTACGATTGCGGAGGGCAAAAGACCTCAGATTCAGGAGCTCTGGCTCCATACACTTCGATGAAGGCGGACAACAATATCGTCTATCAATTAAGTGGTGAGAGCTTTGTAAATTCGAATGAATCGACCTCTTTGGTGAGCGGAACCAGGAATGTATGGTATGGGGTGAGTGGCGCTCCTTCCGGGACAACCGGGAGTTTGACCAGTAATCCCTTGTTGGCAAACCCTGCGGGCTTTGCGTTTGGTCTCCAGTCCGGAAGCCCTGCTATCGATGTAGGAATCAACACGGCAGTTACTACCGATTTCTTGGGGGTGACACGCCCCCAAGGGGCTGGATACGATGTCGGAGCTTATGAGTCCTACTCTGGATCAGTAACCAAGCCAACGTGTGACCTCAACCGAGATGGTGTTATCAACAATCAAGACGTTGCGGTAGCGGTCAGCCAATCCCTTGGAGAGACTGCTTGCACCAACGCTGACCTGGACCAAGATACGTTGTGCACGGTTGTGGACGTTCAGCGCGTAATCAACGCCTCGATGGGCCTGGCCTGCCGAGTTGGTCCATAGTTTGGTCCTTATCATCAACAGTTAATTGGGGCCTCTCACCAGAGGCCCCAATTGTTTACCACATTGTTTTCTTGATGGACCATCTCTCCTTACCCCGACCGCGCCAAAGAAAGACTTTGCTGCTGCTTTTGTGGCCAGCGGCTTCCTGGATCTCTTTCGTCGTGGCACCCGCCTGATTCCGGCATTATGAAGTGGCTTACTTCGGCGGTTTGTTTTGGCCCACCCTCTGGACCGAGCGAACTCCTAGTCTTGACTGAGCGCGAGCTTGGTCTGGGGGCGGGAGTTGGACTGGAGATCGAAGGTGGAGTTATTC
>JANXZS010000014.1 GCA_025355385.1 Acidobacteriaceae bacterium | reverse complement strand
TCACAATGAACTCACGCCGCGGGATCACGTCGCCGTCGGAATAACCCCAGGTCTCAATTTGCAAATCAACACAAGCCTCCAGCTCTTCCAGTCCAACGCAGGAGCGAATCAGGATTTTATTTGTAACAGCAGTAGTTGTATTCATCCCGTCGCCGCTCCCGTCTGCCCCTCGAGTTCCTTGGCATTCATCCAGAGGCGATCGAACTCGGCCAGCGACAGCGATTCCAGCGGTGCGGGCGCAGCGCTTTCCATAAAACGAAATCGCCGGCGAAACTTTGCATTGGTACCGCGAAGCGCCATCTCTGGATCTACTTCGAGACGGCGCGCCAGGTTCACCGCCGTGAACAGCAGATCACCCATCTCGGCTTCAACGGCAGTCCGTCGCAACGCGGTCGGCTCGGCCTCTGCCTCGTCGATGGCCTGCCTCAGTTCGGCTGTTTCTTCGCTCAACTTGTCGAAAAGACCCTCAACCTCGGGCCAGTCGAAACCACACTTGGCAGCGCGCGACCCCAGTTTCGTTGCCTCCAGCAGCGAGGGCATCGCTCGCGGAATGGAATCCAGCCGCGACTTCTCCCCACTTCGCTCGTCGCCCTTCTCCGCCCGCTTAATCTCATCCCAGTTGCGCAACACTTGCGCCGAATCAATCCCGTCCGTCGTCAGGCGCTGGACCGCGTTGCCGGCCGTTGCCGACGCCTCTTCCCCGAACACGTGCGGGTGTCTGCGAACCAACTTACGGTTCAACTCGTCGATCACTTCAGTAATTGTGAAGTGCTCCAACTCCGATGCCATCTGTGCGTAGAACAGTACCTGCAGCAACAAGTCGCCGAGTTCTTCCTGCAGATCCGGCCAGTTACGGCGCTCGATGGCGTCCAGTACTTCGTAAGTTTCCTCGAGCGTGTATCTTCGGATTGTGTCAAAGCTCTGCTCGCGGTCCCAGGGGCAACCGTCGGGGCCGCGCAAACGGGCCATGATTTCAACGGCTTCCGCGAACGCGGTCGCCGGCCGATCCTGCTTTCTGGGCTGCAACTCCGGTGATTCCATGCCTACACTTTAACCCGAACTTTGCGGCACCACCCCCGTATACTGCCGCTAACCCCAGATGACTTTGCTTACGACTGTCTTCGTCACGCTCTTCGGTCTAGCCTTCGGCAGCTTCCTGAACGTCTGCATCTCCAGGTTGCCGCAGCATAAGTCAATTGTCACCCCGCGTTCCCGTTGTGCCCATTGCGCCACCTTTATCCGGGCGTCAGACAACGTCCCATTGCTAAGTTGGATTCTGCTGCGCGGTCGATGCCGCACTTGCCGCGCTGCGATATCGCCCCGCTATCCGCTCGTCGAAGCCGCTCTGCCTGCACTCTGGATAGCCACTTACTTTGCTTTTGGATGGACAACTGCCTTCGCCGGAACCGCTGTCCTCTGCTTTCTGCTGCTCGGGCTAGCCGTCATGGATGCGGAGACCATGCGTCTGCCGGACGCATTCACACTTCCCGGTATGGTACTGGGAGTCGTCTTCGCGTTTGTCTATCCGCAGGGTTGGGCCAGTGCCATCTCGCCTTCTTCGTCATGGCGCGCTGTTGGCGCCTCCGTAGCCTCTGCCGTGCTCGCAGGCGGGCTCATCCTGTTCATTCGATGGTTTTACCAAACGATTCGTGGCCGTGAAGGAATGGGCCTAGGCGACGCCAAGCTGATGGCAATGATCGCGGCATGGATGGGCATCCAGCGCGCTCTACTGGTCTTCTTTCTGGCTGTCGTGACGGCGGCATTGGTAGGGATTTCAGGCTTAATGGTCAGGCATTCGCCACACAGCCGCAAGGCCTGGCTAGAGGACCGTCTTCCCTTGGGAGCATTTCTAGCGTGCGCGGCGCTCTACGCCATATTTCTAGGCCGGAGTACGATTCGCTGGTATACGAACTTCTTTTGAAGCCCAAGGCGGCAGGATCGGACGAAATTGCCGGATGGGACGGCTTGCGGGAGCCATCTGCAGAATACGCTGAATCTGCCCCAGATGGTGCAGCCCGTGAATCACGTGGAAGCGGCGCCATTGGTCCACGCGGAGGGGACCCAGAATACTGTGGCTTGCCACTCTCTGTAGTCCGAACATGGCCCGGCACTGGCTCAATAGTTCATCCATCTTCTCTGCTTCGCTTGAGAGCTTCCAGGCTAACTGGTGGCCGTTCAGCGGGAGCGAAGGATTAGGTACGGTCTCTGGGGGAGCAGGCGCACCCTTGGGCACCCGGCCTATGGTCAATACCAGCATCTGCAAAGACCATTCCAGCCCGGTGCGCTGGGCAGCGGTCGGGCGCCGCTTTTCCAGCCGCTGGGCTAGAACCGCGCCCGATAGTTCATACGTGAGAATCAGATGCTCGACGACCTGTTGTGCATTCCAGCGCAAGAGATTGCCGTTCGGATGCTGCTGTGTTTCTTCGGCATCCAGCGGCCCCAGGATGGAACGAAACTGGCTTTCGACATTTTGCAGAATGGGATGCATGAGATTCCTTCACCGAATATGACAACTTAGACGCTTCTTGTATCGCTTATGTGTGGACCTTAGACTGCCGAATTATACTTCGGTAGTCCCTATCTAGCCACCTAGCCACACTTAACTTAGGTACAACGCAGGTCCGGGAAGGGATCTTGACTGCGTCGGGAAGCGATTGTCTCCGTCGGCATATAGCGCTCCGTCTGAGCGGAACTCGATGATGTCGCAGAGACTAGCATTAAGAATGGCGGTTGCAAAGAGCACAATCGGATGAATGAATGGATCAAAAGTGTTAGTGCGGAGTGGGCTTCTACAGTCTTTGAACAAACATATCTAGCGCGAACCCCTGGAAGCGAGGGTGGCGAGGGCCTTGCGTGCCGTCTTGGCGCGCGGCCCATCCGGATCAAGGTCCACGCAAAGTTTATAGTTCTGCCTAGCCTCGTCCGGCTGATTCAGTTTGCGCGCCGTCTCCGCCACTCCAAAGGCAGCGTCTGCATTCTCCGGGTCCAACGATAGTGCCTCCCGATAGCGAATGTAAGCCCCGCGATAGTTCTCCGACTGGAAATACATCTTTCCGATGGCGACATCCTCGGACGAAAGCTTGGGGTTGTGAACTGGTTCGGCAACCGTCGTCTTTACTTTTCGCGACACGTCCGGATCGGTATCGTCCAGGCCTTCCAGCCTGGTTCTGCTGGAACTGACACCCTCGTCGGAGGAAGTCCCGTCTTTGCCATCTGATGGATGTCCCGACGCATCAGTCGAGGAACTGTCGCCTGCCAGGTCCGTGGGTACAGCCGGAGTTTGCCCCGCTTCCACTCCCTTGGCTGCGCTCTGCGACTGCTCTTGCGGGAAAGGATTGTCATCCGCATTCGTTTTCTTCGGAGCCTGTCCGTCTGCGCTTGTGGAGGGACCCTCCCGAGCCGGTTCACCCGCGTCGGCCTTCGCTGGCTTTGAAGCGGTCTTATCCGCAGTCGCAGGATGGGATTGCTCCTGCGACCGGACCCCGGAAGGGCCGCCACTCAGCAGGACAAAAACGAAAACGGTAGTGGCGAGAGGCATCATGTTCTTCTCCAGTCTAGACGCATCCGCGCGGGAATGGATGCAGTCACCTCGGCGAATTGTTATACTCAGCCAGAAATCCTATTGAAATCCATGGCACTTATCATTCGTTCTTCTGCTATTCACGCAGCCGGCTGTTACACCACGTCATCGATCCGCTCGAATACGCTGGTGGTCGAGTACACCGGTCCTCGCATCAGCAAAGAATTGGCGGACGAGAGATATCGGAACTCACCCACCACTTACCTTTTTGGCCTCGGCGACGGCTCCATTGTGATTGATGGGCACGGCACCGCCATGTTCATCAACCATTCCTGCGATCCCAACTGCGAGACAGAAGAGAAGGATGGCCGGGTATGGATCAGGGCGATCCGCAAGATTGCGGCAGGCGAAGAACTTACCTACGATTACAACCTGTACGACGGCGAGAATGGCGGCGCGCGCTGTAACTGTGGCGCGAGGAAGTGCCGCGGCACTATGTACTCTGCCGCCGAAATCCGCCGGCGGCGGCGAGTTAGCACCGCCGCGCGCGCAAGAAAGAAGGTGAAGGCGGGAAAGAAGTTGGGCAGGAAAGCACGCGACTCCCGCAGTCCGACAGCCCGAAAGAAAACGGTCGTGGAACCGTCAACAAAGCCAGCCACCAGTAAGCTAGCCAAACGCCCCGCTGCGCGGAAGAAACAAAAGCGGGCGCCCTTGATGTCGCAGGGCTAAACTTCAAAAACGGAGACCCGATGCGTTTATGGCAGAAGCTGGTTCTGATGAACGTAGTAGCGGTGGGCGGCTGCCTGCTGCTACTGTCCCTGATTCCGGGCCCTGTACCCTTAAGCGTTTATTTTGTGACTGCGCTCCTGGCATTCGGGCTGGGTAACTCGATCGCATTTCTCGGACCGCATCTTTCGCGGGACTCCATGGGCCGTCCCGAACGAATGCAATTGCTGGTCACCTTCGCGCTGTTGATTTTGGCCGGATTTCTCGCCTGGATGTGGTATCGGCGCTGATTCCATGGCACGCTCTGCTCCCATTTGACGGTGAAAACAGCACTGCGCCTTCCCCGCAAGCAAGGGTGGCCGATGAGCAGATACAATCAGGTTTCTGAGGAGTTGCTTTCAGCCCTGATCAAGCTACCCGCTTTACACACAACCGAGAGATGGTTGCCTACTTCTTCCCTGGAGACAATGGCCTATTTAGTTTTAGCTCGCAAATATCGCCCCCAGCGCTTCGCTGACGTTGCGGGACAGGACCACGTCACCCGGACCATGAGGAACGCTCTGGCCCAGGGCCGCATCGCGCACGGGTACATCTTCAGTGGACACCGGGGCATCGGCAAAACCACCATAGCCCGCATCCTTGCGATGGCCCTGAATTGCAGGACTGCCATTGGCACCTCAGGCCGCCCCACCCCCGAACCCTGTGGCGTGTGTGAGTCCTGCACCGAGATACGCTCCGGCAATGCTATCGATGTGATCGAAATTGACGCGGCCACCAACCGCGGCATCGACGAAATCCGCGAGCTCCGCGATGCGGCCCGATACGCTCCCGCTCGCGATCGCTACAAGATCTACATCCTCGACGAAGCCCATCAAATTACCGATGCCGCCTTCAACGCGCTCCTTAAAACATTGGAAGAGCCCCCCGATCACGTCATCTTCATGATGGCGACCACGCAGCCGGAAGACATTCCGCAGACCATCCGCTCGCGCTGCCAGCATTTCAGCTTTCACGCTGTCCGTTTCGATGACATTCTGACGCAACTGCGCACTATCGCAACGGCAGAGGATATCCTCGCGGAGGATGCGGCTCTGGCTCTGCTGGCTGAGGCTGGCGACGGCTCCATGCGCGATGCGCTTTCCATCATGGACCAGGCCATCGCCAGCGCCCCCATGGAGGATGGGCGAGCCCGGCTCGACGCGGAACAGATTCGCGAATTGATGGGCACCGTTCCCAACAGCGTCTTCGAGCGCCTGCTGCAGGCGGTCAGCGACAACCAGAGCAGGACCGTGATTGAAGAGATCAACCACCTGCTCAACGCGGGTCACAGCCCGTCGCAGCTCGCCCGCCAATTTGTCCGCTATTTGCGCAACTGCCTGATGGCAAGGCTCGGCGGCGAAGGAACCGAACTCATCCAGCTCTCTCCCGATGAGCGCGCCCGGGTGGCCCGCTCCGCCAGCCTCTTCAGCGAAGAGGATCTGGCCCGATTCCTGCAAATGATGCTGCGCACTTTTGATGAGCTCAACTATCGCCAGGAACAGCGCTTCCACCTGGAACTGGGCCTTCTCAAGCTTGTCCATCTGCAACGCCTGCTACCCATCGAAGAGTTTCTGAGCCAGCTGCCTGCGGGCGGCGGCGCTAAGCTCGGCACGGCCCGTCAGGTGGCGGCGTTGCCGTCTTCGACTCGCAGCAGCCTCTTCCCGCCAACGTCGCGCGAGCCAGCGGCTTCCACTGCCGCACGCCCCGCCGGCCCTGCCCCGGCAAAGGCGCTGCCGTCCTTCTCGCCCTTCGAAGCAGATCGCAATCGTAAATCTGGGGGCGAGACGTCGCAGAGCAATACTACCGTCGAATCCGTCGTCCATCCTGAGGCCGCCGCTCCCAGTTCAGCCCCGCAGCCTCCATTGCCGCCAACTGAGGTTGCGTCCCAGCCCGTGCCCCCCTCCATCCCGCCGTCTGAGGTGTCACAGCTACGACAGCCCTCCAAGTCAACCGGCCTTTCTGTTGAGAACGGTACCACTGGAGCCCTCGCCTTTGCTCTCGCTCCCGAGATATCACCTGCCAGATCCCTTGCCGACGTCGATCTCGATGCGGTCCGCTGTGCCGTTTCCGCTGATCTGGAAAAGAATGGCCATCACACCGCTGCGGCGTTGCTGTCGGCAGGAGTATGGTCGCTCGCGGGAGCCACAATTCAGGCCGAAGTCGCCATCAAAAAAACCATGCTCGCCTTGACCATGAACGCAGAAGCCGAGAAGATCGCGCGAGGCGCAATGCGCGCCGGTGGCTGGACGCACAAGCTATCCGTGGTGCCGGCGAATGGAGGCGGCGAAAATCCCCAAGCCCAATCGGACCCCGCGCGCAAGACCGTGGAAGGCAGCGCCCATGGACGCGCTCTTGAGCATCCGCTGGTCCGGCAGGCGCAGGAACTCTTCCAGGCGGAAGTACGCAGCGTCCTCGATTTGAGCGACAAAACCTAGCACGGCCTGTGACAGGAAAGCCGTACTTCGCGACCCGTACCAGAACACCGTAGGAGTGCAATTGCTCTAGCCGGAGGCTGAAGATGAATCCATTGAAGATGCAGGAAATGCTGGAGCAAGCCCGTCAGATGCAGGAGCAGGTGCAGCAGAAACTTGATCAGACGGTAGTCGAGGGTACCGCGGGTGGCGGAGCCGTCACCATAACCATGAACGGCCGAAAACAGGTACTGAAGGTCAGAATCGATCCCTCCGCAGTCTTGAGCCTCAGCGGCAACGCTGCCGATGTCGAGATGTTGGAGGACCTGCTCACCGCTGCCTTCAATGAAGCCGGCCGTAGAGCGGACCAAGTCGTCCAGTCGAACCTCAGTGGAGTCCTGGGCGGGCTCAATCTTCCCGGTCTGACGTAGATATCATTTCCGCCTGATTGACGTATCTTCAGCTAGCGCAAGAGGCACGGATGCGGTTTTGGAGAGTTTAGCTTGTCGAGATTTGCCGAGCCCATGTCGCGGCTTATTGAGGAATTGAAGAAGCTGCCGGGCATCGGCGCCAAGAACGCCCAGCGTCTGGCCTTTCACATTCTGCGCTCCAGCGCCGACGATGCCAGGGCGCTGGCCGACGCCGTGCGCGAATTGAAAGAGAAGCTGCGCCTGTGCTCTATCTGCAATAACATCACCGACGTCGATCCCTGCGTCTACTGCGCCAGCCCCACCCGCAACCAGCGACTGGTATGCGTTGTGGAAGAACCCACTAATATATCTTCCGTCGAAAAGACGCGCAGCTATAACGGCGTCTACCACGTGTTGCACGGCACGCTGTCCCCCCTGCACGGAGTGGGCCCCGAAGACCTGCGCATCGGCAATCTGCTGTTGCGCGTACAGGCCAGTGAGGTCGACGAAGTCATACTAGCCACCAATCCCACCGTCGAAGGCGAAGCTACCGCCGTTTATCTTGCTGACCTTTTGCGTTCAGCCCAAGTCAAAATAACACGCATCGCTACGGGTGTTCCCGCCGGAAGTGACATTGAGTACGCAGATGAGGTCACGATGGCACGTGCAATGGAAGGCCGCCATGAGGTCTGAAAGATGAAGGCAACGGCATCACGCTCACCCGACTTCCCCTCCCGCAACCGCCTGAAATTGCACTTCTCAATAGCGTGCCCGGTCCAAATGTGTTCCATCAGCATTGCTGATAATTGTGCCCGCCTACTCCTGAAATACCGGCACAACATCCGCGCAAATGTTACCCTGACGCCGTAATCCACGGCCCTGATCCACGACCCTGTTTAGTGAGACGGTATATTTTGAAAGCTATTAGAGAAACCAGCTAAGTAAAGAGACCAGTTAAAAAATCTGCTGTTCCAGGACCATGTATGTCTACGAAGATCATCTCCGCCTTGACTTCCCTCTGTCGCTTCCTCGTTGTGGCTCTACTCGCGACCGGACTCGCTGGACTATCGCGCCTGCAGGCTCAGAACATCACTCCTTCGCGCATCACGGCGCCGCTTGATGAGAAGGCAGTAGTTACCTTGCGAGGCCATGTTCACCCCCTGGCGCGGAGGGAGTTTGATCGCGGAGCCGCACCCGTCTCCCTGCCAGCCGAACGCATGCTTCTCATCCTCAAGCGCGGTGCCGAACAGCAACAAGCCCTCGATAAGTACCTCAGCGCTCTTCAGGATCCCGGCTCCTCCAGCTATCACAAATTCACAACCCCGCAGGAGTTCGGCAAACTTTACGGCCCTTCGGAAGCGGATATCCAGAGCATCACCAATTGGCTCCAGAGTCGGGGATTCCAGGTCAACCATGTATCCCAGGGCCGCACCACGCTAGAGTTCTCTGGAAACGTCGGTCAAGTTCAGGACGCCTTTCGCACGTCGATCCACAGCTTCATGGTTCGCGGCGAACAACACTGGGCCAACACCACGGACCCCAGCATCCCGGCCGCGCTTGCACCAGCCATTACGGGCCTCAGCCCCCTGAACAACTTCACCGCCAAGCCGAATAGCACGCGAGGCCCCAGCGCGATCTACGACATCAGCACGCGGAAGGCGACGCCGTTGCTCACCTCCACCTCCGGCGGCAACTTTCTCTACGTTGGTCCCGCAGACGCGGCCACAATTTACAACACTCCCAACTCCAGCCTAAACCTTAACTACGCGGCGACTCAGTCTCTCGACGGATCTGGTGTCGTCATCGCGATTGTGGGCGTCTCGCAAATCAACACCTCCGACGTCGATAACTACCGCGCCATCTTCGGATTGCTTGCGAATACTCCACAGGTGATAGTTGACGGAAACGACCCCGGGCACACCGGTGCGGAGGACGAAGCACTCCTTGACCTGGAGATAGCTGGCGCTCTCGCTCCGGCCGCGAAGACGATCCTTTACACCGCCGCAAGCACAACCCTGCAGGATGGTCTCTTTCTCGCTATCGCGCGCGCGGTGCAGGACAATACCGCCAGCATTCTCAATGTCAGCTTCGGCAACTGCGAAGCCGCCTTTGGCAGCAACGCCGCTAGCGGCAATCCTTACATTTCCAGTCTGTGGGAACAGGCGGCGGCACAGGGCATCTCGGTCACGGTATCCAGCGGAGACTCCGGCTCGGCGGGCTGCGACGACGCCAACTCCGTCACGGTTGCTTCGAAGGGTTTGGGAGTGAATGCTCTGGCTTCCACGCCCTACAACATCGCCGTCGGTGGTACCGACTACCCAGACCTCACGACCAGCTTCCTTACCTATGCCACGACCACAAATCGGCAAGGCACGCGTGGATCAGCCCTCAAGTACATTCCGGAGAGCCCATGGAATGACTCCACCAACGTCAATGGAACGCTTGCGCAGAACACACCCCAAGTTGACAAGAGCGGTAATAAGAATATCGTGGGTGCTGGCGGCGGAGCCAGCACCGTGTACCCAAAACCGGCGTGGCAGACCAACGTTACGCCGCAGGATGGCGCGCGTGACCTGCCCGACGTCTCCCTGCTGGCCGCTAATGGGCTGGACTCCGTCACCTGGGCCGTCTGCGCCTCCCAGTTTGTGAACGCGCAAGGAGTAACAGTCACGGATTGCGTGCCAGACCCCACCACGAATACCTTCAACCTGTCGGGCTTCGGAGGAACATCTACCGCCGCTCCCGCCTTTGCCGGCATGCTGGCGCTGGTTCAACAAAGTGTTGGCCATCGACTGGGCCAGGCCAATGTCGTTCTCTATAAACTCTCTCAGGCCGCCCCGTCCGTCTTTCATGACATCACCAGCGGAAATATCTCTGTCGTCTGTACCGGTGGCATCACTGCCAGCTGTGGCAGCAATAGCTTCCTGACTGGCTACGACGCGGGTCCCGGCTACGATCTTGCATCCGGCCTGGGCAGCGTCGATGCCACCTCAATGATTAAGAACTGGGCGACCGCCGGCTTGAGTGCCAGCACGACCACACTCACCCTCAGTGGATCGACCTTTACACATGGCACGCCGATCACCGTTGATGTAGGCGTATCCGGTAGCGGTGGCACCCCAACAGGGGACGTGGGCCTACTCAGCAGCAACACAGGTCCGGATGCAGGAGGATTGGGCTTTCTACCCTTGGCCTCGGGAACGGCATCTACCAGCTACAGTTTCTTTCCCGGGGGCACTTATTCTGTCACTGCCAACTACGGTGGAGATACGACCTTCGCAAGCAGCGTTTCCGCTCCAACAACCATCACCGTCACGCCGGAACCGAGTATCCTCCAGCTGAGCGCCAAGACCATCCAAGGCAGCAATCTGGTCAGCGTCGAAAATACCAGCATTCCCTATGGGACATATGTTTCCATCGACGCCATTCCCATGGGTATTTCCCAGAAGGGGCAAGCGTCCTTTACCCCCCTCGGAACTGGTCAGCTCACGACTGTCTCCGATAATGGCTCCCCGCTAGCCAGCACGGTGTATCTCAATTCGAACGGCGCGGCCGAAGTGCCAATCTACTCCTATCCGGCTGGCCCCCATAACATCAGCGCGTTTTACTCCGGGGATGCCAGCTACCTGGCAAGCAGCGCTGGCCCAATAGCCTTTACCGTGACCGACGCCGCGCTGAGTGCGTCTCCTACAGCCCTTACCCTGACCGCTGGCCAGAGCAAACCATTGACTCTCAATCTGGCGCCGTCCAACGGCTTTGCCGGCATCGTCAACCTTAGCTGCGCTCTTACTGCTGGTCCAACCAGCGCGCAGTCCATCCCCACCTGCAGCATCACCCCGGCTGCCGTTACCATTAATGGAACCGCAACCGCAACCGCGACTCTTACCGTAACCACCACTGCCACCAAGACAGCCGCTGTGCATTACCCCGGCTGGATTGCGAGCGGCAGCGGCGCAGTCATGGCGTGCATGCTCTTCTTCGGTATTCCAGCACGCCGACGCAACTGGCGCGCCATTTCAGCGCTCCTCTTTCTCATCAGCCTCGCAGCCACGGGATGTGGTGGTGGCGGCGGAGGAAGCGGCGGCGGCGTTACTACGCCTGGAACCACCGTCGGAAACTATACCGTAACGGTTCAATCCTCCACCAATACGACGGTGATGCACCAGCTCGCGATCATGGTGACGGTAAACTAGCAAGCGACAACCAATAAGAGTAAGGGCGGCTCCAGGAGCCGCCCTTCTTTTCTGCCCCGATGCAATTTCTTGATCCGTCACTGCGACTCGGCGTCGAGGTTGATACTCTGGATGGTCGCAAAGAATCCTTCACACGAGGTTCCGATGGATCGCCGTAGTTTTGTTGCTGGATCGATTGCCCTGGCTTCCGCCTCGGCCGCACCCTCCCTCTTCCCTGTCCCCGCGCTCGCGCAGAGCGCAATCGCGTCCCCGTCAAGAAGGCCCGAGCCAGGCAAACGAAAGTTTGTATCGCCCGCCGTTGAAGAGCGCATTGCCCAGGTGACGCAGAAGATTCGCAATCCAAAACTGACGGCGCTGTTCGAGAATTGCTATCCCAACACGCTGGATACCACGGTCGACTTCACAAGCTCTCAGGGTCAGCCAGACACCTTCGTCATCACCGGAGACATCGACGCCATGTGGCTGCGCGATTCCACCGCGCAAACTACGCCGTATCTGCCACTGGTCCATCAGGACCCTCACCTGCGAGAGATGTACCGTGGACTGATGCGTCGCCAGGCTCGCTGCATCCTCATCGATCCTTACGCCAACGCCTTCTACGCGACCGCCCGCTATGGCGACTGGAAGGACGATGCAACCACCATGAAGCCGGGCGTGCACGAGCGCAAGTGGGAGATCGATTCG